>CAIMWS010000043.1 GCA_903845125.1 uncultured Verrucomicrobiota bacterium
CGCGTCGCCGAAGTTGGTGCCTCCGGAGGCTCGGCAGGCACTCGGCGGAGGTGGAATATGAACGAGGCGCTTATCGATCCCCTAAAAAAAATGCAAACCTAACTTCGGAGTTCGGGTTTAATCCACTGCCAGCCTTATCGTTATCCCCAGCCAGCTTGAATTCCGCTTGTCGGTGCAGAACATGTTAAACGACAGGCATTAGGCTCCTCAGCATTTCACTGTGGTGATCCCTTCGCCTGCGCAATCGGTATGCAATTGACTCGTTGAAACAATCCGCCCTTTTTCCGGAGATATGATCTCACTCGAAATTCACGCTTATATCCAAACCTGAATCAGGCAGCTGAACCTTTTGTTCTTTGCCACCCGGCCAGCGAATCCAAAGGCCAATGGGTGGCGCCGCCAAACCAAGCACTTGAGCGGCAGCATCCTGGGCCAAATAGCCGGACCCGGATTGGATCGAGCGGCAAGGGCCAGCGCGGCCATCCGCGTAGAGAACACGCAGGGTGGCGCCCACCGCATCCGGATTGGCCGGCGGCCCTTTCAGCACCACCCGGAGCCCCCGTTTGGCGCCTTGATTAATGTAAAGTTTGGTGTCAGCGTTATTTTGGGTAACCGCCAGGTCCACCCGGCCATCGTGATTGAAATCCGCCAGCGCCGCCGCACGCTGTTCCCCATGAATCCTGATTCCGGAAACACTTGGATCCACGGCTGTGAATGAGCCGTTTCCATAGCCTCGCAGCCAGAGCCCCAGCCCGGCATCATCCCGGGAAAGGTCGGATGAGGTACCGAAAAAATTCTGGCTCAGGAAAAGGTCTTCAATTCCGTCCCCGTCGAAATCTCCCACATTAATTGAAAACACCGGCGACATTTGAGCTTCACGCGGGAATGGCATCCATTCGAACCGGGAGCCATGGTTGAGAAACACCCCGGATTCAAGATGGGCAGCCTCCAGGATTTTCGATTGTTTGAGCAAGTTCCCGAGGATTTCCGGAACCGTGGCGCGCCCATAGGCCTCGTGGGTGGGAAAGCGTTGCTGCAAACCGGGCAGCGCAGCCTCGAACCACCGCCGGTTGCGGATGGGCAGCCAGTTGCCGTTTTGCTGCCAGGCTTCCATGAGCTCGAGCGTCCCATCCCCATCCCAATCTCCGTAATAAACACGCAACGGGCTGGGCTGATTGATTTCGTAAACGGTGTTGCGCCCCCAATTGCCCACCGCCAGGTCCAATTTGCCATCCCCATCGAAATCTCCGGCGGTCACACTCGTCCATAAACCAGTACGGGCCGCCAATCCCATCGCCCCGGTCACATCTTGAAAATGGCCTTTGACATTTCGAAACACGCGGATTGCGCCCCACTCCAAGGCCAGGGCCAGGTCAGGGGAACCATCGCCATCCAAATCAGCAAAGGTGGCCCCGCTCACCATTCCGAGCGATTGGAAAGGCGCGCTGAGCGCTGTGTCCGCCCGCAATTTTCCTTGCTCATTGAGCCAGATGGCGGACGAAGCCGGTTCCGGATACCGACTGGGGTTGGCCCGCCCGCCGACGAACAGGTCCAAGTCCCCATCCCCATCGACATCCGCGGCGGCCAATGGACCAATGCTGGCCTTGCCGGCGGGCAATTTTTCAGGCGTCTTGACCGCCGAGTAGATGGCGATGCGGCTTTCCTGATCAGGCGCCAATTCAGCGTTCGAAAGGGCCACCAGGCACTTCCGATTGCCTAATCCATCCGCCCAGCCCAGCACTGCTTCCTGATCGCCCACCGCCGTCAGGTTGTCAGGTTTGGTGCCAAATCGCTGGCCTCCCAAATTGATAAAAACGGACAACGTCCCCCCACTGCCGCCGGCCACCGCCAAATCTTCCCAGCCATCTCCATTGTAGTCATACCAGCTCAGCCCGGGGCCCAACCGGCTGACCCGATGCGGCAAAAGCGGCTGCCGGGCCCAGTCGTCGAAGTCACTCTCCACATGCCGATGGCTGAGCATCCCGCTGGCATCGGTGAAAAACGGTGAGGGTGGAGCCGGGTGGGGAATTGCAGCCGGCGGTGTGGAACCGGCCTCGTTAATCTCGTAAACATGATTCGCCTGGAGATTGGTGATTACACTTTGGTTGCCGCTGCGCCACCGGACTTCCACCGCCAACCCATTTCCGGAATCGGCGCCTGCCGCAAAAACCCGCACCGCCTGGTCTCCAGACAGGTAGCGACCCCCACAAATCATTTCCTGGCTTTGGATCAAGGCCGGCTGGCCGCCCTGCGCCATGCCACCCAGCAAACGAATCCTGGCGCCAATCCCCTGGGTATTGGGTGGCAAACCTTTCAGCCGGACCGCGATCCGCGGGGCAGCCGCATCGTTGCGGTAAATGCCGGCCGGAGCATTGAGGTTGTTTACGACCAAATCCAAATCTCCATCGTTGTCCAAATCCCCCAGCGCCATGCCTTGGGCGATGCCTGGCCGATCGAACCCCCAAGCCTGGCTCCGGTTTTCAAAAGTCCCATCACCCCGATTGCGGAAGCCGGCGATGGTGGTTCTCCAGTTCGGATGGTATTGCCGGAAGCGTTTCACTTGTTCCGGCGTCCACTTGCGTTTCCGAAATTGGTCGGTGCTATCCTGGTCCATGACGTCCATTTCGAATCCAGTCGATATCAGCAGATCTTCATACCCATCCAAATCGACATCGAGAAAAATGGGGCACCAAGACCAGTCCGTGGCTGCTATGCCAGCCATCAGCGCCATTTCCGCGAATGATCCATCCGAACGCCCCATGAAAAGTGTGTTCCGATTGTATAGCTGGCGTTCCCCGATGCGTTCACGGGCCGCCGGATCAGGGTAGCTTCTGGCCAGTTGGGACATCCGCTTCACATGCTCCCTGGCAAACATATCCAAAACCAAAAAATCGTCATGCCCATCACGGTTGAGATCGGCAAAATCGACGCCCATCGAGGAGCGGCTGGCATGGCGCATCGCCATCGGCTCAATCAGCCGAAAGGTGCCTTTCCCGCTATTGATCCAAAACCGATCCGGTGAAGCGTTGTCATTGCAGACAAAAATATCCGGCGCCCCATCGCCGTTGATGTCCCGAAACATCACCCCCAATCCCCAATCGCGGAAAGGTGGAATGGGCTTGCCATCCTCGTCGAGAAACACCCCCGGCTCAGACTGGATGGGCGTGAAGTGGCCATGTCCGTCGTTCCGGTAGAACCCATCGATTTCAGGCACCTCGTTGACACTCCCATCTGGAAGCACCTGCAAGCGATCCTTCCAGCGGGTGGTTTCAATCGGCTGGCCGTTGATTTTGGACACCACGATCCGCCCGTTCTGCTGGGCCATCGCCAATTGAATGGTTGGGTCTGCCAACAGCACCGCGTCCACATAATGTGTGCAGTAAAGATCCAAGTCGCCGTCCCCATCGATATCCGCCAGCGCCAGGGAGGTGGCCGAAGCGGTCGCCGACAATCCGGAGTCCTTTTTTTCCGTCCAGCGCCCTTTCCCATCGTTTAAAAACAGCCGAGTCCCAACCCCAATGCCGTTGACGAGCAGATCCAAATCGCCGTCCCCATCCACATCCGCAAACACAGCTCCGGTTGAGGATTGCCCCAAACAGGCCGCCTCCCCGAGCGGCATCTCCTCAAATTGGAAATGGCCCAGGTTGCGGTAAAGCCGGTTGGGGCCCTGCAAATTGCACAAATAAATGTCCTGCCAGCCATCCCCATCCACGTCGCCGATCGCCACTCCGCTGCCGTTATGCGCCACCAGGTTGGTCAGGTAGGCATCGCCTTGCAGGAGGTTGGTAAACCACACCCCAGTGACACTCGGAGGCATCAAGGTGAATCCTGGCTTCCCTCCAGGTTCAGGGGACACCGCAGCTTCCTGGCATCCCTTTCCGGCCACCCAGGTGAGCGGATTAGCAGCCTGGCGATTGCCATGGCTATGCCAGACCTTGATAGCGAAGCAGAAAATGCCCACGATAACCACCAACCCAGCCAGCCATTTGGTTTTTCCTGCACCCAGGCACCGCCGCCAGCCAAAGGCGCCGGATACCCGATCCCCGGGGTGGGGGGTGGTGGATTTCGCTTCCCGCGGCTGTCTCTTGTTTTTACGGCTGGCCATGCATTATTAACAAGGAACGATGCTGGCCAATGCAAGGAATATTTAGGGCAACCCTCAGTAGCCCGCCAATTTCTTACGGATTTGTGGATCACTCCACTTGGGGAGGCCCCAAACCGGCTGAACCGCTTCCCCGCGGGCCTGTTTTTCGGGATCAGTATAGGCTCCGTAAAAATTGCTGTTGCAATCGAGCCAAACGATAATCGGCCGGAGTTCAGCCGCTGTCAGCTTCAACCCATGGTGGTCCTGGGATATCAAACGATACAATTTGGAAACCCGCGCTCCATCTTGCATCGGCACTGAGTATTGCCGTTCCTTGATGGCCACCCCATTACCTCCACTCATTCCCCAGGCGAATTTCACGAGGGAATGGTAAGCCTCCGACCATCCATGCTTGGCAAATCGGTCACCGTGCAAGCCCGGAGCTTTGGGATCGGCATCGTGGCACCCGACACATTTGGCATCCAGGGTGGGCTGCACCAACCGTGGAAACGTAAGGGGAAAAGACCCGGCCGCTTCCGGGGCCAGCCTCGATGGCGGACGCCGCAATGCCAAAGGCGGAATCCCGGGACGCGCCTGGGGGCTGCGGTGGGATGATTCGTGGCATCCGGCACAGGTCAGGGTTTCCCCCGGATGCACGTAAGTGTCACTGCGCATGGTTTGCACCGCCAACCCCTCCGGGTCCAGCAATTGGAAATAGACCGGGGCGCCCGCGGGCAGCTTGAAATGTGCGCTGCCATCCGCTTCCACTGGAGCGGTGCCCAGCACACCCCGGCACAAGGCTTGCGAATAGCCGATGTTGGGGTCGTCCATGAACGGATTATCCTTGGGGAAAATATTGATGACCCGGATGGCGCTGATTTGGACGCCGGGCGGGAAAGGAATCCGGCTGTCGTAGACATTCATGATCGCCACCGTGCCATAGGCCAGATCAGCCTCGCCGGCCCGGTCCATTCCGGCCTGCAAAGTGGCCGAGGGCAGCACAGGCGGACGGGGGCGAGCCATAAGCGGCATGGGATCCAGGCAGGCTATGGCGGGATCGCGATAAAGGATCTCCCGATTGCCGAAGGCGTCCAGCAGGCAAATGGCATAGTTGGTTTGCCCGGCGTCGTAAACGCACAGGAAATAGTTTTCGCTGAGCGGCCACGGCGTTCCATATACTTCCGCCGCGGGCGAGTGAGTGCCTTTGTCATGCGGCACACCGGGCTGGGACTCGGATTCAGGAAAAGGCACCTCCGGGGTGAGCCGCCGGACCTGGGCGGTAGCCCGGTCATCGGGCTGCCGGGGATCCAGGATCACCAGGGAGCCGTAAGCTTCGCCATGGTGTGGCGTGGCCACCGCCACATAACGATGCGAGCCCGGGATGGCCCGGATGGACATTTCCATCCATGGGCGCAATTCCCGCCGCTCCGGATAATTGCCATGCGCGGATCGCGGATCGCGGCCATCCGGTTGGCAGGTCCAGATATGATGAGCCACATCAGAATCGCGATCCACATAGTCCCACCGGGTGTAAACCAGCCTTCCATCATGGCCCACACTGGGATGCCATTCCTGGGTGTCATGCCAGCTGAGTTGAATGATGTCCTGGCCATCGGGCATCATGGCATGCAAAGTGGCGGAGGGCAGCGGGCGCATTCCACAGCGCACCTGCCCGCCCGCCCGCTCGGAAACGAAAGCGATGCGCCCGCTGGGCAGATAGCACGGATCATAATCATTCCACATGCCATCGGTCAGCTGCCGCAAATTGGATCCGTCCGCCTGGGCCTGGAAAATGTGATAGGTGCTTTCCGGCCGGAAAAAATGATGCAAGGCGCCTTTATCGCGCGCCAGGTCTTCCCGGCGGCAATACTGGTTGTCAAAATTGGCATCCCCGGGAACTTCGTATTCGGCTTCGGTAAAGGCGAACAACAGGCTTTTGCCGTCATAATCCAGGTCCAAGCCGATAAACGAACCCCGGTTCTCCAGTGGCCGGTCCCGCAGCCGGCCATTTTGCACGCGGGATTCGGCCAAAATGGATTCCGCCACCGGTTGGTCGCTGAACGGCTGCCGCAACCGGTAAACGCCGCCGGTCTTCCCGGCGTTAAAACCGAGGTATTGATCCACCATGTGGCGGTAGCCACGCACTTGCTTGCCATGCTTGAGGAAAACGATGGACTCAAAATTCAACAGCGGATTTTGAAACGCAACCTGCCTTCTCAAAACGGTGATCTGCTGGAACAGCTTCCGCAACCCGGCTTCGTCCGGCAGGGCCTTTGCCTGGGCCTCCTCCGCGCTGGCGGCCAGCGTCGCCAGCGACGCTTTCTCTTTTTCAAACCCGGGTGCGCCGGGCAGATTGCTCAAGTCCGCCAGTAAAGCCTGCGTGCGCCGCAGCACGATATCCACCGGGGACCGATCTTCCGGATGGATCAAGGCTGCGGATCGATGGGCTTCCACCCGCAACCGGGTCAGATCCCATTTCCGGCTGGCTTTGATTTGCTTCTGGAGTTCGGCAAAATCATCGGTAACGGCAGCGTGGACGGCCACCAAGGCGCCGAGGGCCATCCAACCCGCAAACCAGATGCTTTTGGTGTTCATGCGGCCATCTTAAGGCTTGGCGGTACGGGAAGCAATCCAGAACCCGGAGGCGCCGCAGCGCCATCCGGGAATTCTCTGGATCAGCCATTATTTCCACTCCACGAAATGGCGTATGAAATTATCCGTCGCCCGGCGGGGCCGGGGATCGACATGGTCGGGCAACTGATCGTAAATCCGGTAAACCCGATCCCAATAGGATTTTCGGAGCGCGTCGTAATCTGGCGCCGCACCGGTAAGATCCGCGAATAAATGGGCAAAGAATTCGAGTTCGGCCCGGTATTTTTCGGGAGCGGGATGAAAGGCCGCGGACGCATTCACGGACGGCTTGAGATCGGCCAGGTCAGCGGCCAGCCGGGACATCCGGCGGTGGTAATCAACCCGGGACAGCCGGATCACCTCGTAAGCCCCCCAGTCGGGAATCGTTTCAAACAGGCGATAGCCCTCCACCAATTTCCGGCCCGGTTCCCCAAACACCCGGGCAAAAAAATCCCCGGCGATACCCCCCGGATCACCACCGGGATGGCGGAACGATTGGGCCGCCTCATACAGGGATAATTGGTTGAGCAACGGGCTCATCGTGAAACAGATTCCGCCCTGGTAAGGTGCGGCGGCCAATTCCTCTTGGCGCCGGGCAAATAAGCGCTGGAACCGGTAGTGCGGGTAAACGGCATTCTCGCCCTCAGTCAGGCTGAAGTCCCAGGTCAAGATCGGGTTCGTGCGGGCGATTTCCCGCGCCCAAGGCCGCGCATCCTGGTCGCCCGTGGGGTTGCCGTCCGGATTGAATCCCAGGTTGATGGAGACCGCCGTGCCTTCGGGAAAATCGCTCAAGCGTTTCAGTAGATGGGCCATCGATTGCACTGCGCGCGGCTTGGAAAAAGCCCAGGCAGATCCCTGGTCCTCCGGGATGAACTCGCCCCGGCTGGTGGGAGGCATGTGGATATTGCCCCAGCCGAAGAAAGGCGGCCCCCAGGTGCATAGTGCGATCTGCACCCGGGGCAGGATTTTTTTCACCGCCGAGGCTACTTCCACCGCCTTGTCGATATACGTAAGCGCGGTGCACCCATTACGGGAACACGCCCCCGGATCGCCCGGGAAAATTCCCACAATGTCCAGCCCCGGCAACCGCCGCGTCCATTCCTCCCACAATCCCAATACTTCGCGCCATTCGCCAGGCAGGTTGGGGCAAAGCGTGCGCCACTGCTCCCCCACGGTCGCAAGCCCGGCGATCATCTCAGTTTTCAGGCCCCGGGATCGGGCGTGGGCAATCACCACGTTCATTTGGCGGGCGTATTCACGCCCCAACTCGGACGTCAGCGCCGGGCGGCAGAACATGCGCGGTTCCAGCCAGAATTCAAACACGGTAAAGCCAAAGGCCGCAATCATGTCGATGAGGGCCATCCAATCCCCATCGGTCCAGCGATGCGGCAGGCCCGGATAATACATGTTGGGGTTGTAGGCGCACAGCAGATGGGACGCGAAGTTGTTGTAATAAATGATCCGTTTTTCAGGCAACTCCGCCGCTGTGGCCTGGCCGGTGGCTGCCTTGGGTGCCACCGCCAGCACGGCGGCGGTTGTTAAAAATTGGCGGCGCGGCATCATCCCGGTTCGGCTGTTGGTTTTTTCAGGCATAATACTTTGGCAACTGTGTTCAACTCCAAAGGCTGAAAGGATCGGCCGTGGGAGTCAAGCCGCGTTGGTTGCCATCAACAGTGCGGAAACCGGTCACCGGCGCCTGATTACTGGCTGAATATCTCGCTGAAAAAGGTTCGCATGGCCTCCCAGGAACGGCGATCCGCGCTGGCATTATAAGCTGCACCCCGGGAATTATCACCACCCGCACCTTCATCGGTGAAAGCGTGGACGGCATTCGCATAATAAACCATCTGCCAATCCACCCCGCCCTTCCGCATCTCCTCCTGGAATGCGGCGATATCCCTGGCCGGAACAAAAGGATCATCAGCGCCATGGAGCACGAGCACTTTGCACCGGATATTTTTCCCGGCCCCTGGCTCCGGGGAATCCAAACCACCATGAAAACTGACAACCCCTTGCAGGACCGCCCCGCTGCGGGCCAATTCGAGCACGGTCGTACCACCAAAACAATAACCTATGGCCGCCACCCGTCGTGCATCAACCCGCGCGTGTTTTTTCAAAACCTCCAGGCCCGCGTTGGCCCGGGCGCGCAACAAGGCCCGGTTGGTCTTGTATTTTCCGGCCTCCGCACCTGCCTCGGCGGGATTTTTTGGCCGGATTCCCTGGCCATAAATATCCACCGCCAGCGCCACATAACCAAGCCTGGCCAGCATTTCGGCGCGCTTTTTTTCATTTGGGCCCAAGCCCATCCACTGGTGGACAATCATCACTCCGGGCTGCCGGCCCTGAACCGCTTCGTCATAGGCCAGCCAGCCTTCCAAAACCTGGCCATCCTGCTGATATTCCACCCGTTCGGTATGGATGTGAGCCGTCACTGTCAGGCACCACGCCAAGGCCACGCAGGCCATTATCAAGGTTTTCATAATTTCTTTTTAGTTCAGGACTCACCCCGGTTCCCGCCGCTTGACCGAATTACATAACCGCCAGCCAGCGCGGGGAAATCAGCCGGGCTCGCCTTCATTTTAAGGCAGGATAATGTAAACGATGGCCGCAACTAATACAAGTGACCCAGGCTTCAGCCCCCATCCAGCCCCCGGATGAGCAGGTAACTATCAACGCCATCGAGATGGAGTTTGCCACCAGACACATGGGCGTGGCCGTGGAGGACGCCTGGTGCCAGGCGGCCCATGGCATCCTGGGTGCCATCCTCAAAAGTCCAGCGGGCCAACGGCTTCACCCGGCCCAGGTCGTTCAGCCGCAGAGCAGCCACTTCAGCATCCTCCAGTGCGGAATCATAAAGGCGCGCCTCCTCCACCGCACCGGCGAACCAGCAAGCGCCGCTGGCCTCCAGGTGCCGCCGGCCGATCAGCAGGAGGGACGTTGGGCCAAAGCTCGTGGGTTGGACCGGGTAGCGCGTGCAGATCCGGCCGTCGCGAAACAGGGTCAACTGGCCGCCCCGATAAACGATGGCCACTTGCACCAGGGTGCGGGAATCCGCTGTTTCCACTGGCCAGGCGGATTGGTCGCCCAGGGTCCGGCGGAAGGCACCGCTCCCGGGCATCCACTTCCCGGGAGTTATTTCGCCGAAAACGATGGCATCAAAATCCGGCGTCCCCTGGTCCGCCAGTTTTTCAATGGTGAGCACACTCCCACCGCGCTGGGTCAGGTTGGAGGGGTAAACCCAAGCCACGAGCGTTTTGTCACCGATGGTGGCGCGCCGGCGGCGGGCGATGCTCTCCAGGCGGCGGCGTTCTTCCGGATCCTTGGTGGTGGCCAAACGGTCTCGAACCACCCCCGCCACGCGGGGATCGTCGCAAAATTCGAGCGCGGCCAGGGCATCCGCCCGAGCCTCCGGCCAAGGGCTGGCCAAGGCCGCTGCGGCGCCTTCCGGCAGGAAACCACCCAGACTCCACTTCACAGGAAGCGTCCGCACGGCGCCGATTTGGCCGTTGACGTCCACCGCCCACACCTGAGCGGTATGGGCATCCAGAATGGGAAACCGGCCCGGCGCTCCGCAACGGAACTTCCATTCCCGGGAGCCGGCCTCGCAAGCCATGCGCACATCCGAACCCAGCCACCCGGCGGAGAGGTAAACACCCCGCAATTGCTCTGCTGGTGTGTCCACCTCAGCAGTGAAAGTGACTTCGCGATTCCCGCCCAGCAGCGGCGGATCCATGGCTGCCCGCAATACCTTGGGCAACCCCTTGCCGGCTGGAGCCGAGGCAGCTCTTGGAACGACCTCTGATTCGACGGGCCGGTCGAAGACCACTCGCGGCCCTACCGGCAGGCCGGATGGTTGCATCTCAGCCGATGGGATGGCTGGATAATCCAGATACGGGCCAAGGAATTGGTCCGGCTGAAGGCCCACCAGGTGCAGGGACAGGGTGTTCGTTTGTCCCCATTTTACCACCCCACTCAGATCGGCGTAAAAAATGATTTTTACGCCACTGACACTGAAACAGGCCACTGGCACCTCAGCGCCACCGCACTCCAACCGCACTTCCCGCACCCGGGAGGCATCGACGAATGGCAGCACCAGCCAAAGCCGGTCTGGGCGGGCCCAAGCGAAATTGTGCGGCAACTGCCGGTCTTTCCGCCACTGTTCAATCAGCGGACCGATCTCCACGAGGTTGGACGGCACGGCACGTTCCAAGGCCTCCCGGATGGCGGGATCCGCGGCGAAGGAAGTCTGCAGTGAAAGCCGCTCCTGGGCGGCGTGGAAGGGGAAGGAAAACCGCTGACCATCCGGCATTTGCCAATCATCGAGCCTCCGCACCGGCCCTGGGGCGGGTAAAACCACCGGCGCCGCGCTGATGTCGCGATCAGCTTCCCCAGGCGCCGCGGGTGCCAGTTCCAGCACCAGAACCTCGTATGCCGGCACTTCAAAGGTGATCCGTTCACCCGCCTGAAATACGCTCCGTTGGGAAACTGGATCGACCCAAGCGGCCCCGTCGCGGGGATTCAATTCCCGCAAAGTATATTGGCCCGCCTGCCGCAATCCGATCTGATCATCCAGGCACAATTCCTTGCGGGCCGGACGTGGGGCGGGATTGCAGAGGAACAGGAAGCCATGGCTACCCTTGACACGGACCCATGCGTCGATGCCGCCAGGCTGGACCTGGTCGCCCAAGGCGAGGTTGTATTTCACCAGGTCGAAATTCTTCCGGGCCCAATCCAGCCACCGGTTGTAGAACTCCTTCATCCCCGGCACGAGGGCAACGTCTTCCGGCAGGATGCAAGCCGTGACGCTCCCCGCCGCAGCGAGACCGGAGAGTAAACTGTAACGCCAGCCGCCATGGTCCCAAACCTTCGGCAAACGGGGGTCGTAGCTATTCTCCCCGATGCGATGGGTCAAGGCATGATTCATCACCGAGGGCAGGAAACGGAAATTGCCGTTCCACCAGTTTTGCAAGCGGGCGCCATCGGCGTTTACCCGGTCATCGTGCAGGTCGGGATGGATGGTGGCGCCGTAAAAGATGGTTTGTTCCCAGTAGGATTCCTGCTGGTCAAAGTATTTAAAGCCCCACAAGCCATACTCCTTGCGGCCGTAATAGGCCATCAGGTAAAGGTTGGGGAACTCCCCTCGCAGTTTGCGCAACAGCTCATTGGATTTGCGCCAGCCGAGGTATCCACCCTGGCCCGGCACGTGGCCATGCTGGTCGCTATAGCAGAAAAAGCCGTGGCCAGGACCCGGGTCCCACGACCAAAACTGAAGCTGGTGGCGGGCAATGGTGTTACGCTGCACCGCATGCCACCAATTGGCAAAGCCCTCGCAGGCCAGGCAGTTTTCGCTGCTGATACCGCCCAGCGGTCCGATCCGCTTCCACTCCGGTTTTTCCGGCACAAACGGCAGATTACAGGCATTGCCTCGATCCCCTTGGGCGGCCACCCCCATATAAAAACCGTATTTCAGGCCCTTCTCGCCTGCATATTGCAGAATGTGCTGAGCGGCTGAACCTTCCGGAGCCAGGTTCCAAAAGCTCGCAGCATCCGCCGCCGGCCGGTCGTAACGTACCAGCGGATTGAAAACAACGAGGTCGCCGCCCAGCGCGCGGAAAGTATCCAGCACCCTCCGATATTGCCTTTCCGCCTCCGCCTGGACGGGTAATTGGGCAATGGGATACCAATACATGTACAGGATCGACAGGAAACGATCCTGGCGGGGGGCCAAATAATCAGCGGCAAACTGGCGCATGCCCTGGATTTCGTTCCAATCCAGCGGCACCTGCCCGGCGGGATTCCGGAAACGAGGGCGGTTTTCACCATCCCTGGTGCTGGTGACAGTACGCGGTGGATGATCCGCCAGCATCCGCCCACTGCGCCGATAGACCCCCAGGAACTGCGGCTCGCTCTGGTATATTTCACCGGGGGCGATCCACATGGCGGGCGCGAAGGAAAAGGCCGCTTCGCGGCCATTCAACGCTGTTTCAAAAAACGGGTTTTCGATGCCGGTGAACAAACCACCCCGTTCCCAACGCAAAAAACTGGCCGTGGGGGCATACCAAAAAGTGTCATACTGGATCGCCTCCCGGGGAGCAGTCGCGAACACGGTCCGCCCCAAATCAAGCCGCTCCAGGAGCAGGCGCTCGGAGCCATTGGTAATGGTCAGCCATCGCTCAAAATAAGCGCAGCCAGGTCGCAAACGGTATTCCAAGGCTGCTGTGCCTTGATCGGGCAGGGAGAAGATA
Source organism: uncultured Verrucomicrobiota bacterium (assembly GCA_903845125.1). Lineage (GTDB taxonomy): Bacteria > Verrucomicrobiota > Verrucomicrobiia > Limisphaerales > UBA1319 > CAIMWS01. Next base: position 12,961 of record CAIMWS010000043.1, read on the forward strand.
AAACGAGCACTTTCGCCATCGGTTGCCACCTGCAAAGGGGCGGTGCCGAGGTTGCTCAGGCTCCCCCGGCCGGATGCCAGCGTAAAACAGTCCGCTTCGATGGGATACGTTTCCCCGGCGATCAAGTTATCCACCTGTTGGAGATGGCCACCGGACGAAATCATAACCCGCAAGTGTTCGTTTTGCAGGCTGGCAGCCTTGGCAATGCCTGCGGCAAGGAAGGCTGCGCAAAGCAAGAACTCGCACCCAATCCAAGTTATTTTGAGCATAAGATTGACCTTCACTCGGATGATGACCAAAACCGGCCCCTGATCCCGCCACAGAAGCGCCTGCTATAACACGCCTTCATCCATAAAGACGCCAAACTCTGCTTCCCCTGCTATTTACCAAACGCCGCGGGCAATCCAAGGCGTTCAACGGGTGTAATCTCCCGCAAAGTGGACTTCCCCCCTTTTTCCAGGATGAACTCCCGCACCGCCAGCAAATCAAAGGGAGATTGATTGATGCTGGAGCGTAAGCGTATGGCCACCACTGGCGAGCCATCCAATCGGGCTTCAGCTACTCCCCTCTCAAAACGTGCGACCTCCTTCCAACGGCCATAGCCCCACGACAACTCCAAAACACCCTGGCGGAGGATATGGTCGCCATTGGCCAGGCCGGTGACGACCTTGACGCGATCGTAAGTATCAGGCTTCTCCAGCACCACCGTGAACGAATCGACCTCTTTGCGCGGCCCCCAGGTGAGGTGATAGGTTTCCAGGTCGCCATCGAAAGCGTGCAACGGATGGATCGCATCGTAACCCTGTCCGCGGTCGATGCCGGTCAAGGCCCAGCGCCAGTCCTCATCATTTTGGTTTTGCGAGGGCGAGTAAATCAGGGATGGCAGGGCATCACGCACGCGGGCTGGAATGGCGGGGCGGATCGGGTAGGAAAACGCCGGCCCCGTCAGAATCCCCATCTCCGCCAATCTTCCAACGTGGGTTTTAACTCGTTCCAGAAAGTCGTCGAAATCGGATCGGTCAATTCCCCATCCACGCTCCGCGAGCGCCAATACCCGGGGAAAGGCCTGGCTGTCGAGATGGTTTTCGGGAACCATCTCCCCCCACAAGCAGGCTTCCACTCCGAGGACATGCCGGCGCGCCTCCGGCGTCAACCCGGCGCCGGGCGGAGCGGGATCGAAATCATAGGTGGTCTTGAGCGTCGTCCGCTCGATATTATAGTTGATATAATGGTGGTTGCCGGTGGACATGATGACATCCATCCGCCCTTGGCGGCAGCCCACCCGCCGCTGCCATCATTATCCCAGCAGGTGAAGACCGCCCCGCTGGCCACGCCTCCCCAGCCGACAATTCGCCTGCCTCTGGATTCCACCATCTGCTTCACCCGCTCCATGAACCAGGCGTGCAGGTTGCCGACCTTTTTCTGCCGGGCCTGGCACTTGGGGCATTCGCCCCAGTAACGCATCTCCGCCTCGTCGCCCCCCACATGGATATAGGGACCGGGGAAAAGCTGCGCCACTTCCGCCAATACTCCGTCCAGGAACTCAAACACCTCGTCGTTGCCAGGGCAATATTCCGCACCACAAAGCGGATCAATCCCGAAAGACACCGCGGTTTTCCGCGTGCCAAAACAGTTTAATTCCGGATACGCCACCATGGCCGCCCCGGAATGGGAGGGCGTTTCGATTTCGGGCACAATCATGACGTATCGATCCCGGGCATAGGCTACTATCTCGCGGATGTCGTCCTGGGTATAAAAGCCTCCAATACGGACACCATCGCCCAGATCTGCCCAGGCGCCTGCACTGGTCAGGCGCGGGTATTTTTTGATTTCAACCCGCCAGCCATCGGTGTCGGTCAGGTGCAGGTGGAGCCGGTTGAGCTTGTGGTAAGCCATCCAATCCAGGCATTTCTTTATCCCCTGCTTGCTGATGAAATGCCGGGACGGATCCAGCAAGACTCCGCGCCAAACAAACTGTGGCTGATCCACAATTTTCAAAACCGGGACGCTCCACTCCACATTGGCGGCCTGAACCAAGCTGCCGAACCGGGCGGGAACGAGTTGCCGCAAGGTCTGGCAGCCGTAAAAAAGGCCGGCGGGTTTGGCGGCCTTGATGGCCACGCGATCAGCCAGCACCTGCAGCTCATAACCTTCGTCACCGAACCGTTCAACCTCGCCCGACAAAGAGAGCCCAATGGCGTCGGCCGGAGTGTGGCCGGATGCTTCCGTTACCACTTTGAGCTGAAAACCCGTGGCCGGGGCAATAACGTCCGCCAGGTAATGCCCGATGGTTTCCGCCATCAGAGAGGCAGCAATGGTCGTCTGTGCCTTCAGTGTGAACCGGCCTTCACCCGGCTCGATCCGGGCCGGGCGGGGAATGACCGCAATACCCTTGCCACGGTATTCCGCCAAAAGGGTGGCTGAGGACTTGTCAGCCGCGGAAACCGGCCAGGAACCTCCGGCCAGCCCACCGATCACGCAAAACCAAACCAGCCAGCGCGCCTGGCGGTTTTTTTGAATCGGATTATTAAAAGGATATTTCATGGTTTTGTCCCCGACCAGCAGACTGGATTTAAACTATTCCTGAGCGGTGTTTGGCGTCATTCATTGGCTGGTTCCGGCTGGCCGGGATTCACCATGATTTCATCGGCAAAGAGCCAGGCATCAACCCCGGCGGCTGGATGAGGAGCGGGGATTTTGCCCGGATTCACCGCGCGCACGCGCAAAAAACGGGTCCGCACTTCGAGGCCCGTGGCGGTGAGCGTTTCGCACCAGGCACCTTCCTGTTCCGGGCGGGTTTTGGCTTTAACCAGGGCCACTTCACGGAATGCTTCGCCATCGTCGGAAACTGCGATCCGGGCTTCCACGGGCAGGAAAATGCCCAAGCGCCTATCCTGCAGCACATGCACACCCACCTGCCGGATATCGGTGGCCACACCCAAATCGATGGTGGCCTCCAGGTCGCATCCGAGAAAACCGAGCCAATCGGGCAGCCGGTGGCCGGATGATTCCAGCTTCCCATTCACCAATCCCGCCGGACCTTCGCCCGGGTATTGCGCCGCCGCGGGGTGGGCCAGGCGGATAGGTTTGCCCAAGGCTTGATGCTTCACCTGTTGCCGGCTGGTGGCGGTCAAGGCATCGTCGGGCAGCATCTGCCGCCGCAAGGCATCGAAGCCACCCGCAATTTTGGTCTGCCGCGTGTAATCCCAAAGGGATGTCTGCATCTGCCGCAAGGCCAGGACGGCGGTAATCCAGCTTTGCGACCACCCACTTTCAATGCACCAGGCACCCCACCCCGCATCCGTGCTGGAGGCCCAATATTCCCAGCGTTTGAAATCAAAGGCGCGGAACCAACCGCCGTCCAATTCCGGGTGATCTTCGCTGCGGATTTGGATCCGGCACAGGAATTTCGCCAGCTTATCCTCCGCGTTCCGAAGGGACGGGTCACCCGTGGCCGCCGCGGCTTCGTGCAGGGCGAGGAACGCAAAGTTGCAGGTGTAAAGCAGATCGCTTGCCGCATCGGCGTTGGATTGAATCAGGGGGGCTTCCGCGGTGCCATACGCCTCATTGGAGGCGGGCGGAGGGCAGCCTCCCTTGCCGGGCTGGCCGATCTCCTCCCGGATCGCCCCGCAGGCATCCTGGCCCGCCAGCAAATCCCGCGCCATCTGGTCCAGCCAGCCGCGATGCTCCGCGGTGTCTTCCACCCGCACCAGCCAGGCCAGCGCCAGCAGCATTTTCGCCCGCTCCTGCTGGATGCCATTGGTCCAGGTCCAGCGGCCGGGATAAGCGGCCAGGGTCGTGCGGATGGCGGTCTTCGCCCGGCGCAGGAACAAGCCGAAGCCGGTCTGTTTGTAGGCCCACAAATGGCAGGCCCAGGCCGTGGCCTGGTAGTGCGGCGCGCAACTGACATTCCAATCGTTGAAATAGGCGCGCCAGCCAGCCTGTTCCAAAGGCCCCTGGTCGATGCGGTCCGGCTGGAATCCCAGTTGGCCGCTGACGCGCAGGTTGGCCAGCAGGCATTTCATCAGCCGCTCATCGAACCGATCCGTCCGCAGCGACGCGGCGGCCAGCATCATGCCCAACATGGACCGCGCATTGTCATCGCCGTAAAAGACCCCATAGCCATCCATCGAGCCGGGGCCGCAGTATTGGGGGGAGTCGTTCCAGCCAAACAAACCGTAACCCGGATGCTGGGGATTGGCGTGGTCGCCCAGCGACATCAACGATTGAAAATACAGCCAATCGCCGATGTTCGCGCCGGTTTTAAGCCAGCCTGGATTATCCAGGGCCACCCCCGCCGCGGCCATGGCACCGGCAATTTCCCCGTTGCAGTCAGATCTTCTCCACCACCGCACCGGTTGGGTGCCATCAGCGAAGATTCGGGCGTCGAAACCCTCCAGCACACCCAAAGAACCGTCGCCAGCGGGTCCATTCAAATCCGGCATCCGGGCGATGCGATGGCCCAGCGGCCAGTCCTGGGTCAAATCCACGTTGGCCGGGGGCGGATCCGGCGCATTGGCGGGCCGGTTATATTTCCCCAGCAGCGAAGGATGGACCAGCATCCGCGAATTGAAATACCAGCCGATGCCCCTTTGAATGGCCTGCCTTTCCACCGCTTCGGGCAGGGAATCTCCAGTGCCATAGCTGGGCCGCACGCTGGGCGTCCACCTCAATTCGGTGGGCTGGCCGTCCGGCTGCAGCCAGGTGAAAATATACTTCCATATCTCCCGCCAGGCATCCTGGGGCGCGTATCGGCCCGTGATGAAATTGCTGAGCTTGGTGGCCGCCACCAGCACCTCCCCGGCCTCCTGGCGCACGGGCAATCTGAACAGGATCGGGAAGGATTCCTTTGCCAACCCGAACACAGCAGTGTCGAACCCCGCCACCCGGCCGAGGACAATTTCCGGATTCCCGGCCTTCACCGGCACAAAACGGCAGCCGTGGATGGCCAGGATGCGTAATTTGGCCAAACCCGGGGCGAAAGCGTCGGAGGCAATGACCGCCCGTTCCCAGTGGGTGCTTCGGGGCGCGCCGATTTCCACCCCGGGCAGAAAGGATGGGTATTCCACATACAACCGGAGTTTTTTGGCGTCGGCTTCCTGAAACACCGAAGGGCCAAGGGCCGTCGTCATCGCCGGATACCCGTCGGCCAGTATCAGCACCCCGGACTTTTCCGGGGCGGCCAGCAGGGCGGCCTGGGGGGTGTCATACCTTTGCACTTCCATCCCATTCGCCAAGGCGGTTCGGAAAAGGTCGTTGGTGGCTGCACAACTGAAAAAAAGCGGTCTGGCGACGATGGGCAGGCTGTCGGCCAGCAGAATCAGGGCGGCGAGGAGGCAGGCTGCCCGGCGGCGCGGAATTGAATCATTCATGGGAACTTCGTTGGGTGGTTTATTTTACAGTTTCCGGAATCGTGGATTGGAACCGATAAGTCCCGGATCCGACGGCATATACAGCGGCCATATTTTCCAGGCGCAGGAATTTCACCCCTTCCGCCCGGGCGGCAGGCTGGCCGGATTCAGTGACCGATCCCGCATCGCTGGCCGGCACATACACCGTGGCGGTGGTGTTGGCGGGAATGACAAGGTCCAGGTTCCATTGGTTGCCGTCGCGCTGCCAGTGGCTGACAATGCGCCCGTGGGTGGAATCGTGATGGGCCTTCACCCAGGTCACGCCGCCAACGGGTGCAGGTTTGATGAGGATTTTCTTGAATCCCGGCCCTTCAGGATCGGGCCGGATTCCAGCCAGGCCCTCGTAGAACCAGGCGCCAGGGGTGCCCACTACTTGAATGATCTGGCTCCCCCACCCGCTCCAGGTTTCCGGCCAGGTCGTGACCTTGCGTTCCGGATCAAGAACCCCCAACCGGGAAAAGTCGTTTGGTTCATCATCAAGGCAACCAAGTCATTGCGGTTTTCCCGGTTCAATAAATCCAGCATCAGAAAGGTTCCCTGCAAACCCGTGGCGAGGTGCCCTTTGGCTTGGGTAACGATCGCCTCCTCCAATTGCCTGCGGATCTCGGGCCGAAGTTCCGGCGGCGTGACCTGCGCGTAAAGCGCCAAGGTAAGATAGGCCTGCTGGTTGACTTTATAAGTCCGCTTTTCGGAATCGTAAAAATTCTGGTGGATCAATGGGCGGAGCACCGCCAACCGTTCCCGGCACAGCTGGGCCTCGTCCCGCTTCCCCAGCGCCTCGGCAAACAAGGCCAGTTGGTCCCAGAGCAAAACCCGGTAGCAATTGTTGAAGAACTCCCGTTGCTCCCCCGTTTCGAAAACAAAACCATGCTGGTCCGCGGACGGACCGGGGGGCGTCCAATCACCCAGGAAATACCACTCCTGCTGCACATTGGGTGCATAGGGATTGAAGTAGCGCAACAGATCACGGCTCGTCTGGCTTTCCAGATGTTGGAGGTATTTTGTCAGCGTGCCGTAAGCCCCGGCAATGGCCCGTCGATCTCCGTAATATAAATATAAACGCCGGGCCAATTCGCTGGCCTGTCCACCCCAGGATGGCCCCCCGCCCGCCGGATAAAATTCCGGCGCGGTATGGCCCAAAAACCCATCGGCCCGCTGGCCGTCGCACCAATCCTGCAGCCATTTCTGGAAAAAAGCGTCGCTCCTCAGGTTGTATAACATCCCGGAAAGAAAAGAACCCCCATCGCCGTAACCCAGCTTCTCGCGGGCCTCCCCGCCGCCCAGCACCCCGCAGGGGATCTGGGTGTGGTAGGTGGCCACTGTCACCTGGTGGATCCGGTTGAACAGCTCGTTTGAACAGGCAAATTCCCCGGCTTTCTCCAGATCCGTTTCGACGGTCATCGCCTGCGCATCGGCCAGGGCTGGTTCCTGCAGCAACCCAGCAATCACCGCGTAGCGGAAGGCATGCTGGTTGAACTTGCTGCAGAAAATCCCGGATCCTTCACCGCCAGCAATATACACATCTTTCTGGCCGAAGGTCTGGAATCCATCCCCATTGGGCATATGTTCCAACACCGGGTTATCCAAGTCGGCATATTCAATGGTTACCTGTTGCCCGGGCCTCAGAGCCGGCAGGCGCATCCGCATCCATCCCGTCAAGGTGGTTCCGAAGTCCACCACCCACTTCCCTTTGTGGGCGTAAATTTTTTTCGCCGCCATGGGCGCTCTCAGCCGGCTGCCCGGTAGCGCCTGCCAGGAATGCACCGCTTTCGGCGCGGGAACCTCCACCGCCAAGGGCCAACCGCGGTCGTCGAACGCCACCTGATTCCAATCCCTGACGAACCGGCGTTCGTCCCATAGTTCTCCCCCCATATCGCTCCACCCCCAGGCGCCGATCTGGCTGATGCAACTTTCAGTGGCGCGCCACTGAGCGTCGGTTCCCACGACCATTCGGCCATCCGCAGCCTCAACCTCCAGTTGCGCGCGAACGATCGGCGCCTGATGGGGATTACCGTAGCGGGGTTGATACCATCCGGGCGCCATCCAGAGGCCTATGCAGTTGGTTCCCGGGCGAAGATAGCCGGCCACATCGTAAACATTATAGAGCATGCGCTTCCTCACATTCACATGGGCCGGCGCCAGCACCTCGTCACCCACTTTGCGGCCATTGATATAGAGTTCGTATTCGGAAGGGGTGTTGACATAAATGGCGGCGCGCTGGATATCCGATTTCACCTCAAAAGTGCGGCGCAACCAGGGATGGATGATTTTCTCCTCCGCCTTGCCCATGGGGCCCCAGGGCGGGGCGCCAAACCGGGCCACCTCTTGGGCGGCAGACCAACCCTGTTCATCGATTCCAGCTTCCCGCCACCCGGTTTGCTCCCGAGCGCAACTCTTCCAGTTGGCGCCGGTTTCCAGAGTCACCGCGCCTCCGTTGGCCAGTTCGACAGTCACCCGGCCAATCAACCCAGCCGGGCTTGGGTTGCCGGTGGAATTGGTGGCCGCCACGGCGAAGATATTTTCGCCAGACTTCAGCATCCGGGTGATCTCGGTCCTTTGCGGTGCATGCCAGTCGTCGCCTTTCAGCACTTCCTTCCCGTTCACAAACAAAGCAAAGGCATTATCGGCACACATCACCACCGAAGCGCGCCGGATGCCAGCCCCGGGCGGCAATTGAAGCCGCGCGCGAAAATAGGCGGTGCCCGGCGGAATCTGGTCCAGGGCGCCGGCCTGCGGGAACCATATCCACGCGGAGCCTTCCAGGCCATTTTTCACCGGGTCCACTGGAGCAGGCTTGATCCAGGCTGCCTGCCAATCCGTGGATTCGAGCAAACCCATGGTCCACCGAGCCGGTTGGCTCCAGGCCGACACCTTGCCATCCTTGTCCCAGACCCGGACTTTCCAATGGCACCGCGTCCTGGAACGTAAAGCCTGGCCCGCATATTCAACCTGGATGCTCTGGCTCGAAGCCACCTCGCCGCTGTCCCAAAGATCACCCTGGTCTTGGGCGAGCAACTCCGGGGTCGAGGCGACGAGCACCTGATACCTGGTCTGCCGTTCACCGCGCTGGGCGGATTCGATCTCCCAACTCAAACGCGGTTTGGCAGCGTCGATCCCCGAGGGATCCGTGAGATATTCGCAGCGCAAATTCGCCACGCCGGCCGCGGACGCGGATGAACGATAGACTTTGCGCAGCTTCTCGATATTGCTCCGGATGTTTTTCTGGGTGGCGTCCCGGGGGGGATCGGGTGGAAACGTGGTCGCCGGGTCTGGCCACGGCGCAAAACCGTATAGACCCACATCCTGGTATTTCGGATCATCCAGCACTTTTGAAGCGTCATACTCAGTGCTGCCACCGGAAACGCATTGGATCAGCTTGGTGTGGGGGCCAACCATCCGCTGGGTGGCGTCCAACTTCGCCGGGGTGGGCGTCTCGTTCATCACCCAATCCACCTCACGCAGCATCGCCGAACCCACGACCTGCGGATGTGCCAGGTCGAAACAACTCAGCCAGATGATGCAGCCAGGCAGGACCGACTTGGCCGCCGTATGAATCCGGCGCCAGCAGCGCTCCAGAGCGCGGCGCTGGAAATCCAAAGTCTCGCCCACTGCCAGCTTATCCTTGCCGGGAAATGGCCGCCCGAACAATTCCGCATACATCTGCTGCTCACAGGGCAACCACCGGACGGTCTCCTGATCCATCAGCAGCGGCGGGCTGAAAGCCCAATCAATCATAAAACCGTCAATCCCGGTCTTGGTGAGCGCATCCCGGATGCTGCCTTCCAGGTAGTCCAGGTATTCGCTGGTGAAAGGGATATGAATGGCGCTGGGGATTCCATAGCTTTGCTCGGGATGCTTCTGGCCCCAGTAGGTGTTGGCGCCCACGCAGAAGTATCCCATGACCTTCACGCCATCCTTATGCGCCAATTCCGTGATCTGTTTCAGGAAATCATGCTTCAGGCCAGGCTGCACTGGCGCCACTCCGCTTCCTTGGTACCAGGCATAGCCGTTGCAGCTCACACAGAACGTCTGGATCGCGTTGACCCCCAGATCCCGGTACCATCGATAATGCGCCGCGGGATCCGCCTGCGCAAAGGTGCCCGGCGCCGGAAAGCCATTGGGTCCGCCGGCCCCCCAGTTGAAGTCGATGCAGAATGCTTTGATGCGGTCGTGCGGATTGGCTCGAGCCCCTGGTTGCAGGACCGCCTGGTTGGCATTCGCCAGATCCGCCGCCGAAAGGGCCGGCCGGGCGGATAACAGGGCCATTACTGCGACGAACCAGGCTGCCGTGCAGCGTGCATCAAGGCCTAATCGATGGGACATAGGGATGTTTCCTCCGCTGGGTAAATTGTTTCGCCCGGTTATTTCTTTTCTTGCTGCTTTTGCACCTCGGTAAACAACGCCGCGAGCTGCTTTTGCCGGGCATCGCCTTTTTCGGCGTAAACGGTCATCCGTCTGGCCAGGCCACTATACATTTCCAAGGCCACCTGCTCGTAGAACTTATTCAGGGCGGTGGCACGTTGCGGTTTGATCGGCCGGTAATAACCGGGGCCGGCAACCATCGCCGCCCGCCCTCGATAAGCCTCGCAGGCTTCAATCGTGGCGGAGACGAAGGCACGTTCATAGCCGGCGCCGGCTTCGGCGGCCAGGCGTTTGCTCAAGGCGGTAAGGACTGCGAAAGGCTTCTGCAATGCTTCCGTCAACTCGGCCGGGGGCGGTGCCAACTGTCCCTTCTCCGGGACCAGCGCGGGAACCGTGGGATAGGCCACCGTGGAAGCTGCCTCCGGCCAGCGGCCTTCAGTGGTGATCTGGATGCTGGCCTGGTCTGGCAGTTCGTCATAGACCAGCACCACGGCCTCGGGGGATTGGGTCTTGCTCGGTCGCCCATTGATCTCAACCGATTTGACCTTGGGCCCACCATTGCGGCAGGTAAGGCGAAGCGTCTTGGCGCCGAACCGCACCGGCTCTTTCTGGGTGAATTGAGTGATCGATCCCGGGATCCGCGGCCGGAGGATGAGGCGATCCCAGCGATAATCGTAGTCAAACAGCCCGCGGACGGTCGCGGCGGGGATGGCGAAATTATCCGCCGCCACCTTGATCCCGTTACCGTAAAGCCATTTGCCTTCGTCATACCAGGAATTGTCGGTATTCTCACCGCGCTGCGACCACGGGGCGTCCATGCGGAAATCCTTGGCCCATTTCATCGCCCGCGTGGCGGAACGCCGGACATCCTCAAATTGGCCCAACCGGTAATACATCAGGATCGCCCGGCCTTCGACGGTGGCCCAAACGCCGCCATTGACCCAGTCGCCAAATTGCTGAATGCCTTCCAAACCCGGCCCGGAGGTACGCCCCCAGGCCCAATACGTATCGTCAAGGCACGGGGCACTCGTGAGGAGAAAGTCGAAAGGGCGAATCGCCGGGAACGCCGCGATCTGCCGGTATATACTTTCGGAGGTCTGATCGTCGGCCACCCGGAACGCAACCGCATCGGCGTTGGCCACTCCTTCCAGGTAGCCAAACTGCTTTTGCCCAAGCACGCCGTGTTTGGTGCCGCCGGGTTCCATGGATTTGACGAAATATCCGGCGGGCGCCAGCAAGAGGGATAAGGATTGCCTCGTGATTCTCTGCCGCCGTTCATATTCGGCAAGGCTGTCTTGGTCCCCCGCCAGCCTGAGGATCTCCACCATCCGGTCCAGCGCCGCGAGGTAGTTAATCGTGAGGCCCGCCAGGTAACCTTTGCCAAAGGAGCCGTCAGGCTGCCGCACACCGCCGTAGCTGGGCGCCAGGAGATTGCACGCGGGACCGACGAGAAACAGGTTATTGCCGGGATCACGAGTCCGCTCTATGGAGTCGCAGGCCCGTTTCATTTTCGGCAGATAATAGGCCAACCCCGCGCGGTCCCGGTTGGCCAGTAGTATTTCCGCCTGCATCACGATGCCAGCCGCAGTGGCCTCGTGGAACCAATCGTGCCGGGCCACATCGCCGTCCCCCTGTTTATACATGATTTTGCCGGGTGCGGCGCAATCGCCCAGGCAGCCATCGGGCGCCACCAACACCGGGCCGGACCACCCGCCCTGGCGCTTGCCATCGCCCTGATTATCCCAGAAAAGGTCCCAGGATCGCTGCAATGTGGAAAACCACGGTTCCTGGAGGAAGGGGGTGGCGGCGTAGGAGAATCCGTAGCTGTTCTGGATCCACCAACCCTGCCAGCCCGCGCCTTCGACAAATGTATCCCAATCCGGACGATAGATCATCGCCAGGTTTGGCACCACCGCGTTGGGGTGGAAGAAGGCATACGACTCGTCGATCAAACGCAGGAAATCGACATCGCCTGCGCCCGCGCAGTATTTCCCGTCGTAATGGTTCACGGCCGTAGTCGGTGCCAGGTCGGAAATCTCCGCGGCTACCAGGGGTGGGCTTTGGGCTACGACCATCAGGGCCACGAGTCGGACCGAGGCGTTGAGGAAGAGATGGACTCGCATGAAGAAGGGGGCTTTGGGCTGGTTTGTTTCATTCATAGGCACATTCGATTTAGGGCGTGTTGGGAATGCTGATTCAAAGCGGCGGCCTTGGTGGTTGAGGTTCATGTTCTATCGTCAGTTACTCGTTTGCCGTGGCGAATAACGCCGCCAGGCGCTTTTGACGGTGGTCTCCTCGGGCAGCGAAATTCGTCATTCGTTGAGCCAATCCCTGGTACATCCCGACCGCTGTCTCCTCGAAGAATTTGTTCAATCCTTTCTGTCTCTCCGGCGAGATTGGACGGTAATAGCCCGGGCCCGGATCCATTTTGGCCCGCACTGCACAAGCTTTGCATAGTTCCATCGCTTCCTTGATGAAGGCGCGTTCATAATTCACGCCGGCTTCCGCGGCCAGCAAACCGTTCATGGCGGAGAGAACCTTGAACGGTCGTTTCAGCGCTTCCGGCAGTTCAGTCGGAGTGAGTGCTTTGAAGTCCGCCATCGGAAGCACGTCCGGGATTCTTGGGTAGGCTGCGGCCGGCGTTGCTTTTGGCCAACCGCCGCCGGTGGTGATTTCGATTCGCGCCTCAGCCGGCAGTTCCTCATAGGCGAGCATCACCTCGTCGGGCGAGGTGGTTTTGATTTCGCGGCCGTTGACGGTGGCGGACCTGACTTGGGGGCCCCCGTTCCGGCAGGACACATAGATTAGTTTTTCACCGAATCGGACTGGTTCCTTCTGCGTATACTGGGTAATGGCCCCGGGAACCCGGGGGCGGAGAATCACCCGATTCCAGTAATATTCGTAATCGAACAGCCCACGGATCGTGGCCGCCGGGATGGCAAAATTATCAACCATCACCGAGACGCCGTGAATCTTGAAATTACCGGAGTCAGACCACGGATTGTGCGTGTTCTCGCCGCGTTGCGACCAGGGTTGATCCATACGGAAGTCCTTGGCCCATTTCATGGCCCGCGTGGCGGAGCGTCGGATATCCTCAAATTTGCCGAGGCGGTAGTACATCAGAATGGCCCGCCCCTCCACCGTGCTCCAGGCCCCGCCATTGACCCAATCTCCGAACGCATGGAATCCCTCAAAACCTGGCCCGTTCGTATGGCCCCAATTCCAGTAGGTATCGTCCAAGCCAGGCGCGCTGGTCAACAGGAAGTCAAACGGCCGAATGGCTGGATACGCGGCAATCTGTCGATAAATATTTTCGGCGGTGTGCAGGTCGGCCACCCGCAAGGCCACCGCATCGGCATTGGCCACCCCTTCCAGGTAGCCAAACCGCTCCTGACCCAGCACACCGTGCCGGGTGCCGCTCGGTTCGATTGATTTCACGAAATAGCCCGCGGGTGCCAGCAACTGGGACAGCGATTCCTTCGTTATCCTTTGCCTTCGCTGATACTCCGCAAGCCGCGGCTGGCCAATGGTGAACTTGCTCAACTCCACCATCCGATCCAGCGCAGCCAGGTAGGTGATCGAGAGGCCGGCCAGGTATCCTTTGCCGAAGGTGCCGTCCGGCTGCTTGACGCCGCCGTAGCTCGGCGCGAGCAGATTGCACGCGGGGCCTACGAGAAACAGATTGTTCTTCGGATCGCGAGCCTTTTCAATGAAAGCACAGGCCCTTTCCATTTTCGGCAGATAGTGGGCCATCGCCTTCTGATCGCGGCTGGCCAGGAGCATCTCGGCCTGCACCAGCACCCCGGCGGCGGTGGCTTCGTAGAACCAATCATGCACGTTCAAATCGCCGTCGCCTTGTTTGTAAGCGATGATTCCGGGGAGTGCAGCATCGCCCAGGCAGCCATCGGGGGCCACCAATCCGTGGTACGATCCGGTGGCCGGACCAACCAGTTTGCCCCGGCGCTTGCCATCCCCCTGGTTATCCCAGAACAGATCGAACGACCTTTGCACCAGCGAGCACCAGGGCTCCTGCAGAAAAGGGGTCGAGGCGTAGGCGAAACCGTAACTGTTCTGGATCCACCAAGCGTCCCAATTGGCTCCTTCAATCAGAAGATCCCATTCGGGTTTGTAGAGCATGGCCAGGTTCGGCACGACCGGGTTGGCATGGAAAAAGGCAAACGACTCGTCGATCAAACGCAGGAAATCGACGTCGCCCGTGCCCGTGCAAAATTCACCCTCGTAAAGGTTCGGTGTGGGAACTTCCGCGCCGCCGGCTTTATCCTCACCGGGCGCGCTCGAACCTTGGCAGGTGGCCACCGCCGCCGCCACCACCAAAATGCGGAATGCGCCCAGGAAGCCATTGGCAAAGATCCTGCCGCGGGGTGTGGAGGAGGCTGCGCCAATGTTCGTTGTGAATATTTTCATCATTCGCAGGGGGGCGTTGGTTTAACGGTTGGGGCTTGCCAACTGGTTCCGCCGTTTCAGTTCCTCCTCCAACCGCTGCCAGCAATACCATTGCATGCGCGGCAGGTGGAACGGCCCCTTCCACACATTGCCTTTCAAGCGGGTGGATACGCTGCCATCGCGATGCAGATACCCAAACCATTCCCCGTGCACCGGGTCGGGGAAGTGCGCATAGGACCAATCGTGGACCATTTGGTGCCACCGGGCATACTTGGATTCGCCGGTGAGCAGGTGCGCCAGGAGGGTGCCGATGATGGCTTCGTTGTGCGGCCACCAGAACTTCATATCGTGCCAATACTCCGTGCAGGGCAGGCCCTTCACGTCGCGGAAATAATAAATGCCGCCGTGGTCCCGATCCCAGCCCCAGTCCATCATCCAGTCGATGATGGTCGTGCCCAGCCGGACCAGGCGCGGATCGTGGTTGCGCAACCGTGCCTCCTCGAGAATGAACCACCCGGCTTCGATGGCATGCCCGGGATTCATCATGCGTCCGTCGAAGGTGTCGATGAATTCGCCTTGAGGTCCGACGGTTTCCAGCAGGCACTTGAATTCGGGCTTGAGAAAATCCCTTTCAATCTCCGCGATGCACCGGTCAATGACCTCATCGCACAAAGGATTGTTGGTGGCCTTCCGCAATTCCTGGGCGGTCACGATCAGGATCATCGGCATGACCAACCCCTTCATGGGGCGGGTGCGCGAATCCGTCTTGGGCTCGGGCTGGAAGTGCAGCACCCGCTGGAAAAGTTCCAAGGCCTGCTGCGCCGCCTCCTGGTTCCTGGCCGCGATCGAGTAAGCCGCCAGCGCCACAATGGCGAAAACCTCCGAAAAACAATAACGCCGCTTCCGCAGCGGCCGGCCTTCCCGCGTCACCAGGAAAAACATCCGGCCGTCCTGATCGAAACAATGCCGGTTGATGAATTCGATGCCATGCCTGGAATATTCCAGCCATTCCGGGCGCTGTTCCACGGTGTTATACAAGGTGGCCAGGAGCCATGCGAAACGGCCCTGGAACCAGACCGACTTGTCCGTTTGCAGAACCGCGCCATCCTCACCGAGGGCGGTCAGGTAACCGCCCTGCTCCAAGTCGATGGCGCGTGGCAGCCAAAACCGCAGGGTGTCGTTCAGCAAACCGTCACGGTAAATGCGGAGATAGGATTTTATAAGGTCCAAGTCCATTTGCGTATCCATATTGAAAGGTTCAGAATGAGTTATTCCCGGCCGCTCCCGGCGAGGTGGCCGCGCCGCCAAAACCGCTCGATTTCCTCCAGGCTTCTGCCTTTGGTTTCCGGCACGTATTTCCAGAAGAACCAGGTGGCCACCGCACAAATGGCGGCGGAAGTAAGAAAAGCCGCCTGCATGCCAAACCGGGCCGAATACCAGGGGAACAGCTGGGCGCTGAGCGCATTGGTGCACCAGTTGGCGAAGGTGGCGATGGAAGCCGCCCGCCCGCGGATGCGGTTCGGAAATATCTCCGGCGTGAGCACCCAGATCACCGCACAAATGGAGAAGGCAATGCTGGCCATATAGACACAGATCACCAGGCCGATCAAAAGACCCACGGTTTTGGAGACGACTGCCCCTTGGGCTGCGAATAGGAACAAGCCACCCAGAACCGCCAAAGCGAGCGAGACCACGGCCATGCCCCCGACTAATAGCGGGCGCCGCCCCCAGCGGTCGATGACCATGAGCGCCAGGATGGTAAAGACCAGGTTGATGAGACCAAAGCCCGCCTGGCTGAGCAGCGCGGCGGCATCCTGGTATCCGGCGGCCATGAGAATCTTGGGTCCATAGTAAACGACGATGTTCACCCCGGATAGTTGCCCAAAAACCGAAAGCATCACCCCCACGAGCAGGGCCAGGCGCAAGCCAGGCCTGAACAGCTCCCGCACGGAGCCTTCCTCACGCGCCAGGCCCTCCATTATTTCCTGCTGTTCCCGCCGGGCCGTTTCCGTGCCCCCGATGCGGGCGAGGATGGCCAGGCCGCGTTCCGCCTGCCCGGCCTTAAGGAGCCAGCGCGGGCTCTCGGGCACGAAGAGCAACAGGACGAAAAACACCACGCACGGCACCATCTCAGCCCCAAACATGCCCCGCCAAAACTCGGCCACCAGGGTCCAATGCCAGACGCCATGCCCCCCGAAGGCGGAGGGATTATTCTGCGCGAACTGCAGGATCAGCCAGTTGGACAGGTAGGCCAGCAAGATGCCGATGACGATGGAAAGCTGGTAAAAGGCCACCAGCCGGCCACGGTGCCTGGGAGGCGCAAACTCCGAGATGTAAAGCGGCGCCAGCACCGACGCCATCCCCACCCCCACCCCACCGATCCATCGGGCAATGACGAGCACGTTGAACGTGGGTGGGATGGCGGAGTAAAGCGCCGAGACGAACAAAAACACCGCCGAAATCAACAGGATCGGCTTGCGCCCGAAGCGGTCCCCCAGCACGCCCGACACCGCCGCGCCGAGAATGCAGCCCACCAGGGCCGAGCTGGTGAACCAGCCCTCCAGCATTTCGGTCAGGCCATATTGCTGTTTGACCCGCTCGACGGTCCCCGAGATGACCGCCGTATCAAAGCCGAACAACAAACCACCCAGTGAAGCCACCAGGCATACCAGTGACAAAAACAGCAGGCTGCCGCGGGCCTGAACGTCGTTTGGCGGTGGATCAAAGCGGTTCATAGCCTGGCTTGGATTTCATGATTTGCACCCGGCCATGCTAAATTGGCCGGCGAGGTTAGTCGATAGCCAAAACAGTTTTGTTCGCCGGTGAATTACTCAATCACCAGCCAGGTATATCCTTTGGCGGGGATTTCCACTGGCACTTGGACGTTGTATTCGCGGTCCAGGGCATACCGGATGGAAGCCCCTTCCCGCTCGCGGATCCGGGCAGCACCAGCCAGGCCGGTGTAATAAAGCGGAAGACTCAAAGTCCTTTTAACGGATTCGGGCAGCGGATTGTAAACCATGGCCAGGCCGCGGTGTTCCAGGGCGGGATTGACATGCAGCATGCAGTCGATGTCCTGCCCATTGGGGCGCCGGACATGGATGATGTCGGAATCCAGGATGGCCCGGTATTTCTTGTACCAGGCGACGGTGTCCTTGACCAACACACGGGTTTCCTCCACGTCGTAGAGGCGCGGCCCGCGGTAGCAGCTCTGGACTCCGGACCCAAAATTCTGCGCCAGGTGCGCGCCATACGCATCCAGGTGGTCTTTGAGTGGCTCGAGCGTGGCGGCCGGCCCCCCGCCGTGATATTCCACCAGCGGCGTCATCATCCAGCCCATGCTCGACAGCTTGTGCCAGGTGCCGTCGTAGATGTTCTGGCGGCCAATGAGGATCTGGTATTCGCGGGGCAGGGACCAGTTTTCCTCCCGGTAACCCATGCCGGTCTTGTTGCTGCCTTGGTGGAAGTAGCTGTCCGGCGCATTGACGAATATCCCCCGCCGCCGGCAGCCGTGGAAAAACTCGGTCATCTTCTCCCATTGCACCCGGAAGGAGTCCTCGCGGCCCTGGTGATACTTGTGTGTGGTGGACTCGCAAGGATAACCGTGGTAGGGACCATCGGTTTCGATGACGTCCTGCCCGACGAAATCCATGAAATCAAAGAGGTGCTTGAAGTAACGATCCACATACTCCGAGCCGAGGCAAAGGCTGGGCGGGTAAAAGTCCTGCTTGGCGTCATTGGCCGGCCCCTTGGAAGCGGTGGAGCAAAACAGGATGTAGCCGCCGATCCGGATGCCTTTGGAGTGGGCATAGTCGAAGTCCGCCTTGATCCGTTCCCAATATCGGCGATCCGTGCTGTTCATGTCGAAACCACTCCAAAAAGTGATGATGATCATCTCAAAGCCAGTCTCCACGCACTGGTCCACCGCGCGACGGATGGATTCGGAATCGGAGTTGCGCAGGTGCATGAAGATGGGGTTTTCCTGCGTCCAGGGCGCCACGGCGCGGAACATCTTCCGGCGGGCCAGGCCCTGGCGCTCGGCATCGTCGTTATCGTGGAGGGTCTCAAAGGTCCGGAACGAGGTGAAGACCTCGCCGGGTTTCAGGGTTTTGGCGAGGCCCTGCGAATACTGGCTCAGCAAAAGATAGCGCGCGGCCCCCAGGCTGGGGAAATCGCGGGCATCCACCGGCTTCCAGGGATGGTCCAAAGTGGTGTTGGAAATGTAACGCAGATCCCCGATGGGTTCCCGGCCTTCGGAGTAGGTGGCATAAAGCGGATCCTCCTCCCAGCGGGTGGTGGTCATCCTGCTGAACGTGTAATCGCTTTCGACCCAGATGCGCGAAGCCTGGTCGTGGGGCACCGCCAGCATCTCCGCCACCAACTGGCCGATCTGGATCTCCTTCAGGCCGGCGTTCCGGACCACCACCTGTTTGCTCAGGATCGGCAGGCCGTCGAACATCTCATAATGCACCGCCACCTGAAGGCCGCCACCCGAACGGGATTGGAAATGCAGCGTCAGCCGCTTGCCTTTGGGGGGCCAAGCGGTTTCCGGCGCTCCGTAGCGCGGATGCCACGGGAGATTGCTGGCCACATCGCCGGTCTCCAGGCCGGTAAAACCGAGCGCTGCGGGATCACCCGTCAGCGTGGCGATCCAGGCACGGTCGAAGTAGTTGTGCACCGGCTGGCCGAGCAGGCCGCCAACGTGCAGTTTTTGACCATTCACGGTCAACACGGCTTCCGGGCGGATGGACCGCACGAATTCAGCGCCGGAACGCAGGTTCTTGAAGCTCATGGTGGCCGCCGCCGGGGCCGCCAAACTGGCATCGGCGACCAGGAACGTGCGACTGATCAGCCCGTTGGCCAGCCTGATCTGCGCGCTTTGGTGATCCGGACCGGGCAACACCTCCACTGCGGTGGGGGTGGCGGGCGCCTTGACCAGCCAATCCTCCGAGGCGGGGGCCGAATCCAATTGATCAACCAGCCTGACCCCGGGCGTCTTCAATACTGCGGCCACCAGGCTCGAACGGACCTGCCGGCCTTCGGCCTGGATGCGCTTCAGCTCCGGAACGTCCAGCAGGAAATCCGCCACCGGGTCAAATTGGCCCGGCTGGAACGTGGCGTAGCGGACCTCGGCCACTGCGCCATCGAATGCCTCCCGCCCCGGGGCGGTGGCGCCGATGGAGAAATTCTGCGGTCCTCCGCCCAAACCCGGCAATTCACATATTTTCCGGCCATTGAGCCAGCCGCTCACCCGGTCGCTGGACTTTACGATGGCCAGATGCGTCCATACCCCCGGCGCCACCGGCGCCAGCGGGGTGAACCCGATCCCGCCCACCAGGACACCCCAGTGATCGCCGGATTGACCCAGGATGAAACCGATGCCGCCATGGCCGTTGGCCACCACCGTATGCAGGCCGCCCGCATTCCCCAGGCGCGCGCAAGCCCAGGCCTCCAGCACAAAGTTGCCGCCCCCGGCCAGGTTTCGCGCCACCCGGTAGCACTGGCTGGGATCGCTGAACTGAATGGATGAATCATAGTGCGAACACCGTGCCCCGGGAGCACTGGCGGCGGCTTTCGGCGCCCCCTCGCGCGCCAGATCCGGCCCGCCCGGCGCGAGGCTTTTCCAGGTTTCCGGCGCGGTGGGGGCTTGGACGCCGCGGAGGTCACGCAGGTTGTAGTGTGCCACTTCCTGCACCGCCGCCGCGCCAGACAACGGCAGGATAACCGCTAAAAAAAGGCCAAGTTTATTCATAGGATCATTTCTCAGGAATAGTGGTTGGGATGGGGAGACGTTGAGCGCCAGGGATCATGGTCGACATCGCCTCCGCGAACCGGGCGCCGAGTGTCAACATGCCATCGGCGGTGAAATGAGCGGCATCGCCGCTGACGCGCGGCAAATCGATGGTTTTGACCAACCGCGTTTGGCGGTCCTCCCGGCAGACCTCCTCCTGGCCTTGGCGGGCGATATCCCCAAACGCCCAGGTGTGGCTGTTCACCTGGCCGATGGCGAACGGCAGGGAAGGCGCCTGCAGATCTTTCCGCACCGAGCGGATGAAGCCGCTTAATAGCTGGGCGTAGTCCCCGGCCATTTTCCGGCTGATCCCTCCTTCGTGCTCCCCCTGCATCCAGATAAAACCGGACAACTCCGCTGGTTTCCCCTCGCGTTCAAGGGCGGCTAACGCGGCGCGGAGGTTGGCCAGGAGCGCCCGGTAAAGCGTCCCGGCCTCCTGGCCGTCGGATGGCGGGTGCCAATTGCGGCCCTGGTCATTATAGCCGGCCAGGGCGGGAATGTAATCCTGGTAATCCGCGCTCCGGGCAATGCCGGTCCCGCCTGAGGCATATTTGACGATCGCGATCTCCTCTCCCGGCAGCATCCGCTCCAGTTCCCTGGCCAGGCCAATCTCCGGCCCAAAGGAGCCCGCCTCGCCCACCCGCAGCGTGGTCCACAGGTTTTCCTGGTTTTGGAGCGTATCCTTCCCGGGCCAATACCGGATCCGGGGTTGCACCCGCAGCGCCTCCGGGAACGCTTCCCGGCCGCCGTGGTATTGCCGGATGTGGTTGTAACCTTGCGCGTTGGACTGCCCCGAGACGACAAACACCCGCCACGGCCGCCGGCTTTGGGCCGGAGCCAACGCCGGGGCGGCCAGCAGCACGCACGCCACCGCGGCGAGCAACTGGCCAAGGAATCGTTGCGCCGCCATTCCGCAGGGGCCGCGGCACCCGGTTTTCACTTTTCAAACGCCATTACTTCGACCAAATGCCGGCCGGTATTGGCTGAGTTGAGGGTCTGGGTCACGCGCAAATAGCGCACCGTGCGCGGTGGAAAAACGCAGGTATACCCCTCCTCAGCCGCGGGTTCTTTCTGGTCGCGGCGGTCGGCCACCAACTCCCATTGCCGGGCATCGTGGGAGACTTCCAATTTGAAACCATAATGGCGGCGATCGCCGTAGTAACCCACCACCACCACCCGGCCGATCCGGGTTGGCTGCCCGAAATCGACCTGCCACCAGGCTTGCGGGTCGTGGGTGACGTCGGTGGCCCAATACGCTTCCGTGCTGTTGCTGAAACCGTCATTGGCCAGGCTGGCCGGATGTCCCGGCAGGGCCGCCGAACAGGTGGCCGGCTTGCCCGTGGTCAGGCTCACCGCGTTGGGGGTGAAATCCGGAAGATATTTTTCGCAGAGCTGGCGCCCCAGGACCACCGGATCCCCCTGGGGCGCGGTGGCATAAGTTTCCCGGGCCCGGGTCCACCGCACCTCCAGGTCGCGGACCTCCTGTTCAAAAGCTCCGGAGTCAAACGCCGCCCCGCCTTCCAAGGCCGCGCCCATCCGCCGGAAAAACAGCTCCCAGCGCGGCAGGTAAAATCCGGTGATCAGGCCGGACCACTGCCGCTGGGCATATTCGTGGAGCACCCCATCGCGGGGGCCCCAGAGGGTGATCAGGTTCCGGGCATTCCACTCGTAGAGCCGGCGTTCCTCGTCATTGCCCGCCCACTGCCGGGCATCGGCCAGCCAGCGGCCCAGGAGGAATTCCTCGCGGGTGCCCAGCAACCGGTCCAGGTCGCGGAGCAGTTCCAGGAACCGGGCCGTGGCCTCGCCAAAAGCCGGGCGATCCTTGAGCTCGTAGGCCCGGGCAACGCGCTGGAGCTTCATGGCGGCCAGGCTGTCCAGGACGTGCCGCCCCACGTGTACGAGATCAAACCGGTAGGCATCCACGCCCCCCAACTCGCCACCGCAGGCAAGCAGTTTCTGCCAGGCTTGGGCCAGGCGGGATTTTTCGTAAGGTGCGCCGGCGACGGCCCACTGCGGCCGGCCGGAAAAGGCGGGGCGGTTGCACACCAGGGAGTCGGTGCGGTTGGGCTCCTGGTAGGCGGTTTCACGCAAGGTGCTCCAGGCCTCCGCGGCGGCGGCGGGCAGCCGCCCGTAGCGGCTGAGGGCAAATTCCGGCACCCAGTTTTTCAGGTCCGGGGCGGCGGCCCGCCAGGCCATTTCACCCATGAGACTGTTCACCACGGGATTGTAGCCCAGCGCTTCGTTCACAAAACCGATGCCCGACAAGCGTCCGCGCTGCGGGCTGGTTCTGGCGGCTTGGAGGGCGTCCGCGATTTGCGGCAGCCCGCCGTGGAGGCTCACCACCCCGCCAAAATCCTGGATCAGGCAATACAGCCACGGCTTGCCGTAGAACGCCTCGGTCCGGCTCCAAACCGGAGCTTGCTCGCAATAAAGATCCAGCAGGATCATCCGGTCATCCGGCACCGCCCCCAGCAAGGCTTTGGCCTGGGGCGGCTTCCAGAACTGCGGCGCATTGTGGAAGACCCAGCCTTGCATCACCCAGATGGCCTCGGGATCTCCCGCCCGCATGGCCTCGTAAACCCCTTTACCCATGGCCGCCAGAAAGGGTGGATCATTGCTCGGGGGGGGCATTTCAATGAAGGTATCCGAGGCGTAAAGATGATCGGTGCCAAATTCGCGGGTCTGCTCCGCGATGAACCGCCGGCCTATTTCCACGAACAGCGGCTGGCTGGGATCCAGGAAACGGGTGGGCGGGAAGTCACACCACGAAGGCAGTTTGTGCAGTGTGGCCTGGGGAAACACGTTGGTGAGGGCGGCCGGCACATGACCGGTGAAACCTTGCAGCACGGGCGTCATGCCCAGTTCCCGCTGGCGGCCGACGATCCGTTTCTGCAGCGCCAGGTGCCGGTCGATCCAGCTTTGCGGCAGCGGCCCGCCCCAGGCGTCGATGCACCCCATCCAGCCGAACGGCAGGTAGGCGGGCCCCACAAAAAATTCCTCCAGCTGGCGGTCGGTCAAGCCCAGGTCATGGTAAACCTTGCGCCAGATCGCCTCCTGGCCGGTGACGGACAAGGGCATATTGATCCCTTCCAAAGCCATCCAATCAATCAAACGTTCCCACTGGGCCCAGTCGAACCACGGCAGGCTGTAGCTGAAAGCGCAGAAATTCAGGTAATAACGGTATTTGAACGGGCTCACCTGGCGGACCTTGCCCGGAACCTCCGGCAGCGGATCCGGCAGCGCCAGGTTGCTGCCCCACAGCGACATCTGGCAGTGGCAATAATGCTTCAAATACCAATTCAACGCCGAGGCTTGCGAAACCCCGTTGTTGCCGCGCAGGATGACGCGCCCATCCCGGGTTTCAATTTCAAAAACATCGCCCGCCGGATCCTTGGGGATGTTTTCCAGCACGAACTTTTGCGCCTGTCCGGGGAGCAGGCGCGCCACCAGCCCGCGGGCGGATGGGGCATCCACAATGGGCTGATCCCCCATCAGTTGCGCCAGCATCGGCTCCGCCGCCTGCACCCAGGCCTCGGTCCCCGCCGGCCCGGGATGCAGCAAATCCCACATCAGGTCCGTGTTGATTTTCCCGTCCGGGCGCAGGAACACCTGGTTGATATCGAGCCAGAACACCTGCCGGCCATCCGCCAGTTGGGCGGTGAGCTCGCCCGCGCGGCGGCAGGTCTCAATGCATTGGGCGGAGGAATTGAATGCCGGCGGGCTGATCCCCTGCTCCTGGTCCCCACCGCGCGGGAATATGCGCAGCAGGAGAATCCTGGACGCTGGGTGGCGCAGGCGGATCAGATCGACAATCGCCTTGGTGCCCGCGAAAACCTCCTCCGGCGTATGGACTTTGGGGAAATGCCGGTCATCGGTATTGTTCGTGCCGATCAGGATCATGAATACCTTCGGCGAGCGGGCAAAATCGAGTTCCCCGTGGAGCAGGTTCCAAAGGATGTTCTCGGTTCGGTAGCCATTATGGCCGAGATTGATCGCACGGCGTGGCGCAAAATGCCTGTCCCAAACCGCCTTCAGCGGCTCGTATTTTCCGCCGAGTTCGCCGATGGTGTGGGTGATCGAATCGCCAATCAGCACGAGGTCGTAGTCCCCGGATTTAACCGCTTTTACTTTCTCCTCGTGCCGGGCAGTGGGTGAAGCGGCCGGATAATCGGCATCGCCCGGCTTGGGTTCAGCCGCCGCCAGCGCGGATGCCAAGGCGAAAATCGGCCAAAAAATGGCTTTATTCATGTTGGACGGTGATTTTGAGGGTTTCAGGGGATCGGATTCCGGATTTCGGCCACTTGGGGAAATCGGCTGTGCCAGGAGGTTTCCCCGGCTGTAACCGACCCAAGGTGTCGTATTGCTGGAGCGGGTAAAAACCACCAGCCAAGGCCGGACTGGTGCGCCGGTTGGCAACCTGGCGGCCGCAACCGGAACTGGCCAGCGCTCCGGTGTTGGCCAAGACCATCACCCAATTGGGCCGGTCCAGATTGCCCTGTATGGCGGTCGTTTTCATCCGGGAATGCTCATTCTGTTTCACCTGAGTCTGCCGAACCCAATCGAAAGTCTCAAGGTTAGAATAGGTAAGAACAGGTGCCTTTGCCGGCGCCATTGGGAATCGGGCCGAGCTGGCTGTGAGCCGGATGATAACTGAAAGCCCGGGCCAGCGGGGAATTGCCATGCTTCCGGCGGCGGCGGGTCCCACCTACCAATAATCCAGCCGGACTGAGGTTGCGCCCGATGCTGATTCAACGCACCCGCTCGGATCACGGCTTGGAAAATCATTCCATCTTGCACACCCTCTGTGAGACCGCCCGGCGGCAAGTTAAAAAGGCGATAGGCTTGTTGGTGGTTTACACCAATCAACACGAATCAACTCGTTTATGGAAGCTTGATCTGATTCCAAGAATTCGTCGGTGAAAGCCGGTAAAAGACCATGTCCAACGGAAAATAAAGGTGGTTGAATATGGAGACTTCAACCGCATCTGGACCGCCTTTTTGAATTCGACCAACCGTTTGCCCAAACCGAAACGCCGACTGAAATTGGACGTTTCCAAACTGGTCCACCGCCGCCACGTTGCGAGCCATCAATATAAAATAGGAGGCAACATACATCGCGATAAGAACGGCGAAAAAAACCGCAGACTTAACGAAAAAATGCAACCAACCATGATTCGTTTTCACAGGCTACAGATCACTTTGCGTGCTTTGACAATGCGTTCCCATAATTCAGTCGGCATCCCCCCGTCGCCAAACACCTCCCAGCAAATGATTGAATCGAGTATTTATCTGCGCCTCCTGTTCCACGCGGCTTATGAAAGTTGAACCATGGTGAACCAACAATCCGACTTCGAAATGTCCGAAAAGATCACGCTGGCCAGTTGGTCCACGTCGTCGTAACTGTAACCGTAGGCATAATAGTTCACCTGCCCCGTCAGGTTCCCGTTGTTGTCGTTGGTGTACCAGCTGGTGGGGCCGCCCGTCAGCTGGTTCAGACTATCGACCCTGAAACTGGTGCCCGAGTCGTTGTCGGTTCGCCGGTTCAGGTTCCAAAAGCAACCAGGCGGCAAGGCTTTGCCGCCCAGGCATGAGGAAGGCACCTTGGCGCTACAGTCCCACCCTCCCAGCAGGCCAAGCAGGCAGGCCAGGCATCGCCAAAAGGCAACCCGATCACTTATTATCCCAACGTGCACGGTTCATTGGTAATCAATATGCCCGGCATAATGCAATCCGGTTTCTCCAGGAATCTTTATTCAGGCTTTCGATCTTCGGGCCGATGGGAGGCGGCCTGAGTTGCCGCTTCGTGCCCAGGAACAGAGATTCATGCGCGTAGAGCTGACCGAGGGAAAGGACCAGGCCCGGAAAGGACGCAAAGCACAACAAATGAGGAGGGAATAAACCATGGATCACGCAGATTACACGGATAGGGAAACCGGGATTAACAGTTTGCGATTTCTGAGGCAAACAAGGCGCATCAATCCGGGATGGGTAATGGAGGCTGGGCCAAAGCGGCGCTTTCACCTCACGACGGCGGCTACACGCTTTGGGTGGGAGGAACGGGCCAGTGCCCCAGCTTTTCCAGCCAATCACCGCCCGGCAGGGCGTAAGGCCGGAACATTTCCCAATAACCTTCCCGCTCGTTGTAATAGATGGCGCGGTGCAGGCCGAGGCTGGCGGCGTCGGCGTTTTCCAGCAAGCTGGCGGAATCATTGGCACTCATTTGGAAGGCCACCCGCAGGGAAATTTCACTGGTCAACTTCCGGCCCAGAAAGCGGTTCACATTGGCATAGGAATCGCAAGTGATCAGGCAATGCAGCCCCAGGCTGGGGCCTTCAGTGATCAGTTCCGGCAGTATCTTGGCTGGATTGGGCCCTTCCGAGCGGTCCTCCAGCGAAAAACTGAATTCCTCTTCCTGGCGCAATTTTTTGAAATTCTCCAAACCCAAAACAAACAGGAATGTGGCCGGGCGCTCCGCGCCGGGAGCCAGCCCCTCGCCGGATTTCATCGACTCCGCCAAGCCACCGAAAATCCCAGCCAGTTCGTGGGCCATGGGGCGCTGGACCGGGTGCGAAATCCCCTGAAGGACGCGATCCAGGAAAACCCGCTGCCGCGAGCCGGGAGGGGAACTATCCAGCACTATGAAGCGCACTCCGCCGGGGGGATATTGGCTGGCCAGCGAAACCAGGCCGATCCCGGCGATGGCCAGCGCGGCCTCGTCGCGCTGCCCCACCATCAGGAGATGATTCCCGCCTTGGCGTTGGAAACGCGCTTCCGTCGGACCTTTGACCGAATTAGGGGCACCCAGCCAAACGCGGGGCGCGGTGGGCACGGCCACCGGCTTGCTCTCCATGATTTTTGCCAATTCCACGTTTTCCCGGACATCGGCGGGGGAATTGCCTTCAAAAACCACGGGGCCGGGAAGCGGCCGCGGCCACTGCCGAGCCTGGGCTTGGAGCCGGGCCAAGTGGCGGTCGCGCGTTTCGTCGGATAGCCAGACGGTTTGGAAGGGGCTGTTGCCCTCCAGCGATCCGGCGGCATCATTATAGATGCCCTCGCCGGGCCGGGACAACAACCGCGGGGCGGCGTTGTTTTCGTCCATGATGAGATAGGCATCCGCCTCATTGCATTGGAGCGCCACCCGGATCACCATCTGGCCGAGGGTGGCCCGCGCCAGCGTGTAGGCTCCGCCCAAGGTTTGCGAACCCAGCAGGACATGAATGCCGAAAGCCCGGCCTTGCCGGACAATGCGGTCCAGCAGCAGGGCGGCGCTTTGGGAAACGCGGTCCTCCTCCACGAAATATTCCTGGAACTCGTCGATGATCAGGAGACTGCGCGGGATGGGCTCCGTGCCGCCGGCCCGCTGGTAGCCCGCCAGGTCTTGCACGCCCAACCGCCGGAACAGATCGCCCCGGCGTTGCAGTTCCTCATCCACCCGCTGCAGCACGCTCAAGCCGAACTGGCGGTCGCTTTCGATCGCGATCACCCGCGCGTGAGGCAGGCGCCGGTTCACATAGCATTTGAATTCCACCCCCTTCTTGAAATCGACCAGGTAGAACTCCACCTGTTCCGGGCTGCACCAAAGCGCCAGGTTGGTGATGATCACATGGAGCAAGGTGGACTTGCCCGAGCCGGTTTTCCCGGCGATCAAGGCGTGCTGCCGGGTCCCTTTGCCGATGGCCAGGTATTGGAACTTGGTCGCCCCGGAACGCCCAATGGCCACGCGCAGTTCGTCGGTGGTTGGCCTCGTCCACATTTCCGACTCCCGAGGCGCCACCTGGTCAAACGGCACCTCCACCCGGCCGGCGTCCCGGCCGCATTGGCCGACTTTTTTCAAAAACCGGGTGGCGAACTCGGGTGAAGGGGGTGCGTCAAGAAAGAGCCTGGCTCCCGGCAGCCGCCGGCCAGCCAGCGTGAAGCCAAATTCCGAGCCCGTGAGGCAGAGGCAGTTTTTCCGCAACTCATCCGGCACAAAATCGTGCGGCAGGGCAAAGCGGTGATCCCAATGCACCAGGAGGAACACCCCGCAGCGCGCGCCGCTGGCGGCAATGTTCAGCAGCCGGCGCGCCGCGGTCTCGCTGAAATTCACCGGGAAGCCCGCGACCACGACAAAATGATATTTCTCCGCGATGGAACCGGCCTGGCGGTTGTATTCGGAGATCGTGGCATATTCGTTGCGCAAGTACATCTGGATCACTTTTTCCATGTGCTCGTTCAACTCGCCCAGCTTCTCCTCCATCTGCGCCGTTTGGGTCCAAATCCGGCTGTTGACCTGGCTCTCCAGGTAGTCGGTCAAATGCATCAGGCCCGCGAAGCTCTGGCCCAGCCCGGCGGGGTCAAACAAAGTGAAGCTCAACCGGCCCGGGGGCGACATGGACAACAACCGGAAAACGATGTTGTTGAGGGACTGAACCGCCTCAGCCGCCCCATCCTTATGGGTTTCAAACAAAACCGATCCCTGCCTGGGATAGGCGAGCAGCAAGGGGACTTCGAATTCGGTGGGGCACGGCAGCGTCACCGTTCGCGGCGCCACGCCCAGCTGGGCGTAATGCTCGATCGCCACCTCCAGGCGCCCGAAACGGGCAAACTCGCCGAAGGCAGCCGGCGGCGTCCATTGTTCCCAGCCGGAATCGTTCCATGGCGGAAAAAAGCGGGCGGCGGCGCGCTGGTTGTTTTGCAGGGTTTCCCAGATGGAACCCAGGCTGGCCTGCCCTTCCTCCGCGAGTGCCTGGCACTGGGCTTGGTGCTCCGCCTTCAGCCGGGCCAGGGCCGCCTCCCGTTCCCGAGCGGTGCTCCCCTGCCGGACCTCTGCCGATTGCCGCGCCTGGCTCACGAAAGCGGTTTTATTGGCTTCCAGCCGGCCGATTTGCCCCTGGAAATACCGCTCATTCCGCTGGAGTGCCCGCTGTTCCCGCTCCGCGATTTCCCGGGGTTCGCGTTCGCGCCGCCTGTCCGCTTCTTCCAGGATTTCCTGCCACTGTTGATCCAGGGTGGATTTGGCTTTTTGGTGATCCTGGGTAATACGCTCCTGGTCCCGCAAGTGGCGGGTACCGGCCTTGGCCAGGCCCGCTTCCAGCAAGCGGTACAGCCAGGCCAGGTTCCCGGCTATCGCCTGGGCACTCTTTGCGCCCTGGTGTCCCCCCAGCCAATAAAGCAATCCCACGAGCAGACACACGGCGCCCAGGGAACACCCCGTCTGCCCGTAGGTCACTGGAAACCAATGGTAGTATTGGGCGAGCGGCACGACGGCCGCGTGGCCCAGTGCCAGCAACAGCAACAACAGGCCGATGGATAGCCTCCGGAAAACAGCCGGCAGCACCAGGCGCCGATGGGCTTTTAATTGGTCCCGGGTGGCCGCCTGCAGTTTTTGCGCTTGGGCGATGAGCTGATGTTCGTCTGCGGCCAGGTCGGGTTCCGGCCATGGGTGGTTGGGATCCAGCATCCGGCGAAACCGGGGATAACCACGAAAAACCTGGAGTGTTTCCAAATCCAAAGCGTGAATGGCTTCCCGCTGCTCCTCGGTTTGCCGCTGGAAATCCGTCAATTGCGCGGCGGATTGCGCCAGGTCCGCCTCCCGGCGCCGCTCCAGTTCAAGAAAACCCTTCTGAATCTGGAATTTCCGGCGTCCCTCCCATTGCTCCAGCCGGTCCCGGGACTGTTTGAGGCTGCTTTTGGCGGCTTTCCGGATGATTTCCTGCCGTCTCTCGCATCGGGTTCGGCGGCGCTCTGCTTCGGCCTGGAAGTCCGCTTCCGCTTTGGCCAAGCCCTCGTCCAGCTGGCTGGCCAGGTTCCAGGCCGTAGTTTCGTGAAGTTTGGTTACCGCCGCCAGCTTGGCCCGGTATTCCGCGGCCAGTTTTTCCTCCCGCGCCGCGAACGTGCCGATCACCCCCTTCAATTGATCCAGCCGCTCGAGGAGTTCCTCAATTCCCAGCATGTCACTCACAATCGTTCCTGGCTTTGGCAATTATCCTGTCGAGTTTCTCGCAAATCACCGACGCCTTTTCCATTTGTTGGGCCAGCGGTTCGATGTATTTTTTCCCAAACTCGCCGCCGCGTGCGTCCCGCCAATAATTCCTTGTTTCCTCCCATTGGAGCAACAGGTTTTTCGTGATGGCGGAGAGCCGGGCGCGATTGGCATTAAGACTCATAACCGGCGTTCAGACCTTGGGGACCTCTGTTCCCGCCGGGGGCTGGTGCGCGCCGTCGGCACCGGGAGCGCCCTCGGAAGTGCCGCCGGCTGCGGCAGGATGGACCAAAGCTGCCCCTGGCATCATTTGGGTATAGGCTTCCAACGTGGATCGGATCTGCTCCAGGTAAGCCACCGCATGCACGAGGTCGGCCGCGAGAAAGGAGTTCAATTGATCCAGCTGCCTGGTCAGCGGCAGGGTTTGATTCTCCAACTCCCGGATCCATTGGCGGGTATGCTGCACTTTTTCCTCCGCCTGCCGCAGAGCCGCCTGGGCCCGGGCCACGTTGGCTTGATGCGCTGCCGTCGGCTGGCGCAGGCCGGACAGGCTGGCGCCGAAAAGCTCCTGCCGGGCCTGCTCCAGCTCCCGGCTCCGCACTCTCACCTGGTTTTCCCAATAAACCCGCCGGTCGCTTTCCAGCCAGCTCCGGGTGCGCCGGACTTCGTCGCAGATGTCTTCCAGCGCGGGCCGCGCTTTGCTCAGGAAAACAATCAGCCCCGCCCGGAAGGATTCCAGGGCATCCAGGGAGGCGACTTGAGCGCGTTCAGCCACGGCAGATCAGCGCTGACGCAAATAATCCTCGATCCGCTGGGCTTTGCGCAGGAGAAAAGGGGTTTGCAGGTTCGACGCCTCCACAAATTTTTTGAGCGATTTCATGATTTGTGAGAACTCCTCGGCGAACTTGGCGTGTTCCTGGTCCTGCCAGGCGTCGCTCAAAGCCGCAAAACGCGCCTGCAAGGAAACCATCCGGTTTTGCAGATCCTCGTTGAACCGATTCAGTTCATCGGCGAACCGCCGGACTTTTTCGGGATCCATTACTGCCTGGGCCATATTGCTTCCTTCCGTTGAACAATCATTTCCTGAGAATCCGCTCTCGGGTTTCCGCCAATAGCATACTACAAACCAGCATTAATGCGGCTGGAAGTTCCTTTCCCCGGCTGCGGAACCCGCCAATACCGATTTCCAGCCGGCCAGCACCGCCCGGATGGCAGCCAAAGGGATAATAAACTAATCCACCCCCCAAAGGAAAGGGGAAATTCCCCAGGCAGACGAATTGGCTGGCGGAGGAATGAAGTCCCTATTTGGCGCTGGAAGCCTTGCTTTTCCTGGCGGGGGCGGTTTTTTTGGGAGCCGCCTTTTTAGCCGGACGCTTGGGTTTGGCAGCCGCTTTGGGCGGAGGGCTGGCCGGTTTTGGAGCCAGCTTGGGCGCGGTTTTATCGTGAATGATCTGCCGCATCCGGTCCAGCTTGCCATCAATCTGCGCTTTCGCTTTGCCCAGGTTGTCCTGGGCAAAGTTGATGCTGTTGGTCAGGATGGAGCAGCCCTGGCGCAGACGGGAGGAAAAAGATCCGTCGGTCAGTTCAATCCCCTTGCCCCGCAAAAATTTGCCGAGGTTATCGTAGATTTCGTCTTTTTTGAGCTTTTTCATATTTGTATGGCATGCCTGCCGATTTCTCACCATACATCGTTATAGCACACCTGCCATTACGAGAACAGTCGATTTTTATAATCACCGGGAGCGGGAGAAGGCGGAGTGGGTCAGCAATTCGGCCCCCAGCGGGCCAACCTCCACCGGCCATTGCCGGCCCTTCAGGGTGACGGTCAAGGTCCGCTTCGCGGCCGTCAAATTCCACAACAAAACCGAATGGGCGGTAGGATACCAGGCGCACACCGCGGGGGCGTCCTCCAGGAGGTGGGGTGTTGAGGCCAGTTGCTGCCGCAGCTGGTGCTTGAATTCGAACAATCCCTCCAGGCTTTCGGGCACGGCCCGCCCAAGGGTGGCCGCCCCGGCCACTTCCGGACGGCAAATGAAAACCGTGCCCCGGGATTTCAGTTGCCCCTCGGAAACCGCTTGCGCATCGAAATTTCCCAGAAAGGTCCATCCGCCGGCGGCCGGCTGGCTGGTCACTTCAAAAGGCACACCCGTGGCCAGAAACAAGCTGAATGGGCGGTCATCCCCCACCCACCGTTCCCGTTCCCCCCAATAGTGCTTGAAGGGACCCCGCGGGCGGTGCCCGGCGAGGATTTTATGGAAACTGGCCTGGCGCCGCATTTCCGGCCCCAGCCGCTCCCAATGGGCCTTGGGGAACGGATCCAATCCGCTCATGAACAGGGTGTGACGCACATCCGCCAGGGTGGAAACGACCAACTTGGCGGCCATATGGGCGGCGGATAATTGGTCGCAGGGATAAGCCGTGGTTTCGCTCCAACTCAAGCTGGGGGCAATAAACCGGCGATGGAAGAGCGCGCTGAATAATTCGTCAGTTTTGCCTTTGGCCGTTCCAAACGACCGGTCGTCAAACATTCCCTCCCCCACCCTGACCGGCACCCCCGCATAATCCGTGAGCCGGATCCCAGCCTTTTCTGAACCCATAAACATGATCATGGGCCCCAGCTGGATTTCCGGAGCGGCGGCGGCCTGGGCCCGGAAGCAGTGGGTCAGGTCATCGCAGACATCTGTGATCCAGGCTCTCACCAACCTGGAATAACGCCGGTCCTTGATCTCCAGCAGCAAGTCCGACCATTGGTGTTCATTCCAGCCGTGTTGGCGTAAAAACCGCTCCCGGTGCCAACCGCAAAAACAGCCGCCGATCCGGCCCGGGCTGATGGCCAGGCGGAAATCGTCATCCAGGAAAAGCCGTTTCGCCCGCAAATGTTTCAGCCGTTTCAAGGCGTCCACGTTTTCGGCGGTGGCCGGCTCATGCAAGGACACTCCGCTGTACGGCTGGCCGGACTCTGTTTTCCCCAGCCGCCAATGGTCGGGCGGACTGTTCAGGTTGAACTCAGCCGCCAGGGAGCCCCCTTTTTGAGCTCCGGGATTCATCATGGGATGCCCCAGCGGAATGTTGATCAACTGCGCCGCCATCCCGAGCTGGCGAATCCGTTTCGCCCATTGGCCCAGCGATTCCTGAGTGAAAGGCCAGTGGCCGTAAAAAAAGGCCGCCAGCCAGATTTCCGATACGCCGGCCTGGTGGGCTATATCCAGCAATTCCGGATCCTTTTCCAAGGCCCGGGTGGAAATGGACCAGTGATACTGGCGGGCCACGGAGCCACGGCTTTGGGGAAACGCACAGATGGCCCCGAGCGACTTGCCACCGGCCAAGGCCAGGCTGGCGGCGATGAAGGAACGGCGGCTGAGGATCATGGTTGATGAAAAATGGAAGTCATTGCCAAACGCACGGCTCCGCGAGTTATGCACGGTTTTGCCTGCGGCCGCCAATACAGGATCCGGCCGGCCCGGCTATTTTCCGCTGGCGGCCGCTTCGGTGGCACGCGCGCGATAATAGCTTGAGGGAAACATCGAAGCGGTCACATCCTTGTAGAGGAAAACCCCTTCGGCAGTGGTGCGGTTGGTTTCCAGCGGAATCCAATGGACCATATTGGTGGTCACATCCACCGCGTAGGTGGCCAGCGGCTCACCCCGTATGCTTAAAAGGAATGAACCATCTTCCAGCTTGGCCAGCACGGCCAGGCTGGGCAACGGTTTCGGCTGCGGCTCCGGAGGCAGGGAGAGCAATTTGAAATTATCGAACAACATGTAATTATCACCAGGCCGCTGGGGATTGCGAATGGACCAAACCGCATCCACATCGCCAAAGTTCAAGGCTTGCCCCCGCGTGGCAATGGGCGCGGAAAGCACCACTGGCTGGTCATCCAGACGGGCGGACCAGGCATTGCGGTTGAAGTCCATGTCGATGGACAGGCCGTAAACCGTGTTGGTCTGGAATCGGGCGTTGGTGATCACGTATTGGTCGTTGTCCAATATATAACCTATGGCCAGGTCCCGGTTGTCGAAGTCCAGTGAGAAAAGCTTGATCCCATCGCTATTGTAAACGCTCCAGCGGAAATCATCGTAATGCTGGTTTCCGGAATCCACGATGAGCATGGTGGTGCTGAACCGCAGCCGCGAATACAAATCGGCATTCCCCGGCAGGTTGAACGGATAAAACACGTTCAACAAATTATCGCCCGGCTCCGGAGCCGTAAAACCGACAAAAGCTTGCTGCCCTTGGCCGGGGAAATAGTTTACCACCAGTCCATTGCCACCCGTTCCATGGGCCAGCCAGCCATTCTGGCCAGCCAGCGTCAGGCCTGGATCGTAGCCCTCCTCCAATTCAAATCCGGTCGAAAAAAGGAGGTCGTCCGTTTCCTGGGCCTGCACCCAACCCAGGCCACCCAGCACCACCAAAGCCATCGAGACCAAACGATGATTTTTCATGTGCGGCAATATTACACCAAGTTTTTACCGGCGTCGATCCTGGTTTTCTTTTGGATCCTTCGTGCTGCTACCCGAACTGGGGGCGGTTCGTGCGGCCGGGCTGGATTGGGCACCGGAACGGGAGGAATCACTTCCCATGCTGGGCGAGTTACCCCGCGACGGAGCAGTAGGAGCAGAAGAGGATCTGGACGGAGCTGTCGCAGGAGTGCTGTAGCTCGGCGCTGATGCAGGAGACGAGGGCCGGCTGTAGCTGGGTGAGGAGGACGCGCCGGGTGACGAATAGCTGCGCGAGGGCGCTGTGCCGGAACTGGATCCACTGGATCCTGACGAGGATCGGGATGACGGATAGGAAGGCTGGCTTACGGACGGAGCCGAGGCCCCAGACGATGTGCTACCACCGCGCACGGGAGCGGTGGAATAAGATCGCGAAGCGCTCCCAGCATCTGGAGAGCTGGAACCACCCGGGGAGATGCGTGTCCCCCCGTACGCAGGAGGTGAGCTCGCATTTGCCGCCGGACGACTTTCCACCCGCTTGGGAGAATTATCCTGCATGGTTTGCTGCCACGGTCGCGCGGAGGCGGTTGGCGGGGAACTTGGGGATTTCGTGGAACCGCCCGATGGTGGTTGGGTTGTTACTGGATTGGGATTAGCCCCACCTGTGCCTCGGGAACCAGCGGTGAGAGCGGTGCTGGGATTGCTGGCTCCGCCAACCGGCGCAGGCCGGGTTCCAACCGCTGGCGATTGGCGATCAGAAGCCGTTGGCGCAGTTGTGGAACTACCGGTTTGTCCCATGCCAACCGGCCTGCGGGAACCAACCGTTGGCGCCGTGCCAGTACCGGTATTGCCACCGCCTGGTGCTGGACGGGTTCCAACCGCGGGCGGTTGACGATCTGACGCTCCCGGCTGAGTCGTAGAACCAGTGGCTTGGCCCGGGCCACCCGGCCTGCGGGAACCCACTGCTGGGGCCGTGCCGGTGCCGGTATTGCCACCGCCTGGTGCTGGACGGGTTCCAACCGCGGGCGGTTGACGATCTGACGCTCCCGGCTGAGTCGTGGAACCGGTGGCTTGGCCGGGGCCACCTGGCCCGCCGGAACCTCCTAATGGTGGCCGGCCTCCGGAGATATCACTCCCTCCGACATTCGGCCTGGTCCCTATAACTGGCGCGCCTGCGGGTGGGCTTCCTTTTTGAGGAGGAGTTCCTCCTCCGGGACCGCCGGCTACTCCACCTTGCGGTGGGCGTGGCGCAGTGGATCCACGATCTCCGGCGGCCGGCGGCTTCATTCCCGGTCCGGGGCCGGCGCTATTACGCCCCGGGGCCAGGTGGGGAACCGGTGGCGGATTAGCTGCCAATTGCGGACGGTAAAGAACGCCCGCGGAGCGATCCAAACGATCCCGAACTTTCCCGGGTGATCCCGGGGGCACGGGACGAATGGGAATCACTTTGACTTCCGCGCGGGTAAAGGCCTTGATGTGGGCGGGGTCCAAACCTTGATTCATAACCACCCTATCCCGGCCCCAAACATATTTATTCACGACGACGCTTTGCACAAAAACCGGTTGCACCTGCCGCGGTGGCAGACAATACAAATGCAGGTTGCGATCCATTACGTTCTTATAGTGGACGAAGGTGAAGTGCCCGAGGCTGATCCCAAAATCGCATTCAGCCCCGACCCGGGCCCCCAGATAAACAAATCCTTGCTCCGGCTCGTAAACCGCCTGGGGAGGCAAAGGGGCCCACCCACAGTAAACCGGGGTTCGTCTCCAGCATACCCAGGAGGGAGCCCAAGTGGTACCCGGCAGCCATAGCCATCCGTGCTGAGGATGATTCCACCATCGGCCATAATGAAATGGCGCCCAACCCCAGGAGTAATCAGACATCCAATACCAACCGGCATCCGTATAAACCCAGTGGCCGCGGTCAAAATACGGGCGCCAGGCAGCATTTTGCCTGGCAACTGACGGCTGCCAAACCCAACCAGATTCCGGCATATTGATCCATGTCCCATAAGGGGCAAGGTTGTCGTAGAAATAGGCTGGCGACTCGCTCACGGTTTCGGTTACGGCCACAGTGTTCGGATGGGACGTTGTTTCAACCAGGATGTCCGGATGGGACGCCGTTTCAACAACGGTCTCCGTGGGAGTGGTTTCCACCATGGCTGAGGCAGGCGAACTCACGGGCGGGCGTGTGGCGGGCTGGAGGGGCTTGGGCCTGGCTGGCTCGGCTGGCGGCGCATTGACGACAATTGGTTTGGCTTCCTCCCGCAATACCTTCCCCCGCTGGATCAAAGCCGTCACCACCCTGGGGGAGAGGCCAATATCGTTTAAATAAAGCAACTCCTCAGCGGTGGGTTGGTAAGGAATATTGGAGTTTTCAATAAAGGCAATCACCACCTTCTCGTCCAAATTGGATTGCGCCAGCTTTACTATCTCAGCCAGCCCGGGAGAAACCAATTTGCCATCCGCACGTTCCACCTCCACTGGTTGCTCGGTTGTGGTAACCGCTTCCTCCGTGGTGGTGACCGGATTGCCAGAGCCAGGCTCGGCTCCCGCGAGAGGCATGGCTGGGCCGGCATTTTCAGTCTGCGCCAAAACCAATCCCACCATTCCGCTTAAAAGTAGAAATATTATCGCCAGCCAGGTCGGTTTTTTCATAGGTCGCTCCGTGTTTCGATTCCTCGCGGAACCGGTTTCAGTTTGGTCATCAGCCGATGCCTGTCATGGTCACACCCTCGATCCGATCCGTTCACCGTCTGTTGACTCCCACCTTCAACTTAATAGAAGCAGTTATGTCCCACAAGGATAGACGTTTTCAAGCAATTCCTATTCACCGGGTCCCTTGATCCAAACCAAGGTGGCTGATCATTCTGCCGCGGTTCCCCACTTTTCGGCTTGTTGAATGTTCATTTGAAGGGCCGGTGCAGGTTCCCATCCCCCCGCAAACTGCCCCGCCATCCAGAATTGAAACATGGAACATCCTGTCTGGCAGCACTTTAAGGAGGGCCGCAGCCTTCCATTGCCAGGTCGGCCAGAGTGGTAACAAGGTGGCTGATTGGCCGTTCCAGCCACGCTGAAAATTATTCCGAAATTCTTTTGAACATTTTGCCGGCTCACCTTTCCAACTTATCAGAAGGTTTTGGTTCGGTGAGTGAAAAAGCGGATCTCCCGAAGGAAGATTTAAAACAGGTTGGTTTAGGTTAGTTGGTTGGCTCCCGCCGGTGAAAAAATCACCGGCGGTTTGCTTTTGGGCATGCAGGCTCAGGTGAAAAAGTTTCCACCTTGCGTTTGCCCTCCTCAATCTCCTCCGGGGCCATTCGTTCCAGAGTGGATTTCTGCATTTTCAGAGCGAGGGCGTGGCCACTGTTGGCAGCCAGGGTCAGCCATTTGTAAGCTTCGGCGTGATTCCGCACCACACCACGTCCAATAACATACATCATTCCCAAATTGCATTGAGCTTGAGCATGCCCCTGGTCGGCCGCTTTCCGGAACCATTCAGCGGCCAGGTAGTAATCCTTCGCCACCCCCAAGCCATCGTGGAACCGCTCGGCGAGATCAAACTGGGCCTGGGCATCGCCCGCTTCGGCTTTGGCCTGGCCCCGCTCCGCCAGGCTGCTCCGCCCATTTTCAAGCACGTTGCGCCACCGTGAGGCCGCCGCCTTGGCTTCCGGCACGGAACCCAGCACTCTTTTTGCGCCTTGCGCCAGGGCGTAAATGGTTCTGATCCAACCCACGGTCAAAACTTGGTTTGCTTGGGAGCGGTGCTCATTGGAAAACTATCGGTGCGGAAGGGTGAGGCAGGCAAGCCCTCTTTGTTGAATAAATTGACCACCGGGTAATCCGCCCATCCATAGCGCACCGCCATGGGATGCGGAATTTCCGGCGCCTGCACCACCACCTGGTTCTTTTGAATCCGCGCATTGGCCCACACGAATATCCGGTCCGGACCGCAAATGGAAAATCCACTCAACAGTCCATCCCGCGACTCCAATCCGCGCCCGATTTCGCCAAATTGGAGCACAATCTTGTCTTTCTCCACTTTTTGCCTTTGAAAAACGGGGCCCATGGCCACCAACCGCTCCCGGTAGGCAATTTTGCGGGCCAGCAAAGCCAGGCGCTCGCCAACCGGGGCTTTGTGGACGGGATGAATGTTGTCCTTCTCGCCCCAATCCGTGATGACCGCCAGCCCCACGTTTTTCATGGTTTGGGCCGCCAGCAATTGCGCTTCCCGCAGTTCAGCCCAGGTGCTTTCACCAGGCGCAGCGGTGATGACCGGCAGCGGCCTTTTCAAGTCCCGGTCCCAAGGCGCCAACTGGACCGCTAAAAACGGTAAATCACCCTGGCCCCAATCCCGCCGCCAGGAGCGGATCAAATCCGGGAATAGCCTCCGATATTGCCAGGCGCGATCGGCATTGGCCTCGCCTTGATACCAAATGGCGCCACGGATCGCAAACGGCTTCAGCGGAGCGATCATTCCGTTGTATAATTCCCCGGGACACCACGGAGCCCGGGGACGCGGCCGGTCCAGCTTTCGCCCGGCCTGCTCCAAATCCGACTTTTCCTGTGACCATCGCAGCAAATCCACCTGGTAACGCTGAACGGCTCCCGGAAATGCATCCAGGATGGTTTCCTGATACTCCGGACTGGCGGCCAGGGCCGCCCGACTCATCCAAGCTTCCGCTGGCGAACCACCCCAGGAGGCGTGGATCAATCCCACGGGCACCCGGCGTGCGGCCCGCAAAGACCGCCCAAAATAATAGGCCACTGCCGAAAAATTACTGACCGCGCTGGGGCTGCTGGCTTGCCAGGTCCCCTGGATATCACTGGCGGGCGCGTCGGATTTCAATTTCGGAACCGTGAAGCACCGGAGCATCGGATCGTCAGACTCTTGAATATCCGCCTCGGACTGGAAGGACCGGGCTAAAGGCCACTCCATATTCGATTGCCCGCTGCATAGCCACACTTCGCCCACCGCCACATTGGTCAATTCCAGGGTGTTCTGCCCAACCACCTTCAGGCTGTAAGGCCCTCCGGCGTTCTGCGGCGATAATTTCGCCATCCAAATCCCGTCTTTGGCGATGGCCGAGGCCTTCTGTCCGCGAAACTCCACCGTCACTTTTTCGCCCGGATCGGCCTGCCCCCATATCGGCACAGCAACGCCTTGTTGCAGCACCACGTTATCCGAAAACAGATGATGCAAACGCACCTCCGCCCGGGCTTGTGAAGCCAGGCCAACCAGGGCGGCCAGGCTGACAGCATGTATTACATAGCGGACCATGTTAATATTCCTGCCATTTCCACTTCAGTTGTCAATGGAATTCGATTGTCATATGAATTCCCGGGCCACCCGCCTTATTTTAAATCAACTCCCCAGGGGGGCCGGCTTGGCATCCTGTTTCCCGCGATGATACCGCCGCCGGTGCTCCCTGGGCGAGATCCCAAAGACGCGGGTGAATTGGCGGGTGAAATAATTGCTGTCATTGAAGCCCACATTGAACGCCACCTCGGTGATCGTTCCGGAGTCGCGGCGCAGCAAATGGGCGGCCCGCTGCATCCGGAGCTGGATCAAATACGCGATCGGTGAAATGCCCAAAGCCGACTGAAAAGCCCTGATGAAGCTGCGTTTGGACATGTGGGCTATCCCCGCCAGTTCGTCGAGGTGGATCGCTTTGTTATAGTGTTTTTCCAGGTGGCTGATCGCCTCCCCGATCCGCAACAAAGAGCACGAATCCGGATTGGGGGTACGGCTGTAACAACGTGACAAATACCCAATGATCTGCATGAACGCCACCGTGGCAAAAAAACCGTAGCCGGGCGTGCGGGCCGCCAATTCCTTATCCAGCTCATCCACGAAACCTGAAACCACTTCCAGTTCCGCCGGAGCCAGGTGCAACCGGCTTTTGAACTGGTGCCGCGCCCGCCAGGCGGGTTCGAGGGTAAAAAGCGCATGATAACCCGGCAGCGTGGCCAGATCCGCCATCTCCAGGAGCAATTTTTCCGGCTGGAACAAAATATTGATCAGGCAGAGGTTTTCCATGTTTTGGTAATCGTGCGGCCGTGAACCGCCAATCACAAAAACATCCCCGGCCGACAGTGGCCAGGATTCCGTCCCGGTGATATGCAGCCCATGCCCGCCCGTGATCAGGACGATTTCCGCAAACTCATGGGCGTGGAGCCCAAACGGCTCCTGCGGATCGCGCCGGGCCACGGCGAGGGGTACTCCGTCCGACTGGAACCAATCTGATGTTTTTAACGTTCGAATCTCAACTGCCATTCCCCGCTCGCTTCCAATTCCAAACCCAAAGCTCTCAACAAAACCAACCCCACCGAATCATTTTGGCAATTTTGTGCTATTATTTGGCGCGATCGTCAAGGATGCGCTTGACCAGAACCGCTAAAATTGCAGAATACTGAAAATCCAAAAAAGATTGCCCTATGAGTAATTTGAAAAAAAATATCGAAGGAGCCTATAAACTGGCTAAAGAACGTTTTGCCGATCTGGGCGTGGACACCGATGCCGCCGTCAAAAAACTGGCAAAAACCCCCATTTCACTGCACTGCTGGCAGGGGGACGACTGCGGCGGTTTTGAAAAACAGGGAGAGTTGGGCGGCGGGTTGGCCGCCACCGGAAACTACCCCGGCAAGGCCCGAACCCCGGCCGAACTCCGCTCGGATGTCGAAAAAGCCCTGGCGTTGATCCCCGGCAAACATCGTTTTAACCTCCACGCCTTTTATGCGGAAGTGGGCGGCAAGAAAGTGGACCGGAACGAACTGGGGCCGGAGCACTTCAAAGGCTGGATTGATTGGGCCAAGTCGCTCGGTTTGGGAATGGATTTCAACCCCACCTATTTTGCCCATCCCAAGGCAGCCGATGGCTTCACCCTTTCCCACAGCGATAAGGGCATCCGCAATTTTTGGATCGAACACGGCATCGCCTGCCGCAAAATCGGAGCCGCCATGGGCAAAGCCTTGGGCACCCCGTGCGTTACCAATGTATGGATTCCTGACGGCTATAAGGACATTCCCGTGGACCGCAAAGGCCCCCGCGAACGATTGGCGGAATCGCTGGATAAGGTATTCGCCCAATCCATCAGCCCAAAATTGAATCTCGACGCCATCGAAGGCAAACTGTTTGGCATCGGTTTTGAGAGTTACACGGTCGGCTCGCACGAGTTCTACCTGGGGTATTCGGTCAAAAACAACAAACTCCTCTGCCTCGACGCCGGCCATTACCATCCCACGGAAAGCCTCGCCGACAAAATCACCGCCGTTTTCTCGTTCCTACCCGAAATCCTGCTCCACGTCAGCCGCGGCGTGCGCTGGGACAGTGACCATGTCGTTATTCTGAATGACGACCTGCTCGCGCTCGCTCAGGAATTGGTGCGCGGGGATTATTTATCCCGGACCCATATCGGCCTGGATTTCTTCGATGCCTCCATCAACCGCATCGCGGCCTGGGTCATCGGCACCCGCTGCATGATTAAAGCTCTCTTAATGGCCATGCTTGAGCCCATCGATGATTTGCGCCGCCTGGAGGCGGAAGGCCAGCATACCGCCCGCCTGGCCCTCCTGGAGGAGTGCAAAACTCTGCCGCTGGGCGCGGTTTGGGATTATTATTGCACCACCCAAAACGTCCCCGTGGGAATGGCTTGGATGGAAGAAGTCAAAGCTTATGAGGCGGCGGTGACCAGCAAACGTCAATAATCCGGATATATTTGGATGGCCGGCCCCCTCGGGCCGGCCATCCCCCCTTTTTTCGACCCTCT
The DNA here is from genome assembly GCA_903845125.1 of uncultured Verrucomicrobiota bacterium. Taxonomy (GTDB): domain Bacteria; phylum Verrucomicrobiota; class Verrucomicrobiia; order Limisphaerales; family UBA1319; genus CAIMWS01. The sequence continues at coordinate 55,092 of CAIMWS010000043.1, forward strand.
ATATCAAACCCCATATCGAATTACCTGCATATGAATATGACCACCCCGAGTGAAGCAGCCCCCATCCTGGGCATGTTGCTCTACATTATTGGCGGGTTGACTGGCGCCGTTTTCTACCTGCCCTTCAAAAAGGTTAAAAATTGGGCCTGGGAAAGCTACTGGATGGTTTACAGCGTGGTGGGTTTGATCCTCGTTCCCTGGCTGTTGGCCTTTGCGGTGTCGCCCAATCTGATCACCCTGCTCAAAAACACCAAACCCAGCATCCTCGGCTATTGTTTCCTGTTTGGAGCCATGTGGGGGGCGGGTGGATTGACGTGGGGCCTGATGATCCGCTACCTCGGGGTCGGTTTGGGGCTGGCGGTTGGATGCGGTCTTTGCGCCTCCGCGGGCACTCTCATTCCCCCCATTTTCAAAGGAGAATTGGGAACCCTGATGGCGAAAAACTGGGGCATTGCCACCCTGGTTGGCGTCGGCATTTCCCTGGTGGGCATCGTGGTTACCGGCGCCGCCGGCATGTCCAAGGAGCGGGAGCTATCCGAGGCGCAGAAAAAGGCCTCCGTCGCTGAATTCGATTTTGAAAAAGGCATCCTGGTAGCCCTTTTTTCCGGCATCATGAGTGCCGGCATGGCCTTTGGCCTGGGCGCTGGCGCCGACATTGAAACCCGGGCGGTGTTGATGGGAACGCAGGAAACCTGGAAAGGGATTCCCGTGCTGGTGGTGGTTTTGCTGGGCGGTTTTACCGTCAACGCCCTTTGGTGCCTTTTCCTGAACGTTAAAAATAAAACCTTGGGTGATTACACCAGGCAGGATGCCCCCATGGTTAACAACCTGATCTTTGCGGGCGCCGCCGGTGCCATCTGGTGCCTTCAGTTTATCTGCTACAAGATTGCTGATTCCAAAAGTGGCGACTTCGCTTTTGCGGGCTGGACCGTTTTCATGTCGAGCATGATCATTTTCAGCTCCTTGCTCGGGATCGTGATGCAGGAGTGGAAAGGTGCCAGTTCGCGCACCAAATCACTGCTGTTCGCCAGTCTGGCGATCCTGGTCACCTCCCTGGTGACTATTGGTTATGGCAACAAATTGAAATCCGAGGAAAAACCAGCCGCAAAAATCCCCCTGCAATTGAATCTTCAACAATCCCGGTAAACCTGTTAAGGTGAGTCTTATGAAGTTGAATCGTTCCATCTTTCGGCGTTGGACGGGAGCGGCCTTGGGGTTGGCCCTTTCGTTTTCGGTTCAGGCGGCCTCCAAGGCCAACCTGTTTCCATCCGGGCTCCGCTGTGAATACCTGGTGAACCCGTTGAACATCGGCGACCTCAGTCCTCGGTTGAGCTGGATTGTTGAATCCGGCCAACGGGGCCAAGCGCAGACGGGCTACCAAATCCAGGTGGCCACCAGCGCGGACCAGCTAAAACGCAACGTGGCCGATTTATGGGACTCGGGGAAAATTGCGAGCGATGAAACGATCGGGGTGCCCTACGCAGGCCAACCCCTGCACTCTGCCCAGCGTTGCTTTTGGCGGATCAAGGTCTGGGATAAAAATGACCAACCCTCCCCGTGGAGCCAGCCCGCTTTCTGGGGCATGGGCCTTTTGGAAGCCTCTGATTGGGAAGCCGAGTGGATTGGCTACGACAAGCCCCGCCAGGCGCAAACTCCCGAGGCACCCATGGAGGGTGCCAAATGGATCTGGTTTGCCGCCGATCCCACGCCCAATGCCCCCAAGGCAGCCCGCGTCTTCATGACGACTTTCCTGCTTCCGGTGGATCAAAAGGTGGAAAAAGCCGATTTGTGGGTGACGGCCGACGACAGCTTTTCATTCAACGTCAACGGCAAGCTGGCCGCCTCCACTGAGGCCGGCAACGATGGCTGGAAAAACGTCCACCAGATCGACCTGTCCCCTTTCGTCAAAAACGGTGAAAACATGGTGACCGTCCAGGTCGAAAACGCCACGGAAAGCCCCGCCGGTTTGCTCGCCAAAATCATCGTCCAACTTTCCGGCCAGAAGGCCGTGCAAGTGGTCACCGATGGCAAATGGCGCGCCACGGACCAGCCAGGAACCAATTGGCATACCCGCGAGATAGGCCCCAGCGAATGGCCAGCCTGCAAGGTCATCGGTGACTATGGCGTGCAGCCTTGGGGACAACTCAGTGCCAACGAGGTATTCACTCCGCCGCCGGTATTGCTTCGCAGCAGCCTGTTCCAGGTCCCCAAACCGTTGAAACGCGCCACTTTATTTGCCACCGGCCTCGGCTGGTTCGATTGCTACCTCAATGGCGCGCGCGTTTCCGAAGATCGCCTCAACCCGGGATGGACCGACTATAACAAACGTGTTTATTACCGGGCCTACGATGTCACGCCGCTCCTCAAATCGGGCCGGAACATCATGGGAGCGGTTTTGGCGGATGGCTGGTATAGCGGTTATATCGGTGGCGGGCACAAACGGGAGCATTACGGGAAGAATCCTCGTTTTCGCGGCCAACTGCTGATCGAATTCGCTGACGGATCCAAAACGGTGGTTTCCAGCGGCGCCAATTGGAAAGCCGCCACGGGTCCAACCTTGGCCGCCGACATCCTGATGGGTGAGACTTATGACGCCCGCCTGGCGAATATTGCCTGGTCGGTCGCCGACTTTAACGATCAGGCATGGGAATCCGTTGACACCGGGGCGGAAGTCAAACCGCTGGTTCAGCCACACCCCGGCCCGGCGGTACGCACGATCGCCCAGTTAAAACCCGTCTCCTACAAAGAAACCAAACCGGGCGTTTACGTGCTGGATATGGGGCAAAACTTTGCCGGAGTAGTTCGCCTCAAAACCTCCGGCGCTGCAGGCCAGCAAATCACCCTCCGCTATGCCGAACGCCTGAACCCGGATGGGACCATTTACACCACCAACTTGCGCAGCGCCAAGGCCACCGATGTTTATTTCTGTCATGGCAAGGGCGTGGAACTGTGGGAGCCCCGGTTTACCTTCCACGGCTTTCAGTATGTCGAAGTCACCGGCCTCTCCAAAGCCCCGGTGGAAGACACCATCACCGGGATTGCTTTGAGCAGCGACACTGCGCTGGCGGGTGGTTTCGAGACGAACGACCCCATGCTGAACAAACTGCACAACAACATCCTTTGGACCCAGCGCGCTAATTTCATCGATATCCCCACCGATTGCCCGCAGCGCGATGAGCGGCTCGGCTGGACCGGCGACGCCCAGGTCTATGTCCGCACCGCCACCTTGAACACTGACGTCCAGGCCTTCTTCACCAAGTGGCTGGTCGATTTGACCGATGGCCAGCGGGCCGATGGGCAATTCCCCATGGTGGCCCCTGTGAAAGTCGCCGGAGATGATGGCGGTCCGGCTTGGGCGGATGCCGGCGTGATTTGCCCCTGGACCATTTATGAAGTCTATGGCGACAAGCGCCTCTTGGAACGCCAATACGATTCGATGGTCCGCTTCATCGACTTCTGCAAAAAACGGAGCAACGAAAACCTGCTGCCGCCTACGAACTACCATTGCTTTGGCGATTGGCTTTCCATCAAAGCCGAAACCCCGAAGGATGTCATCTATACGGCGTATTTCGCCGGTGCCACGCGCCTGGTGGCGCGCGCGGCGGAGGTTTTGGGCAAAACGGATGATGTGGCCAGGTTCCGCGACCTTTATAACCAGATAAAAACTTCCTTCAATAAGGAATATGTGGATAAAAAGGGCCGCATCAAAGGCAACACCCAGGCGTGCTATGTTCTGGCACTGGCGTTTGACCTGGTTGACACCACCAATTACGCCGCCGCCACGCAATACCTGGTGGAGGACATTCAAAACCGGGGCTGGCACCTTTCCACCGGCTTTATCGGCACGAAGGATTTGATGCTCGTCCTGGAAAAAACGGGACGCATCAATGAAGCCTACCGGCTCCTGCACAATGATTCATTCCCTTCCTGGGGATTTTCCATAAAACATGGCGCCACCAGCATCTGGGAACGCTGGGATGGATGGACACCTGATAAGGGCTTTCAAGATCCCGGCATGAATTCCTTCGCCCATTATTCCTTCGGGGCGGTTTACCAATGGATGGTTGAAAACATAGGTGGTATTCGCAACAACGGCCCCGCCTACAAAAAAATTATCATAGCGCCGCAACCCGGCGGCCGGGTGGAAAACGCACAGGTATCTTACCAAAGCATTCGGGGAAAAATCCAAACCACCTGGAAACAAAGTGGATCCGCTTTGGTTCTCGAAGTCTTGATCCCGGCCAATACCACCGCCACGGTGATCATTCCCGCGTTTGCCCCCGAGGATGTGACCGAAAGTGGCAAACCCATCAAGGAAATTCCTGGCATTCAATTCGTCCGCATGGAGAAAAACCGGATTGTTTTAGAGGTGCCTTCGGGTCTGTATAATTTTGTATCCAGTCACTCCATTTACTAAAGATTATTGGGCGGACTGGAGAGGCTTGCCCCCCAGTCCGCTCCCTTTCAAAATTGAAGGGGCCGGCTGGTTTATTTCCATGAAAGCAACCTTGTTCATACCTTGTTTTATCGACCAGTTCTATCCCCAGGTCGGGGTGGGAGTGGTCAAAATCCTGCGGAAACTGGGACATGCTGTCGATTTTCCCGACCAGCAAACCTGCTGTGGCCAGCCCGCTTTCAACTCCGGCCTCTGGGATCAGGCACGCTCGGTAGCGGAACACGCCTTGGACGTGTTTCGGCAAGCCGAAGTGATTGTCACCCCTTCCGGCTCCTGCGGGGCCATGATGAAAATCCATTACCCGGAATTGTTCCAAAACACGCCGCGCTACCAGGAGGCTTGTGAACTGTCCTCAAAAATTTACGAGTTCTCCCAATTCCTGGTCAACCGGCTCGGGGTAACCGACTTTGGCGCCACCTTCAAAGGGAAGGTCACCTTTCATGATGGCTGCCATGGGCTGCGGGGATTGGGTGTTAAAAATGAACCTCGGGTTTTGCTCCAGCATGTCCGGGGATTGGAACTCCTGGAGCTGAAACCGGCTGAAACCTGCTGCGGGTTTGGCGGCACGTTTGCCGTCAAGTATCCACAGATTTCCTCCGCCATGGGAGATTCCAAATGCTCGGCGGTCCTGGAAACCGGGGCGGATTACGTCGTTTCCAACGATTCCAGCTGCTTGATGCACATCCAGGGCATGCTGACCCTTCAGAAAAAACCGATCCGCAGCCTCCATTTGGCGGAAGTTCTCGCTCATTCGTTATGACTACTGCAGCCCGGCAATTCAAAGGCGAAGCCACTCGTTACACTGGCGATTTGACCCACCGGCATTGGATTCAAAAGGCATTGAGCGGCTATGAGGTCAAACGCGATGAGAACAAGGGGCGTTTCCAGGATTGGGAATCCGCCCGCCAGGCGGCCGCCCAAATAAAATACGAAGTCATCAACCACCTGGACCAATACCTGGCTCAATTCGTAAAAAATATTGAAGCCCGGGGAGCGGTGGTTTTTTGGGCCAGCGATGCACAGGAAGCCCGGGATTACATTGTTGAAGTAGCCCGCAAAAACCAGGTGCGCAGCATTGTTAAATCCAAAAGCATGACCACCGAGGAAATCCACTTGAATCCGGCCCTGCAATCCGCTGGATTCGAGGTGGTGGAAACCGATCTCGGCGAATTCATCGTGCAATTGCGGGATGAAGCCCCCTACCACCTGGTCTTTCCCGCCATGCATTTAACCCGGGATCAAATCAGCGAGATTTTCCAGCAAAAACTGGGCGCCGCGCCCGTAAAGGATCCCGAGCAATTGACGATGATCGCCCGCGGGGTGATGCGCCAAAAGTTTTGCCAGGCGGATATGGGGATCAGCGGAGTCAATTTCGGCGTGGCCGATACGGGCATGATTTCCATCACGGAAAATGAGGGCAACGCCCGTTTGTCCACTTCCCTGCCCCGCGTGCATGTGGCCGTAATGGGTCTCGAAAAAATCATGCGCAGCATGGATGATCTGGCCCTGTTCCTGCCCATGCTGGCCACCGCCGGGGCCGGCCAGCTGATTTCCGGGTACAACACCCTTTATGCCGGCCCCCGGGCGGCTGACGAATGCGATGGCCCCCAGCAATTCCATATCGTCCTGCTGGACAACGGGCGCACCCGCCTGCTGGCCGATGCCGAGCAGCGCGACGCCTTGCATTGCATCCGCTGTGGCGCCTGCTTGAATGTCTGCCCCATTTTCCGCAATGTGGGCGGCCATTCTTACGGCACCACCTACCAGGGTCCCATAGGCTCGGTGATTACCCCCCACCTGCGCGGTTTGCTCGAGTGGAAGCACCTCTCTTTTGCCTCCTCCTTGTGCGGTGCCTGCACCCAGGCCTGCCCGGTTAAAATCGATTTGCACCACCATCTCCTCCAAAACCGGCGCAACGCCACCCAGGCGCATCCATCCTGGCTCGAAAGGCTCATGTTCGGCGCTTTCTCGATCGTCATGCGCCGTGCGGCGCTGTACCGGCTCGCCATGTTCATGGGCAAGCTCTTCCAACCGCTGCATCCTTTGGTCAAAGGCACCGCTGTGGACCCTGTAAAAGCCTGGACCCGCACCCGCGAAACGCCACCTTTCGCTAAAACCAGCTTCCGCTCCTGGTGGCGCGATCAACAAAAAGGCGCATGATTATGGCCACTCAAGAAAACATCCTGGGGCGAATCCGTGAAGCGCTCCGCCTCCCTGCGGCAGTTCCCGGGCAATTGCACGGAGACCACTCGCCGGCCCCCACCGATGCCGCCGCTTTCCGGAAGTATCTTCCCAAAACGGGAGCTGATTTCGAGGCAAACTGCCAGCTCTTTGCCGCCAACGCTGCGGGTCTGAAGGCGGACTTTGTGCGCCTGCCAGACTTCGCCGCGGCGACGGCCGCGGTCAAGGAAATCGCCCGCCGTGAAAGCTGGCGCCGCCTGGCTACCCATCGCTGTGCGGCCACTGACGCGGTCTGCCAGAACCTGGGTTTGGATTTGCTCTATACCGACCAGCCATGCCCCACCGCCGATCTGGAAAAATGCGAGGCCGGCCTGTCCGCCTGTGAAGCGCTCATTGGCCAGACTGGCAGCGTCCTGATCACCAGCCGCAGCTGCGGTGGACGTGCCCTTTCCGTTCTGCCTCCGCACCATGTCGTGGTCGCCACCCCGGAACAGCTATTGCCGGATCTGCCGGCCGCATTCGCTCACATCCGCCAGAAATACCAGGCTAATTTCCCCAGCTGCATTTCCTTTATCACCGGCCCCAGCCGCACGGGCGATATTGAACGCATCCTGGTCCTGGGGGCGCATGGCCCGAAAAAACTGACTATCCTGCTCGTCGGCTAAAACCCCTATTGCGAAACATCTTATGCCTGAAACAATTTCCCGCCGTTCGTTCCTCGGGCGGATGGCCGTTGCCTGCGCTGCCGGGCCTGGTTTGTATGCCAACTCAAGGGCAGCCACCGAAACCGCGGCTTTCGATTTCCCTTTGGCCGATCTCCACGTTCATCTCGACAATTCAACCCTGGATAAAGTCGTCGCACTTTCCAAACAGCTCGGCATCAAATTTGGGATCGTGGAACACGCTGGCACCAAGGAAAATAAATATCCCGTGGTGTTGAGCAATGATGAGGAACTCACCCAATATTTGGATCGCCTTGAAGGCCAGCCGGTTTATAAGGGAGTTCAAGCTGAATGGGTGGACTGGATGAGTTGCTTCTCCAAAGGCGTTTTAGCCCGCTTGGAGTACGTGCTCACCGATGCCATGACAATCCGCAATGCATCCGGCCAGCGTGTAAAAATGTGGGAATCCGGATTTGAAATCGGCGAAAAACAAAAATTCATGGACCGTTACGTGGATTGGCACGTTGAAATCATGGCCACCGAGCCCCTGGATGTTTTTGCCAATCTGACCTGGCTGCCCGCCACTTTGATGCCTGAATACGACACACTCTGGACCACGCAACGAATGGAAAAAATCATCCGGGCCGCGCTCCAATATGGTGTGGCTTTGGAGATCAGCTCCAGTTTCAAGGCCCCGAGGCTGGAATTCCTTAAAACGGCCAAAGCGGCCGGCGCAAAATTTTCCTTAGGGTCCAATGGCCGTTATCCCAACATGGGCAAGCTGGATTATTCACTCAGCATGGCCCGTTCCCTGGGGCTCCAGCGCCAGGATATGTTTGTTCCGCCAGCGGATGGACAAAAAGCCGTGCAACGGCGCAAGTTTTAACCGCACTTGTTTTCCACCATGAATTCGTTTCGCTTCCGCCTCTGGAGTGCCGCCATCCTCTGCCTGTGCCTGGCCCATTTTTCTCGCGGCCAGGAGTTGTTGGTCACACCCCGCAACCAGCAGGCTGTTTACCAGCCCAAACAAAACATCCAATGGGATGTTCAATGCCTGGGAGCCACCATCCCTGAAGCCAACTTTGTCTTGAAACTGGGCGGCCTGGCGGAAATCGCTCACGGCAGCATTCCACTGTCTGATGGAAAAGGCCAAATCGATGCAGCGCTCGAAAATCCCGGCTGGCTCCTGGCTGAAGTCAGTGTCAAACTTGCGGATGGCAAGCAACTGAAAGCCCTTGGTGGCGCCTTGGTTTCACCCGAAAAAATCACCCCTGCCCTGCCGCCACCAGGAGATTTCGATGCTTTTTGGAGTGAACAACTGAAGGTTCTGGCCGCCGTCCCGATGAATGCCCAGGTGGAGCCAGCAACCGCCGGCAAACCGGAAATCAGCTACTTCCATATCACCATGGATAATATTCGGGACTCCAGGATCCGCGGCCAGTTGGCCCGGCCGGTTCAAGGTGAAAAATTGCCCGCCCTGCTCATTGTTCAATGGGCCGGAGTTTATCCCCTGCAAAAAAACTGGGTGCTGGACCGCGCCGCAGAGGGCTGGCTGGTGCTGAATATCAACGCCCACGACCTGCCGATCGATAAGCCGGAGTCATTTTACACCCAGCAAGCCAACGGGCCTCTCCAGGATTACCCCGCCCTTGGCAACGATGATCGTGAAACCAGCTATTTTTTGCGAATGTATCTTTCCTGTTATCGGGCGACTCAATACCTGGCGGAACGGCCGGATTGGGACGGCCATACGCTGGTGGTGACGGGTGGCAGCCAGGGCGGTCTGCAATCCCTGTTAACCGCCGCCCTGCACCCCAAAATCACCGCCGCCATGGCCAGTGTCCCGGCGGGCTGCGATCTCAATGGTCCCCAGGCCAAACGCATTCCAGGCTGGCCGTCGTGGTATTGGAAAACCCGTGGCAAGGATGAGGCCAAAGTGCGCCATGCCGCCGAATATTTCGACATCGTCAATTTCGCTCCCAGAATAAAATGTCCCATCCTGGTGGGTGTGGGATTGATCGATACCGTCTGTCCACCCCCCGGGATTTTCGCCGCCCTGAACCTGGTGCGGGGGCCCAAGGAAGTGGTCCTATTGCCGCTCGGGGAACATGGCGACAAAAAAGGCTCGCATCGGTCATACAACCTTCGCTTTAGCGCCTGGAACCAGGCGCTGGTAAAAGGTCTGCCTGCTCCATTGAAATAGTCTTTTGCCCCGAATGCCAGATCAACCATGAAACCATCAACCACCATCGCCATCCGTCGTTCCTTGCCGCGGATGAATGTCACTTTAACCTGGATAGCCACTGCGGCTCTAATGATTGTCGGTCACGCCGCTGAAGCAGCTTCCAATGTCCAGCTATGGGATAGCCAGAATCCTTTTTCCGAATCCGTCAGTTGGGATAACCGCACCCAATGGAAAGTGGTTCCTTGCAACCTCCTGGCGCTGGAAACGGATCCCCTCAAAGCCAGCCTGGATCCCGGATATTACGGTCGGGAATATGCCTTTAAAGGCGATGCCGTCGTGGAGAACCGTTATCTGGCTGTAGTCTGTTGGTCGGCCAAAGGCCAGGTGGTGGTTTACGCCAAGGATCCAAACGCTCCCACCTCGGCTGCGGCCTCGACCAACGCTCAAGTTGGACAACCGGTGGCGGTATTGCTCCCCTCCCCTAAGTCAATTACCACCCCCAAAATGATCCGCACGGTATTGGTGCGGAATGCGAACGACCAGGTCGTTTTGGAAATCGTGTATGCCACTGATAAATCACCGGGGGCCGCCATCCAGCTTGGTTTCGATAAATCCGGAATCATTGAATTCAAACCAGGCCCGAACCTGCCTGGCCTGCGGATCACCAGCCCCATTGATTATGCGGTGGCGCCGAGCTTCGTCGGCGACGATCTTCTTTTTAGTGCGGAGACCAATCCCTCTGCCGATGAGATCTGGCTGCCCGCTCAGAATTTCCTGGTCAACCTGTTGCGGGGTGGCGATCGGGAACTGGTAATGACCTGGCCCCAGGGTGGGCAAAAGGTCAAGCTGACGATCGGCAACAGCGCGGCAAACGAACGCCGGATAGAAGCGCTTGATTTTGACCACGATCAGCAAAGTTTCTTCCTCGCCGTGCTGGCCGCCACCGGCCTCTGGCATCGGGAAAAGCTCATTCCCGGTTATTTGGAAAAAGAAGTGGTTATCCCCTGGCAACGCCCCTTCCCTGCCAGGTGGAAAACCCAGCTCTATGAATCGGAGATCAAGACCACCTACGTCTTTCGTGATTTCAAAGGCCAAATTTGGCGTGGAGTTCCCGGCACTTATCGTTATCCGGTCTGGTTCGACGGTGAACAGGCTTTCCTCAACCTGGGCAAAAAAGTGCCGCCCCGAGGGGAATCGATCATTTATTTCCTGGAAGGCCGGGATACCCCGGCTTCGGTGGCCACCCCGGTGGACATCCTCAAGGGAACTTTGGGCCGGGTCATGGCCGAGACAATCCTCGACTCCGCCGGGCGCAAACTCCGCACCCACCATCGTCGCGGCGGCGACGGCGTGCGCCGGGCCTGCACCTGTGGCTGCACGGAGGCTATCCAGGCGGTTTTTGAGGCCGGCCAGGAAGTGGAGAAAAAAGAGTATATCTCCGGGGCCGTGGACGACATGATTTTCTTTGTCCAATGCCACTTGGACCGCATTCAAACCTACCAACGATTTGTTGAAGATTTGATCACCTATCTCCATGCACAAGCCGCCGCTGCGCCGGAACTCAAGCCGTATTTGGACCAACTGGAATTGATCGCCCTGCAAATCCCCAAGGAATGCGAGGCCCAAAAAGAGAATATGAAATCGCTGGCTCACGCCCATGTTCTGGCCGGAAAAACCCTGGCTTTGGCCGACCGCAAAGATGGTCAAAACCTGAAGACCTACATGGCCTTGCTCAGCGCCTGGCGGGAAATGGGCGGAGCTCAGGATTACGTCGTGGCCCAGTGCCACGGCATCACCAGAAAGCTCTGCCAGGAAGCTGGTTATGGCAGTGTAACTGATCCCAAGGCTTTACCGCTGGCGGCGGAAATCCGCCACCGTTGCCGCCAAGCCCTGCGCCTTGCCGATGGCTATGAGATTTGGGCCAATTATTGATTCAACTGCCATGAAATGCCTGGATTATTGGCCCTTGGCCCTGGCAGCGGTGCTGGTTTTTTCAGCTGGATGTGGACGCGATGCTGCCTCAGACCAACCGGGAAAAAATGAGGGGCACGCCAATCAGGTGGCCGCCCAAACCAACAAACTGCCAGTAACCCCCGACCCGGTCGCCGGATCTCAGCCCATTCCCAACCAAACCAATGTGATGGTTCTGATTTCCGGGGGGAAATTCCTCATGGGTTCCAAAGAGGAAGCCGATGCCTTCCCGCATGAGGTTTCAGTCAGTTCGTTCCTGATGGATAAATGCCTGGTAACCCAGGAGCTTTACCAAAAAATAATGGGCGAAAATCCATCCCGCTGGAAGGCCGCCCAAAACCCGGTTGAACAGGTTCGCTGGTCTGACGCCGTCAAATTCTGCAACCAACGCTCGCTGCGGGAGGGGCTGCAACCCTGTTACGATTTGGCCACTTGGAAATGCGATTTTAACGCGAATGGCTACCGCTTGCCCACCGAGGCAGAATGGGAATTCGCCTGTCGTGCCGGATCCTCCACCGCTTATTTTTTCGGCGATTCCCCCGCCAAGCTGGGTGAATTCGCCTGGTATGAAAAAAACGCCGGCGGACGCCCCCACCCGGTGGGGCAAAAGCAGCCTAATGCGTGGGGATTATACGACATTTGCGGCAATCTCTGGCAGTGGTGCAACGACTTTTACTCGGTGGACTACTACCGCGCTTCCCCCGCCGATAATCCGCAGGGGCCCAAGGAGGGGGATGCCAAAGTCGTGCGTGGTGGAGCCTGGCGGTTCGGCCTGGAAAACTGCCGTGCCGCCTACCGCAATAACGAAAATCCGGGCTACAGCGATGTCTGCTTTGGCTACGATATCTATGGCTTCCGCTGCGTTCGAAAATCGCCTGCCACACCCGGGCGTTGAAATTTTTTTGCGAAATCGATTTTTCCATTTGATTTCGGCGTGGTTATCCCTTAATCCTTCACCATTCAAAAGCCAAACTCATACTGATAATTATGAATAAACAAACGTTTGTGAGCCGGCTCGGATGCTTCGCTGGGGTTACCTTGGCGGGCTGGTTCGGCATTCAGGATACCTGCGCCCAGCATTACCCGATCGGAGTGGAAGGCATTATGGGCGCCAGCGCCCCGCCGCCGGGAATGTATCTTAAGGATTATAACTATCTCTACTGGGCGGATAATTTCCCGCAAGGTCCACCGTCCTTCCACGCCACAGCCTATGTAAACGCCCTGCGGCCCCTCTGGATTTCCAAAGCGAAGTTCCTTGGAGCCGATTACGGAATGGATGCAATCATCCCTTTCGGATATCAGACGGTCAATGTGGGTGGCATTAAAGACAACACGTGGGGGCTCGGTGACCTTTGTTTCGAGCCGCTCGTGCTGGCCTGGCACTGCAAATCCTTTGATTTTGTCCTTGCGGATGGATGGTGGGCTCCCTCAGGTGTTTTCGACAAAACCCGGCTGGCCAACCTCGGCAATGGATATTGGGGCAACATGATCACTGCCGGTATCACCTGGTTCCCCGTGGAAGACAAATCCTGGTCCGTTTCCTTGCTGGACCGCTATGAGATAAACCTCGAAAATCCGGAAACGGATGTCACCACCGGCCATATGAATAGCCTGGAGGTGGGCATCAGTTACGCGGTTGCCAAAGGGGTCATGGTCGGTGTGGCCGGATACTATCAGCAGCAGACCACGGAAAACCACGGACCGTTTACCAACGACGCGCTTTCCCAGCGGGTCGCGGTGGGGCCGGAAGTCAGCGTAGCTTTGCCCAAGGGCTTTTTCCTCTCCTTGCGTTATGAGCAGGAATTTGCCGTGCGGAATCGCCCTGAAGGCGGCACCGGCTGCCTCACGGTCATCAAGGCTTTCTGAACTGAAAAAAACTGAAGTAGATCAACAAAAACCCGGGGTAACCCGGGTTTTTCTTTTGCCGTATTGGCGGAAGCCAAAAAACCTTATCCTTTCAGAAATCGATCAATCCCCGCAGCAGCTTTGCGCCCATCCCGGACGGAATGCACTACCAAGTTGGCCCCTCGCACCTGATCGCCGCCCGAGAAAACCTTGGGCAAAGTGGTCATTTGGTATTCATCCACAATCACCCCACCCCAGTCATTGACTTGGATCTGGCTCCATTCGGTATTGGGCGGGAAAGGCACCGGATCAAATCCATAGGCCACCAATAGGACTTCTGCCGGAATATTGAACTCAGAACCTGGCACGGGATATGGTTTACGCCGCCCTTTGGCATCCGGTTCCCCCAACTCCATCCGCACACATCGAACTTGTTTCACGCATCCGTTGAGATCCCCCTCCAAAGCGACCGGATTGGTTAAAAATTCAAACTGGGCCCCTTCCTCCAACGCATTCTTATACTCCCGCCGGCTGCCCGGCATGTTCGCCAGATCCCGGCGATATATGCACACTGCCTCCCGCGCGCCACTACGGATCGCAGTCCGCAGGCAATCCATGGCGGTGTCCCCGCCACCCAGCACCGCCACTCGTTTGCCTTGAACCGGAATGGGGGGCAGCTTGGAGGCTTCTCCCAAGTTCTTTTCAATCAGGAACGGAAGCGCTTGGTGTATCCCCTTCAGTTCGCCACCAGGAATGTCCAACTCTTTATTTTTTTGAGCCCCCATGCCCAGGAAAATAGCGTCATGCTGCGCCAGCAATTCAGACAGAGCGATGTCTTTGCCGATCGTCACATTGGGCACAAATTGAACTCCCCGTTGCCTGAGAATATTGACCCGCCGATCCAACACGCTTTTTTCCATTTTGAAGGAAGGTATGCCATTGACCAGGAGACCGCCCAGATTGGGCAGGCTTTCAAAAACGGTCACGGCATACCCCCGCATCGCCAATTCGTCAGCACACGCCAGGCCGGCCGGCCCGGCCCCAATTACCGCCACGGTCTTGCCATTCGGCATTACCTTCCGGATTTCCACCCCGCCATGCGAAAAAGCATATTCATTAATGAACTTCTCGATCGCCCCTATCGGGATCGGATCGGTCCGCTCAATCAGGGTGCACATGCCCTCACACAAGCGCTCCTGGGGGCACACCCGCGAGCAGATTTCGGGCATATTGCTCGTCGCTTGCGAAACCGCCGCCGCTTCCAGGAACCGCCCTTCAGCGGCCAATCCCAGCCACTCCGGTATCCGGTTGCTCAAAGGGCAGCCCATCATGCAAAACGGCATGGCGCACTGGATGCACCGACTGGCCTGGGCTTGGACGGTTTCCGCATCAAACAACGAGTATATTTCCTTGAAATCTGCCGAACGTTCCGCCGCATTGCGCTTGGGGGGTTCAATCCGCGGCAGTTCCGTCCACAAATATTTCTGGGTCGAGGTTGCCGCAGTCACCGCCGCGGTTGCCGCCGGCAGTGATTCGTTATGGCCTTTCACTTTGGCGGCGGAGAGATTGGCGGATCCCTTTTCGAGCGAAGGGGTGTTGGGGGAGGCGCTCATGATTTAATGGGATTCGTTCCTCTTAATATTGAAATAACCGGCCCTTGACCCTCGCGGGCCATTCAAACTGCGATCATTGGCATCCAAATGCTTCACGGCCATTTTCTATTCCTACCCATAAATTGACGCTTATTGGGAAATTGTCAAAACAGAACCGTTCCCGATCCGTGCTTGTCCGGCAGTTCTGCCCGCCCATGATCACTAAAAAACACGGAGCGTGTTTCACTTTCGCGACGCCATTCGCGAACGGCTCGAAACACGCTCCGCTAAAACCTCCAATCCGGCCACTCAACCAGTACTGACAGCTTGGGATCAGGTCAGCAAATCATCCACTTTATCGCTTTCCACATTGACGTCGCTGAACAGCCAGGAAGACAAATAGCGTTCCGTGGAGGAAGGCACAATGGCAACAATCAGTTTGCCCTCATTTTCCTTGCGTTTGGCAACTTGAAGCGCGGCCCAGATGGCCGCGCCGCTGGAGATGCCTACCGGTATGCCATCGAGTTGGTTGACTTCCTTGGAAATCGGGCCACTGTCCTCCTCCCGCACTTGGATGATTTCGTCAATAATCTGGGTATTGAGCACCGCCGGAATGAAACCCGCGCCGATGCCTTGAATCTTGTGCGGCCCAGGCTGGCCCCCGGACAACACCGGGGAACTCTTCGGCTCCACCGCCACCGTCTTGAATCCGGGCTTCCGGCTTTTAATGACTTCGGAAATACCGGTGATCGTGCCCCCGGTGCCAATTCCCGATACCAGGAAATCCACTTTGCCATCGGTATCGCGCCAGATTTCTTCCGCGGTGGTTTGCCGATGGATTTCGGGATTAGCCGGATTGGCGAACTGCTGCGGAATGATGCTGTTCGGAATCCGTGCTTGCAGTTCTTCCGCCTTGGCAATAGCCCCTTTCATCCCCTTGGCTCCCTCCGTCAATACCAACCGCGCTCCCAGGATCTTCAACAATTTGCGACGCTCCAAAGACATCGTCTCCGGCATGGTAAGGATCAGCTTCATGCCGCGGGCCGCCGCGACAAATGCCAGGGCGATCCCCGTGTTGCCGCTGGTCGGTTCAATCAAGACCGTGTTGGCATTGACTTTCCCGGCTTTGGTGGCCGCGTCAATCATGGCCACGCCAATGCGGTCCTTGACACTGGCCAGCGGATTAAAAAATTCGAGTTTCAGCAATATTTCGCCCAGAGCGCCATGTTTGGCGGCGGTGCGGTTTAGTCGCACCAAAGGAGTGTTGCCGATTGTTTCGGTGATATCATTATAGATACGTGACATGGTTTTTCCTTTCTAATAATTGCGCTGCCGGTTTTTTTTGCGATTTCGCCCTCACCTCTGCCCGGTCCCCATCATCATAAGTTTATAGCATACGCCATAAACTTCCAATACTCGAGCAGTATTGTCTGCAGGGCCAGGGCCAAGGCTGTTTCCTGGGCATATTGCGGGGCGGCCTGCGGGGTTTCCAGAATAATCTCAAAGGGCCGCGGCCTCTGCCTGGGCGGCGCCCTTAAAATGCCTTCAAATCCCTTCTTTAGTATTCCGTTGCGGGCGGGAAAGCCGTCGATCACGGGGGACCGGTCCCGCGGGATAACCGCCTCGGCGGCGTCCAATGCCGGTTCGAGCAAAGCTTGGTTCAAGGTTTGCCCACTGGCATATCCATACATTCCCGCACCGTCACAATCGCTGTGTAAGGCGATCAACCCGTGAAAGGCGTGCTTTTGTAATTGCTCCTCCAGCCATCTGACTTCCGGCTCGCTGGACGTTTTCCAAAATTCCCGGTTCAGGTCTGCTCCCCGCCGGCCATGCCGCGTGGCATCTTCATACCCGGTCGGATTGCATACTGGGTATAAGAAGAGGCAGTAACCTTGAGCCAATTCGGGGTTTTTCTCCAGCCAGCGGATAAAGCGTATCAGACCCAAAATGCTTTCCGGTTCATCCCCATGCAAGCCACCAAACAAGCCGATCCGGAAAAGTTTTTCCCCACCTTGGGGGCCAATGAAAATGTAACTGGGCAAGGAGTAGCTATGGTCCGGCGTTTCATAATTGCATTCGCTGGCACAAATGAGGTTGGGGGAATTCCTGGCCATGTGATCCAAGGGCGCCAATACTTCCGCTAACGACCTCCGGATTTGTCCGGAGCCGGCTTGCTGTTTGCTTTTTTGTAGGATCAAGGTGCTCATCCGATTACCTGTTCACAGTTTCAAAGGTGAGATTTCGTCGACTTTTCGTTTTTGCATCCATTTCCATCCCGCTCACGATTGGTTTGACCGTTTATTAACGACTAATATTATCGTATATTTAACGCATTTCCCGACCTTGTCAAATTTTTTGCGATTTTTTCTCTCCCACCGTAAACGGTAAAAAACCTGTGCCCGGTTTTTTGCACCAGGCACAGGTGAGAACAGCGGCTCAGTTAATGAGTGTAGCGGCGCTAGTTGCGGGCTCGATAAAATCTGGCTCCGGCAGCTTGCCCGGGAGTGACTTTATAGGGACTGGTAGCACCCTGCACAGAGGTGAATCCACCGGTTAAAAGGTCGGCTTGCTCCAGAACGCCAGAGTAGGTAATGGTCAAGCTGCCATCAGTGCCCCGCTGAATCGCCAGGGAGGGTGGAACCCCGCCAGCCAAGGCAAAGGTCCGGAGTGCCACCACCGATTTGGCATCGGGATTATCCGTCACCAAGTTTTTGCTTTCCCAGGCAACGGTGATGATATTATTGCGAAAATCCACGCGGGGATCGGTCGCATCCAGGACCGCCGCCACAGGCATTTCTTTTTCACTCACATGGAAGGTCCCACCGAGAGGTTTGCCACTGGCATCAAATACCCTGCCTAAAACCAGGAATGCAGTCCCACCAGCTTCGAGGGTGCCGGCTTTATCCGCATACACCACCACGACGCGGCCTTGGGCGTCGATGGCCGCATCCACGCGGCCAATGGTGCTGTGCGCCAGGCCGTTGACATCATTGACCGTGCGGGCCCAGCGTTTGGAGCCATCGGCATTGAACACAGCAACCCAGATTTGCGGCAATCCATCAGCATCGGTCCCCTTGGTAGCCAGCACGTAGGCATCCTTCCCATTGCCGTTGAATCCGATTTCCTCGCCGCGTCCGCCGCCATTGGCAATTGGGCTGCCAGCCGCATCCGCCGCCAGAACCTCATCCCCCACGGGATCCCCATTGTTTTTGAAGAAGCGCAGCTTCGCCCCGGCAGGAGTGGAATACCGTACGGCAAAACCATTGGCGGTTACCGCCGTCCCGTGCCAGATCTGAACTTCAACCGGCTCCTTGCCCAGCAAGCGCTCCGCCACTACTTCCGCCCCCGATGGGCTGACGATCCGGTAAATTCCATGGGTCTTGGCTTCCGCCCCTCCGTAAATCGCCACCAGGTCATCCCGCTGGCGGCTCTCCCCCACAATCAGGATGTTGCCATTCGACAAATAATCCCAGTCTCCAATGCGGATGTCCCCGCTGCGCTCCGCGTAAGCCTCACTCACCCCGGATACAATCCCCAGCGGCCCCCCGGTATTATTCAGCAGCTGAACCCCCGGGAAATCCCCGGCATTGTCTCCGGCGGCATTGAATTGAATGGCCGCCATGGAGACAACCTCCAACCCCAGGTCAAAGGCGGTGGCGCCCATGCCAAATCCATTGCCAAACAAATTGGCCTTGATCTTGGGACCCCAGGCCGTGCGGCCGGAAACGGCGGTGCCATCCGCCCGGAAGTAGGCGAGGAATTTCGTCTGAAACGTCTGCCCGGCATAGGCAGGATCCACCGAGGTGCAGGTGGTGAGCGGCGTCAGCGCCGTGCCGCTGGGGCTGAAGAGCGTCCAGACGGCTTCCTGGTCCGCCAGGGCATCGCCGTCATCTTCCCAACCGATGGCGATGTTGCCATCAGCCACCACTGCCACCCCAATGCTCTCCACCTTGCCGTTATTCTGGGTCGTGGCGGGGGGATTGACGTAAATCGTTGGCCCCGAGGCAGTCAAACCGTTGGCTTCGGGCAAACTGGGCTTTGTCACCGTGGAGAAAGTGCGCAAGGCAACGACTGATTTTCCATCGGGATTATCGGTCAACAGGTTTTTGCTCTCCCAAGCGACGGTGAGCGTGTTGTCGCGCCAGTCAACGCGCGGATCGAAGGCATCCAAAGTCTCCACCGCCGGCAATTCTTTTTCGCTTACATGGAAAATGCCGCCCAGCGGTTTCCCGGTTTCATCAAACAAACGGCCGAGAATAAGTGAAGCGGTACCGCCAGCCTCAACCGTTCCCGCCTTATCGGCGTAAACCACGACGACCCGCCCGCGGGCATCGATAGCCGCGTCCACCCGGCCGATCGAAGTATGTGCCAGGCTGTTGGTGTCACTTACCGTCCGGGCCCAGCGTTTGGTTCCATCGGCATTGAAAACTGCCACCCAAATCTGGGGCTGTGCCGCCTCATCCAGTCCTTTGGCGGCCAGCACATAGGCATCCTTCCCATTGCCGTTGAATCCGACTTCCTCGCCGCGTCCGCCGCCATTGGCGATCGGGCTGCCAGCCGCATCCGCCGCCAGAACCTCATCCCCCACGGGATCCCCATTATTTTTGAAGAAGCGCAGCTTCGCCCCGGCGGGAGTGGAATACCGTACGGCAAAACCATTGGCGGTTACCGCCGTCCCGTGCCAGATCTGAACTTCAACCGGCTCCTTGCCCAGCAAGCGCTCCGCCACTACTTCCGCCCCCGATGGGCTGAC
>CAIMWS010000044.1 GCA_903845125.1 uncultured Verrucomicrobiota bacterium
GCGATGACCACGAGCAACTCAATTAACGTAAAAGCTCGCCGCATAATGTGTATACGATTCATTTTTTCTAAATTGTATGGTAAGGGAGAGGTGCTTTTTGTCAAACACAGTTCACCTCCCTTTTTCGTTAAAGTTACCATCGAATAGCATTCTCCTCTCCCAGACCTCTTTTCCTGAACATTTTAAATCGAAATGGCCCCCAGCTTCACCTTGGGCAAATCCCACCGGCAAACCCTCGCTGGCACGCCAGTACACGGTAGAGTTGGGGACATGTCTGGACCGCCGGTCCAATTGGTGCACGGTCCAATTGGTGCAAGGAATCCGTAAGGCCGGCCGCAAAGGCCATCTCCGCTGGTTGTTGGACAACGCCACCCAATCGTTCGCCACTTGATTTAGCACCTATCATGCGGTTCCAACTGTGGCAGGGGATTGTGACAAACCGATGGCGCGCAGGCAACGAATGTGAAAGCTTTCCGATCATGCCTTAGCCGTTGGCCACACCCTCTGCATTTGGGATGTAGGTGAATGCGCCGCAGGTTTTGGGGTAAAAAGAGCCAGGAGATCCTCCACCGTGATGATCCGCAGGTTGGCTGTTCCATGGAGCCGCTGAAGGAGCGCGCACGCCGTCGTGCTTTTGCCTTGCCCAGACGTCCCGGTGACGAGCAATAACCCGCAGGATTCCTGGGCCAGCTCCGCCACCGCGGTAGGCAGCTGGAGATCGTCCAGATTGGGGATACGCTGTGGCACCCCCGCGGAAGGAAAAAAACTGGGTGCCTTGTTGTTTGCTGAAATTGGCCCGGTAACGGATTCGGCCACCCAGGAAGTTCAGATCCATCACTTATTGCTTCTCGATGCGGTCACAAATGGTTCTGGAGAACGCCTCGCGCAACATCTTGATGATATCGTCATTCGTCGGCACGGCGAATTGCTCGGCAATGATCCTCTGCAGCATGCCATCCACCCGGCAGGAAAAGCGCCGGTCGGCCTGGACGTGCAGATCCGTTGCGGCCTGGCTCATGCACCAATCCAGGTGCCTGCCTAAAGAGTTGTTAAAGTGATAACGCCAATCGAGCCTTTTAATAACATTTGGAAAAGCTCAGTCACTCCCACGCCGAACAATTCGGCGTGCACCATTAAAACGCGCGTGTCCTGACGGAGAAGGGCTTACTCCGGGTCGGCCCGTTTGGAACCGCATTTCCAACACCTGCCAAACTGGCTTTCCAACTTTTCACGACACTGGGGGCAAATCCAGACAGGTCCGGCAAGGTTAGCCGGATGTTTCCATTTCTCGAGCATGGCCACGGCCGCCTGATAATCGGTATCGTTTTCGACCCAAAGTTCAGCCTGGAAGAGTGCCGTGGGAAAGGTCTGGGCTACTTGTTCGTTTATTTCCAAGCATCGAATGCCGGCTTTCTGCAGCATGTTCTTGAGCAAGCCCAACTCCGCGCTATCTGGCAATGTCATTAACTGTTTCATAATGATTTCTCCTTTCGGCTGCCCGAGCGCACTTTTGTTATCCAACGGCGGCCGCGTACCGGGCCATCCCGTCCACCCGCAGTTCAAGCGCCGGTGATGCGCTCCTGCATTTACCTTACACCAATAAGCCCCCGCGCGCCATGGGGTAAATACCCTCTCTGCGCCCGCCAAGCTTGCTCCCTTGAGAAGTTCCTTGAAGTTTGGAGGGCTGTGGTTGCGCCGCCAAATCAATGGGAAAACCGCGGCCAAGTAAGCCGCGGCACATTTATTCAGATTTGCGATTGGCCAGCCACGAAGGTCTTGGGCAAAAAGACCAGGCAAGCCAATCAGACGAGCCAATTGCCTGCCCGCGGCCACGATCGCTGTGAGCTAACGGGCGGCATTCCCCGAGGAAAGTCCATCTTGGGCGACCTCCCGCACCTGGAAAAAGCCAAAAGCGGCCGACATGGGAACGGTCAACGTGGTCAATCCATCGCCATACGAGGGCACCATGCGGTAAGATTTCATGGGAGCATTGAGGCTGGAACCAAACAGCACCTCGTAGTGGGCTCCCGCGATACTATTCCAGTTCAAAGTCGCGGTTCCTGCCCGGCGATCGAAGGTCAAAACAGCCTTGAGCACCTGGCCTGGAGCGGTGGAATATCCCACCGGAGAATCCGCAACCGTGCCGCCATCCCCATTGCCAGGGGCCGCTGGGAACACTCCGTAACCTTGGGTGGCGAAGGCGGCAGTAGCCTCAACATTTTTCGCCACATCCCAGGAAAAGGTCGATTTAACACCCCCCGGATTCCTGGGATCCGTTGTTGAAGTGGCGAGGTAAGTGACTTGAATTTGCTCGAAGCCAAAGCCCACATCCTCGGTGAACCGATCCTCGCCACCGGAACCTCCGGTGCCCAGCGATGTTACCAGGACATTTTTGAGTTCGATGAAATAGAATTCAGTGGCCTTCGCGCCCGCTTTACGCACGGTGAGCACAGCCTTGGGAATACTTTTCCCGCTGGCCAGGGCCGTCATCA
>CAIMWS010000045.1 GCA_903845125.1 uncultured Verrucomicrobiota bacterium
CAGCGCCATAAGACTGTTGCGGGCCACTCGCTGCTCCGCGCCCCCCTTGGCGGCTGCTTCCGCCAGAAGGGCGGCGGCGGATCCATCGCCCTGGTTGCCGAGGGCTTCCAAGGCTGCCAAACGGACATTTTCCGACTCGTTTCTGGCTGCTTTGGCAAAGATTTTGGATTGGGTTCGCACCGGGATTTCACCGAGGTGCGAACCAGCAGTTCCTGGCGGCCGGCAGGGAGCGCGGGCAGCAGGGCGGCGATCTGGTCCACCGCGCCGGAGGTGCGCAACAGGCGGGTGAAACCGATGGCGCAGGCGCTTATCTCAGGATCCGCGCCTTTGATGGCATCCACGAGCAATTGGGCAGCGCTATCGCCGCGGGCGGCGATGATGCCGCGCAGGGCGGCGATGCGCATGGTGGTGGTTTGGGTGGGTGCATTCAGCGTGGCGAAGAGGCGGGCGGCTTCCAGCGGCTTGCCTTCCCGGATGAAACAGTCAGCGCAGGCCAGCAGCGCGTCATCCACCCGGGATTTCAACTCGGCGGGCACCTTGTTGCGGGTCAAGACCAGCGCCGGAACGGAGTTTTGATTGGCGATTTTGCCCAAGGCGCTGATGGCGGACTCGGCAACGACCGGATCGCTGGCGGCGGCCAATTTCACCAAGTCGTTGAGCGCGGGTTCATAACGGCGGTCGCCCAGGGAATTGATCAGGCCGGCGCGGATCTTGCCGGAAGTCTTGGATAAAGCCCGGTGCAACGCGCCATCCGCTTCCGGGATGGCCATGCGGGCCAGGGCCATGCGGGCTGGATGCGACATCTCCGGATCCGTGAGGAGCGCCTCCAGTTGCGGCACCGAGCGCACCGTACCGACCGTAAAAAGGAGCCGGCACAAGAAATCCCGGGCGGGCCGGGTGGTGGCCGGGGACAAAGCTTCCAGGAGCTGCCGTTCTACTTTGGCTCGCAGTTCCGGGTCCGAGAGCGAGCTGATGGCCAGTTGTTCCGCCGCCACGAGCGGGCCGGAGTCCTTGCCGAATTCGTAGTTGGCGGAATTTTTCAGAGCGGCCTCCAACTGGGGCAGCAAATCCGGTGCTGCAGCGCGCGCGGTGAGGGTCAATGCCAGCGCCAGGGCGGCCGGGATGCGTGAATTAAAAATTTTCATTTGGGTGGTGTAAATCATGGGTTTCAATGGGAGGTCAGCCGAGGTGCCACGGTTCACGCATGGGACGGTCCAGCCAGCGGGTGGCCTCGGGATCGCTCTGGATTTCCTCTTTGATGGGATCCCACTTGAGCGGCCGTTTAAGCCAGTAGGCGAGGTTGCCCAGGTGGCATAGGGACGCCGTGCGGTGGCCAAATTCGATGTCGCGGAAGGGGCGCTCCCGGGTGCGGACACAGTGCAGGAAATCACCGAAAATACCGCCGCGGCCTTTGTAGTTGGGTATGTAAATATCCGGGGCCCGCTGCTCGCGGCCCTGCCGGTCAGGGATTTCGCCGTCCGTGCCTTTAAACGACAACAGCCCGCCCCAGCCGCCGCCATGATAGAAGCGCACGCCATTGGCGAAAACAAAGGTCAGATTGGGATGCTCCTTGCCATCCGGCGGGATGATTTCCACCGGGCCGGTGGTGTGCAGATTGCAGGTGAACAAGGCGCCTCCGAAGCCGTGACAACCCCAGTCAGTCATGCCGCCGCCGGAGTAATCCCGGAAGGGCCGGAAACCGCCGCGGATCAAGGTGGAATGGAACGGGCGCCAGGGGGCGGGTCCCAGCCAGAGATCCCAATCGACACCTGGAGGAACCGGTTCCGGCGGGAGGTAGCAAGGGCCGGAAGCCTCGCCGACATTGATCCAGGCCTCGCGAACCTGGCCGATGGCGCCGCCCCGCACCATCTTATGGAACCAATTGTAATCCTCCCACACCCGCTGACTGCCGCCGGAAAAGACGCGGCCGTAGCGGCGGGCAATCTCCTCCATGATGCGCCCCTGGCGCACCGTCAAGGTTTCGGGTTTTTCGCAATAAACATCCTTGCCCTGTTTCATGGCTTCCGTGGCGATGATGGCGTGCCAATGATCCGGCGTGGCGATCAACACAGCGTCGATATCCTTCCGGGCGATGACTTCACGGAAGTCCCCGGTGACGGCGCAGTCGCTGTTGCGGTAGCGCTGGTTCACCATGTTCCGGGCGGCTTCACGGTGTTCCGGCACCACATCGCACACCATGCGCACGTGCACTTCCGGGAAGCCGAGGAATCCGCCCATGTCGCCCCGGCCCTGGCCGCCCATGCCGATGCAGCCCATGGATATCCGGTCGTTGGCGCCGAAAACGCGCGCGTGAGCCAGCAGGGGAATGGTGCCCGCCACGGCCGCTGCCTGGCGCAGGAAACACCTTCGGGATAATCGTCGTTGGTTGGTTGTCATTGGTTAACTCCTTTTTTAGTGTTGGTTAAATTGTGGATCAGTTTTCGGGCAAATGCCGGCTGGCTTCCAGAATCCCGCCTTTGGCGGATTGCAGCTTCAGTTGGTAATTGCCACGCCCGGAGACGATGAATTGAACCCAAGTCTGGCTCATGCCGTCGAGGGTATCCAGCTCCAGGCGTTCCGGCCTCCGTTTTACCGCTTCCACTTGATTGAAAAAACGATCCACCACGCGCCCGCTGGACAGCACTTTGATTTCCGGTCCCGCCAGCGTGATGACATCAGGTGGGCTGATATGGTTGCGGACCTCCTGTTGGGAACGGGTGGGCATCAGCCGGGAGTTCTTGATGGCGGCCCGGATGCGGAATAATTGGCCGGCGAGTTTCTCCACCTGGCATTCGCCGAATTCCAGGCGCGGCATCTGGCCGGCATGATAGAGGGTGAAGGCCATGTTCCGGTGGCATTCCTCTTCCAGCAGGAAGGACACCGGCGTGCGGCCCCACTCTTTTTTCAGGCCGCCAATCTCGATCAGGCCATAGGTGGGGTGGTGGTACGGTTTCCATTTTACGACCGCTTCGTTCAGTAGCACGTGCTTGATGAACGCTGCGTCCTGGTCGGGCGCGCCATCGCTGGTGGATTTGTCGAGATTGCGATTGCTCCACAGTTCATTGGAAAAACCCAAAATCCCCCGGGCGCCGTAGAGCCAATCGATTTCGCCGCCCCAAACGGTATAGAGATCCTTCCAAATGGTGATGGAACGGTAGAAAGGCAGGATTTTCTCTCCGCGCTGGCCAATGAGCCGCAGCACGTTGTCATCCGCGGCCTGAAATGCGCCACCCTCCCGGCCCGGGCCGCGGAGGATCATTCCCCCGTTGTTATGGTAGGACTGCAGGGCCGCCAGATTCGGATGGGCGATGACGAACTCCGCGACCGCCCGGGTTTCGGGGAGGCAAAACGGATATTCCAAGGCGCCCGGCTGGATGTAGTTGGGCTGCCAGTCGAAGGCCCAATTCCGGTTCATGTCATAGCCGCCCACGGGATCTTCGTTGATGCGTCCGTCGTTGTCATTGTCGATGCCTTCGTATCCCAGCAGGTCATAGTCGCCCCGTTCCTCGGGGCCCACGCGCACCATCAGGTAATCCGGGTAATCGGGGTGCGGTTTCCAATGGCCGAAAGGATTCTTGATGCGCATTTGGGTGATCACGCCGTCGCCGTCCAGGTCGTCATAATCATCCTCGTCATAGAGACCATCGCCATCGTTGTCCACGGGGCGGACCCCTGAGCGCGAGGTGCTGGCGGTGTTGGCGGTGTGGAGCCAATGGTCGCGGCCGTCCGGATTGATGGTGGGCACCAGGTAAAAAACGGAGTGGTTCAGCAGATCCGAAACCGCTTCAAGCCGGCCGTATTGGTGGCACAGATACCAGGCGGTATAGGCCACCACCTCGCCGCCTTGCACCTCGTTGCCATGGATGTTGCCATCGATATACATGCCGGGTTTTGGGCTGGCTTTCCCGCCCTGGGGGGCAGTCACTTCCAGGCACCAAAGGTCGCGGTTTTGGAACGATTTGCCGATGGAGTACAATTTGGTCAATTCTGGAAACGCCTCGTGCAGCTGCGCCAGGATGGCATGGAGGCCCTCGTTATCATAAAAGCGGTTCCATTCCACCCGCACTTTGCGCGCGGCTGGGCTGCCCAGGGCGGGAAACGACAGCGCGCCCGGATCCCGGGGCGTGGAGGAGGCTGGCTCCGTGGGCGAATCCGCGCCGCAGACTGGGTGCCCAGCCAAAAACAACGCCAAAATCCCCCAAGCCGCCCTTTTAAGTCCAGATTTCATTTGCAGGTGCATAAACATCAAAATGGGATTACTTGGTTTCGAGGCTGATGGCGCCTTTGACGGTTCCCGCCAAAGCGGACACAATTTGGTATGGCACGGGTTTCGCATCCGGCAGGTGCAGAATCCAGCGGGCTTCGGCCATGCCACCGCTGCCTTCGATGGGTGGCAAGTAAGTGATCCGGCTGCCCGAAAGGAACGATCGGTTTTCCAATTCCAACACCAGCCGGGTTGGGAGGACTTCGCGGGTGGTCTGGCCCTGCACCAGGCTGGTGGGGAGATAGCCCGAATTTTCCACCTGCACGGTGACGTCATAAACGCCGGATCCGAGCGGTTTGACCTTTACTTGCCGCACGGCGATGCGCGGAAACTGGCGCACCAGTTGGTTCAAAAAACGGTTGTATTTGGCGGAGAGTTCCTGAACCAACGGTTCGGGGGGATTGGTTTTGGCAAAAGGCGCGAAACCGCCCAACTCCACTTTTTTCCCGGGAAAATCGGGATGTTCAAAGCTTTTCCAAGCCACGAAGGCCCCGGGCGCATTTTTATCCAGCCATTTCAGGAAAGCCCGGTCCTCTTCATTGCGTTTGTCCTCGTTGTCTTTGGCGCCGGGTTCCGGTTTGGCCGCCGGGCCGCCTTTGGGAGCGGTTTCCGCGGGTTTGTCACCTGGAGCCGGTTTGTTTTCTTTGCTGCTTTCCTTGGCTTTGGCGGCTTCTTCCGCGGCAGTTTTCGCCTTCACCATTTCCAGTTGCAAGGCGGGGCTCCAAGGCTGGGCCGCCAGCGACAAACGGCCCCGGTGGAAATAAACCCAGTCAGAAAATGTGCCCGGCTCCGCAGCGCCTTTCAGCTCGGTTTTGATCCCCAGCGTCTCGCGGAATTGGCGGCCTATTTCGCGCACATAAGGAATATCTCCCCCTTGGAGGCTCGTCGGTGTTTGCCTTGGGGATGGGTCCGACGCGGCCGGGCGCTGGCGTGTCGGACCCGTGGACGAAGGGATTGTGCCAGTATTGGTGGGGGCGGGAGAAGGCCCGCCTGGCGGGGAGGCCAGCAGGTTATCCGCCGCACCAAAAGTGAACACGATACCGATATTGGGGTGCGCCACCACAAAATCTGCCAGGACCTTGGTCTCGGCTTCCGACACCGGGTGGGGGCCGGAATTGGCCCCGAAGAATTGGTAATTATAAGGGAAATTCCGGTTGAGGTTGACGCCTCCGCGGCCGTCCTCATTCCATTGTTCATCTTGGTCGTTGTCGATCCCTTCCCTGAACAAGCGCCAGCCGCCGAATTCGCCCCGGGCTTTATCGGCCTTGAGCAGCAGGCGCGGATCGACCGGATCCAGGCGGTATTCGCCCTCCGGATCTTGGACCCGCATCCAAGTGATCAAGCCATCGTGGTCAAGATCCTCGGCGTCATCCTCATCCACGAGGCCGTCATGGTCGTCGTCCCCCGGACGGCGGTTGACTGCGGTTTCATTTCGTGGCCGGGCAAAAAAGTTGTCCGCGGCGTCGGGATTCATGCGCGGGAACAGGTAAATGGTGGTAGTCTGCAGCAAGCCGGTAAAAGTGTCCTCCTTCGAGGATAAGAGTTGGCTGGCCCAGGACATCGCCAGGGAAGTGCCAAGCAGGTCGTTGCCTTCAATGCCGGCCACCACCAGCAGGGCGGGTTTTTGGAGGCGTTCCTGGGGCGTGCCCTGGCCCAGTTCCAGCAGCCAGACCGAGTTCGAGCCCAAGGATTGGCCGGCTTCGTGGAATTGCACCCGGCCGGGGAATTTGCCAGCCAATTCCAGCAGTTGGCCGCCGAGCCGTTGATTATCAAGGTAGGCGGAGGGTTCCCCACTGGCGGAGCTGAGAGTGGCCAGCAGGGCGGCGGCGGCCAGGATTTCCAGGCAACCGCTGCGGCCCGAACGTTTCAGGTGAATTTCCATGGGCGATAAGCCGAAGTGCATGCGCCAACCAGTAAGCTTTTCCAGGGGCGAAAGCAAGCGAGCAAAATTTGTTTTCCTTTCGGCGGCGGTTTGTTTAGCTTTCGGTGCATCAGACATCAGGACGCGCATGAATTTGCTAAAATGGTTTTTGGGGCTGATATTGGCCTCCGCCCAGGTTCAAGCCGAAACGCTGCCGGCCATTCCGCTTTGGCCGCAAGGCGCTCCCGGAGCGTTGGGCACCCAAGACCGGGACATGCCCACCCTGACCCCCTATCTGCCCGATCCGGAAACTGCCAGCGGCGCGGCGATCGTGGTCCTGCCGGGAGGTGGGTATGGCGGCCTGGCCAAACATGAAGGGGAGGGCTATGCTTTATGGCTGAACCACCATGGCGTGGCCGCTTTCGTCCTGAAATACCGGCTCGGTTCCCATGGCTACCGGCATCCGGTGATGTTGAATGACGCCGCGCGGGCCATCCGTGTGGTGCGTTCCAAGGCCGCCGAATGGAAAGTGGATCCCAACCGCCTTGGCATCATGGGATCTTCCGCAGGCGGGCATTTGGCCTCGACGCTGCTCACCCATTTCGAGGCCGGCAAACCGGATGCCGCCGATCCGGTCGAGCGGGAAAACTCCCGTCCCGATTTGGGGATTCTGTGCTACGCGGTCATCACCATGGGGGAGTTCACGCACCGCGGCTCCCGCCAGAATCTGCTGGGGGCCGAGCCTGCCGCCGAATTGATCGAGAACCTATCCAATGAAAAACAGGTCACGGCCCAGACGCCGCCCTGTTTTATCTGGCACACATTTGAGGACGTGGCGGTGCCGGTGGAGAACAGCCTGGCGTTTGCAGCCGCCTTGCGCAAAGCCAGGGTGCCCTTCGAGCTGCACGTTTACCAGAAGGGTGGCCATGGCATGGGTTTGGGCAACGGCCACCCCTGGGCCAACGATTGCCTCTTCTGGCTCAAGGCTCAAGGCTTCCTTAAGATAACCAAGTAATGAACTACGAGGAACTGGCTTTCGTCAATCGTCAACTGGCGGCGATGATCCGCAGCGGCCTCCCGCTGGAGGGGGGATTGCGCCAGTTAAGCCGGCAAATGCGGAACCGCCAGCTGAAGCAGGAAATGGCCGCTCTGGAGGAAGATCTGGCCCAAGGCATTCCTTTGCCCGAAGCGGTGTCCAAACGGCAGTTGCCGGAGCTATACAAGAAATTGGTGGCGATCGGTGCGCAGGGGGGGAACCTGGCGGGGATACTGGTGCTGTTGGCCGACCATTACCAGGCCCAAAGCATCCTCTGGACGCGGCTGCGTGGCCTGATGGTTTACCCGGTCATAGTGCTGGTAGGCTGCCTGGTGGCCTCGATTTTCCTGGGCACCTTGAGCCACCATTTTTTCCAAATCAACTTGCAGGAGCAACAAGGACTGTTCATGGGGCGGAACCTGCCGGCTTTCACGGAATTTGTATTTTCCAATCCCAAGGCTTATACCGCCTTGATTTTCGCTCCCACCGCCTTGGTGGCAGCGCTCCTGGCCGCCATCGCGGCGGTGTGCTCATGGCCTTCCTGGCGGCGCGGATTCCGCTGGCGGTTGCCCATCTTGCTGGAGGCCAGTTGCGCCCAACTGGCCGCCACCCTGCATTTGCTGATGGCGGGCGGATGCTCCTTGCGCGATGCAGTGCAGTTGCTGGGCCTGCTGGAAAAACATACCCGTCTGGGCCGGGAATTGGCGGCCTGGCAGGAGCGCTTGTCCGCCGGGGCGGGCCGGTTCGCGGAGATGGTCTCTCCCTCCAAATTACTTCCGCCATTGTTTGTCTGGGTGGTGGCGAGCGCAGGTGAGGATTTGCCTGGCGGGCTCAAGCAGGCCGCCGATCTGTACCAGGCGCGGGCGGTCCGCCGCGGCGACGTCTTCCTGAACGCATTCCTGCCCGTTTCCGTGATGCTGCTGGGCGTCATGGTGGCCACCCAGGCGTATTCGCTGTTCGCCATCATCCTGGGCGCCTCGATCAACATGATGGGCTTGGTTTCGGGACTGTAACCGGCTGCCGCCATGAATACCTCCGAATATTGGGATGCCTGGTTCAGCCAGCTCGCCTGGGGGTTTTGGATCCTATTCCTCGGCGGTGTCATCTATGCGGTTTACCTGGTGGTGGTGAGCCTGCCCCTGCGGCGCCGGGAACGGGCCCGTTTTTTCCTGGACCTGCTGACCTTGGGGCTCAAGCGGGGCCTGAGCCCGGTGGAATTGATCCGCCAGACCGCCCAGTCGAGGGATTCGATTTTGGGTCCCCGGTTCCACCTGCTGGCCACCGGCCTGGAACGGGGGCTGTCCTTGGGCCAGGCGTTGGACCGGGTGCCTGATTTGCTGCCGCCCCAGATGAACGCCATCCTCAAAGCCGGGGATGCCATCCAGGATGTGCCGCGCGTGCTGCCGGCCTGCGAGACGCTTTTGAAGGACGATGATACGGGCTTCATCAAGGCCCAAAACTACCTCGCCGCGCTGCCCTTCGCCCTCATATCCATCTGCATGCTGTGGATTGTTCCGCTGCTGATCGGGAACGTCCTGGTTAAATTCAGTGAAATCGGCAAGGACATGGAAATCCCGGCGCCGCCTTTGATGGAGTGGATTGTCCGGCAGCACACGGGCGCTTTGGCCTGGGTGATCCTGACTGTGGCGGGCGGCGCCCTGATCTTGCTGGCGTCCCTGCTGTTCATCATCGGACCCCGGGGGTTGCAATGGCTGGAAAGCGGCATCCCGCAAGCCAGCCAGTTCATCACCTGGTTGATTCCCTGGAAGCGGGACCGTTTGTTGCGGGATTTTACCGGATTATTGGCCAGCTTCCTGGATGCCGGCCTGCCGGAATCGGCGGCGGTGCGACTTGCTGCGGAAGCCACCCATAATCAAGCCATGGTCCGCCAGGCGGCGCGGGTCAGCCAAAACCTGGCCAAAGGGATTCCCTTGATGGAGGCCCTGGGACCGCTCACCAAGGCCGTCCAATTGAAGTGGCGCCTGGAAAATGCCGCGCATGGGGCCGGTTTTGTGGCCGCCCTGGCCGGCTGGGGCCAGGCCCTGGACGCGGTCGCCTTCGCCCGGGAACAAACCTGGGCGCAAACCGTGACCACGGCGTTGATCCTCTTCAACGGGCTTTGCATCGGCGCCATCGCGGTCGCGGTGTTCCAATTCATCACCTCCTGGATCAACAGCGGGCTATTATGGTAAGGCTCCACCCCAACCCATCCAGCCAAACCGGCGCCGCCCGGCGCCGCCACCAGGGAACTGCAGTTGGCCAGCGGGGATACCTGGTGGTTGAATTGATGGTGGGAATCGCCATTTTGCTGGCGGTGGTCATGCCCATCTGCTTTTCGGTCCTGATTGATCAAAAAATGGCCCGGGCCAATTACTACCGGGCCACGGCCATCGCCATCGTCGATGGGGAGATGGAAATTTTGGCGGCGGGCGAGTGGAAGGCTCACCCGCCCGGCACGAACGATTATGTGGTGAAAGCTGAATCGGCGCGGAATCTGCCGGCGGGGAAATTTGTGCTGGCCCGCAGCCAGGACCGCCTGCGTTTGGAATGGATTCCCCGGGCACCCGCTGCCGGCGGGCCAGTACGGCGGGAAATCACCCTGCATGAGAACTAAACGATCATTTCCTCGAGCACACGGTTTTTCCCTTTTGGAATGCCTGGTGTACATCGCCGTCTTCGCGGTGGTGACCGCGGTGGCGTTTTCAATGTTTTACCAATATTTGTCGCACAGCCGCCGCCTGCAGGTGATGGCGGCCGATGTCCTCCAAGTCATGAAAGCAGGTGAGCAATGGCGGCAGGATCTGCGCCAGGCGGTCGGTCCGCTCCAGCTTGAAACCAATGCCCAGGAGCAGGCCTTGCAGGTACCCCAAGCCCGGGGGAAGATCACTTACTTGTTTTCCCTTGGCAGCATATGGCGGATAGAAAATGAACCCGCAGATCCCCGGCTGCTGGTGCCCCATGTGAAGGCGTCGCGCATGGTGGCCGATCCACGCCAGGTAGTGTCGGCCTGGAAATGGGAACTGGAATTGCAACCATCGTCCCGAAAAGCAAAGCTGCGGCCGCTGTTTACGTTCCTGGTGGCCGTCCCCAAAGAGGTGGTGCCATGAGGGTTTCGATTCGCCAACCCGGCCGGCAGAATGATTCGGGTAACGCCCTGCTCCTGATCCTGGGGTTGCTGATGATCATTGCCATCTTGATGATGGAAAACCAAACCACGGAGCGTGCCCTGCGCAAGCACCTCGACTGGATTGAGCACAGCCAAATCCGCCGGTTGCAGGCGGTGAGCGACCATCCCCACCCGGCTTCAGAATCGCGCCGGTAAGTTTGGCGTGCCGGGTTTCAGCGTTTGGGCCGTCAAAAGCGAAAAGCCCAATCCGGATCCTTTTGTAAATCGGGCTGATGGCCGGTGGCGGCGTGCAAGGGGACCGGCCTTATTAATCCCGCCCAGGGGAGACCACTTGGGCTTTGAGCACCTTAACCTCGCTGGTTCCCAAGCGCAGGCCGGGATCGCCAAAAGCGTGATAAACGCGGATTTTTTGCGATTGCGCCAGGGGCGTCCCATCCATGCTCCGCAAAGTGAAGCAGGTGGGTGCGGGGTAACGCTTGCCGTTCCATTGGCTGGCATGGAAGGCGGCGAATTCCGGGCCGTCCACCAGGAACCCCAACGGAGGCAATTCCACTTCACCCCCGGCCTGGGAACGGCAGGTGAAGGTGTTGGTGCTGGTATTGACCACGACGGTCATGGCGGCCGTGCCGGCGCCGAAGGTGCTCTTTTGCACCAGGCGGTCGCGGGTTAGGAACTCATGTTTTTCCATGGGAATTAGCGAAGTCAGCTCGTTGAGGGGAGAAAGGATTTCATAGGTGTTCTTGACGAAGCGATCCACCGGGTGGAGCCCCTCGGTCCAACCCTGGTCGCCGCGCATGAACACGGCGGCGGCGGCGGCGGGGGTGGCCGGCTCGCGGGCGGTGTTTTTCCAGTAAAGATGGCTGGGGATTTCATGGTAATGCAAAGGTCGGCCCAGGGCCAGGTGATGCAAAACATAGTTCGCCGAGCGGGCCATATCGTAGCCATATTTGCCATACATCGCGATGGTGTCGTGATAGACCAGTTCAAAGAGGGGCACCACGCTGGCGCCGAGTTTGGCCGGCAGTTTTTCGTCGTGAAAATAATTCCCGCTCACGCCGGTGAGGCCCTCGAAGAAATCGCTGTGCGGGATGGCCCACTCGCGGCCGCATTCGCTCCCGAACACGCCGAACAGATCCCGGGCATAATCGGACAAATCCTGTTTGTATTTCAGGTCGTCCTGGCGGGTGAGGGGGTGCTGGGGGTCGAAGCATTCCTGCAAACCCGCCGCATAGGTGGTGTCGATAAAATAAGATTTCGCCCCGGTAAGGCGTTGGACGGCGGGCAGGTTTTGGGGGCGCCGGGCCAGCTCCAGGGCTTTGCGGCTGCAGGTGAGATAGGCGAGGCCGCCCGCCCAGTGACCGCCCTTGGTGAGGCTGCCGTCCCGATTCCTCATCACATAGGATTCATCCCAGGAGGGTGCATCGCGGTAGATGTCCTGGTAATTGTCGTGGAGGCTGAACAGGTAACCGAGTTCCTGGACCTTCCGGACGCATTCGGCCAGCCCCGGGTCGCCGCCGCACTCCGGGGCGGAGGGCAGAATGTCCGGGTGCTGGTTGTCATAGCCGCGGCGGATCCAGCCGCCGATAATAAACAGCACCTTTTCCATCTCCAAATCCCGGCGCAGGTGGGTGGCGACCTGTGCCGCCTCGTCGAAGGTCCAACTCACCTGGGAGGAAATTTCGCGCGCGCCGTCCTCGCTCATTTGCCGGGAAAGGGTGCTCCACAGTTTGAAATTAACGGCCCCAAACAATTTGGCGTCGTCGGGATGTTTTTTCAGCTTTTCCTCCCAGCGCACCAGGTAGCCTTTTTCCCTGGCCGCCTGCTGATAGGCTTTGCCCAGGGTGACGTAATCCCCTTTGCCGCAGAAGGTCAGGCGGAAGCTTTTTGCCGACTGGCGCAACTCCAGGGAAGTGCTCAAAGCCTGCTTGCAGGGCTGGGACTGGAAACCGGCCAGGTTGGTGAGACTGCTCCTCAGCGTCACTGCCACATAGGGATCATTCCACGTTACCAGGACTGCGGATTGGCGGTCGTAAAGGCCCCACATTTGCAGGTGGCAACCCTCATACGCATAGGTGTCGAAGCGGTGTTCGAATGCCAGGCCGCTATCCGCCGGGATGAGCAGGCCCTCCCGCACCGGGGCGGTGGCAAAGCCGCCGCCTGTATCAGTGACCCAGAGGGTGTCGTCGAGCAACCGGATGCTTTCCACCGCACCGGCTGGCTCGGCCGCCCAGGAAAAATCGAGATGGTTGGACGCGGCTTGAACCGTGACCACCACCTTGGTGCTGGCATTCCAACCGGCTGGCTGGAACATCAGCGCCAGGCGTTGGTCTGCCTGTTCCACCGAGCATGGGCCGAGACTCCCAGTTTTGAGCTGGCCACCCAGACGAGTTGTGGCGGATCCAAAACGGCGGCGGAACGGATTCGATTGCCATTTGCGGCTAGCCGGTTTGTCCAGGATGGTATAGCTGCCATCGGCAGGGGAAACTTCAAAACGCAGTGCCGGCGTTTCCAGAAAAGGATGGCCAGCGGCCAGCGCCGCTGCCAGCCCCAGGGCGAACAGCTGGCATGTGGAAATAATCCAAAACGGGAAGGTCACGGCTCTATGGAACGTCTGTCTGGAGCGGCCAGCAGGATCTGGTTCGGGTCTCATGGATTATGGTTTAATGCAGCCGGCGGGCCGGGTCAAATCGGAATCTGTATGCACGACGCAGGAACGCGAGGCCGGGGAGCGAGCCGAACCGAACGGGAATCCCTGGCTGGCTGGCCGGACACGGGGAACGAATGGCCGCAGTTTTTTTAACCCGCCCGGGCCCCGGATTCTATTGCCGGCGGCCAAATGGCCGTGGTAGTTTGCGGGCGTGGGACAAGGAACACACACCGTAGTCGATCCAGCGAACCGACGCCTTGGGCGTTCCGCAAGCACCATCATCTTCCTGTTAGTGGCTTGCTGGATGGAGTGCTGGCCACCGGTTTATGGCGAATCTCTGGCTATCAATGAACTCATGGCCGCCAACGAGAGCGGGCTGCGGGACGAAAACGGCGATGCTTCAGACTGGTTCGAGTTGTTCAACGGCGGCGCCAGCAGCCTTGATTTATCCGGCTACGGATTTTCGGATGATGGCCAGCGCCCATTCAAATGGATCCTGCAAAAGGGGCAGCTGGCCCCGGGCGGATTCCTGGTAATATTCGCTTCCGGCAAAGATCGGCAACCCCAGTCTTTCACCACCCAGGATCCGCGGTCAATAACCGGCCTGGCCGTATATCTATCGGCCGATACGGTGAATCCCAGGAACGCCGCCGAAATTCGCCAGGCCAATGGCGGAAACTACATCAAGGCCTGGCTGAACCACAGCGGCGGGGGGATTTCCGCGTTCCAGGCCACGAGCGGATCGCAGCCGATCTGGATCACCAATGTGGTCAACGGCAGGCCCTGCCTGCGGTTTGACGGCCAGGACGATCAACTGCTCTTGACGCGGGCGCCCGCCACCAATGATTTCACGGTGAGTGTGGTGGCCAGGGCCTGGCTGGGGCATGAGATCGATCCGGAGAACAATACGGGAGTCGGGGGTGTCAGCGGTCAGCGCTACCTGCTGGGAGCCCGCCACGGCGGAGATTGGGCAGCGGGAGCCGGTTTATCCATGGGTACCAACGGGGTTTCAGTATACGAACACGGCTCGGGATACATGCCCGCCCTGGCGGTGGCTCGGAATTACCTGGGCAAGAACTTCCAAATCATCACCATGCGCTATGCCAGCCGCCGCCCCGACCTGTTTATCCAGGGGCAGGCCGCCCGCCAGGGGGTGGTTTCCGCCCGGGCCACGGTTACCGCACCGATTGAGATCGGATCCGGGGCCTACGGCGGTTTTTCCGGCGATGTGGCTGAACTGTTGGTTTATAACCGGCCGCTGGCGGATGCCGAGCGGCGGGGAGTGGAACAATACCTGGCCGAAAAATATGGTTTGGTTTTGGCGCAATCCCTCCACACCAATTTCAAACTGAGCGCGCAAGGTGAGACCTTGAGAGTCACCCGGCCGGATGGGACTTTGGCCGATCGGGCAGCTTTCCCCGCGCTGCCGCGCAACGTGTCCTATGGACGGCAGCCCGATGGCGCCGGGCCGTTCCTGTATTTCACGCAGCCCAGCCCTGGCCAGTCCAACCTGGCGGCGGGAGCCTCGGAGCCTATCGGGGAGCTCGCCTTTTCCCGGGAGGGCGGCTTTTACACCAACGAGTTCAGTCTGGAGATCCGCTGCGGCAGCCCCGGGGCGCAGATCCGCTACACCCTGGATGGCGGCACCCCCACGGTGGCGTCGCTGCTCTACACCCAGGCGCTGGCCATCACCAGCCGGGCCGGCACCGCCAACCGTTTCTCTGCCATCCCCACCGTGCCTGGCGGGCAAACCGCCAATGGGGAGGTTTTCAAGGGGTGGGTGATCAAAGCGCGGGCGTTCAAGGAGGGCGCGTTGCCCAGCCCGGTGGTTGCGCGCACCTACTGGGTGACCATGGCCGGCCGGGCACGCTACACACTGCCCGTGATATCGCTTAGCACCGACCAGGCCAACTTGTTCGATGCGAACTTGGGGATTTATGTCCCAGGCAACGCCGTGGGGGGCAATTATTCCCAGCGCGGGCCGGCTTGGGAGCGGCCGGTTCATGTGGAGTTTTACGAGACCAACAACGCGCTGGCTTTCGCCCAGCCCGCCAGCGTGAAGATCCACGGCAACACCTCCCAGGGGTTCCCCATCAAGGGCTTGGATCTGGACGCCACCGGGAATGATGGGGGCGGCCCGTTTTTATACCCGATCTTTCCCAAACGCCCGCGCCGGCAGTTCGGACATTTTCTGCTCCGGCCGACCGGCCATGATCAGCCATATGCCTTTATGCGGGACGAGTTCATGCAAGGGTTGGTGGAGGACTTGGGAGTTGAGACCCAGGCCTCCCGGGCCTGCGTGGTATTCATCAACGGCGAATACTGGGGGTGCACGCCGCTGTACGTTCCGTGGATTTTGTGTGGCTGGCATACTATCACAGTATACGATCCCTGGGGGTACTGCTGGGA
>CAIMWS010000046.1 GCA_903845125.1 uncultured Verrucomicrobiota bacterium
AGCCGGTGGGCCTGCGCGAGGCTCTCCGCCGCGCCGGGCGGCCGGGCCTCCGGGGGCCCCGCCGCGGGGGGAGGGGAAGGGCCCGGCCCCGGCCTGGCCGGCGGCGCGGCGCGGGGAGGCGGCGCGGCCACCGGAGCGGGGGCCTTCAGAACCGGATCCGGCCGCGTTTTTTGATACGCGAACACCCCGGGGATGCGCACCGGCTGGTAATTCCGCGGGAAGAGCGGCAGCATCTCGGCGTGCCCCACAAACAGCAGCCCGCCTTCAGCGAGGCAGTGGTCGAGCTTCTGCACCACCTGCCGGCGGGCGGCGGCGTGGAGATAGATCAGCAGGTTCCGGCAAAAGACGAAGTCGCAGGTGCCGGGATCAGGCAGTTCCTCCTCCTTCAAAATATTGGCCTGGTAAAAGTGCAGGCCGCTTTTTATTTCGGCGTTGACCCGCAGGCCCTCGGGGGCCGGGGAGAAATACCGGGAATCTCCATCCAAACGCGAACCCCGGAAGGAGTTGCGGCCATAGACGCCCGCCCGGGCTTTTTCCAGCACGCTGGCGCTGATATCGGCGGCTTCGATCCGGTATTGGCCTACGCCCAGTCCCGCTTCCCGCAGCGTGATGGCGATCGAATAGGCCTCCTCGCCGGTGGCGCAGGGGAGGCTCAAGCCACGGAGCCGTTGCCCGGGGTGGGCCGGGGCCCATTCCGTCTGGACATAATGCCGGAGGAAATCAAAGGGTTCGCGGTCGCGAAAAAACCACGTTTCGGAAACGACGATGGCCTCGACCAGCGCCTGAAGCTCGCTCGGGTGGGACGCGAGGTATTGCACATATTCCGCATCACTGGCCACTCCGCATCGCTCCCGGCGTTGGGGGATGGCATCCTCCAGCGCCTTTGCCCCCAGGCTGGCTGCCTCCAGGCCGATTTCCCCGGCGAGCCGCTGCTCGATATCCTGGCGAAACCTGCTCATGCGCCCGGCTCCGTGGCTCCCACCAGCAGGCTTTCCAGCTCGCCGGCCAGCAGGGTTTCCGGCTGGATTCGTTGAATGAATCCGGCCCCCTCCGCCGCCAGCAGCCCGTGCCGCTGGGCGGTCCCGGCCAGCAGGCCGGCCTGGGCAAAATGGGCTTCGTCGCGGGCGATGGTTTCCGTGACCCGCTCGGCCAGCAGGGCGATGATGCGCTCGCACCCGCTGCGGGGGCGGCAGGCGGTGAGGATGAGGCGTGAGCTCAGCAGGCGGTTGCACGTCTCCCCCCCCAGCAGCTGGCACAAGTCGACCACCGGCACGCATTGGCCGCGGTAATTGAGCAGGCCCGCGATGGCACCGGGGGCGCCCACCACCGGGCGCAGGGCCGCGCGGGGGACGATCTCAATGATCCGCCGCGCCTCCAAGGCGTAACGATTGCCGGCGACCTGGAAGGTGATGAAGAGCATTCTCAGACTTTAAACCGGCTGGTTTCCTGCTGGAGGGTGCGGGCGGATTCCTTGAGCTGCTCGGTGGCGCTCTTGAACTGTTTCAGCGACTCGCTGGCATCGCGGGCCCCCGCGCTCAGCTGCGACATGGCCTCGCTGATTTGGCGGGCCCCTTCCGCCTGCGAACGCATGCCGTCGTTGACCGTGTCGAACCGCGGCAGCAGCACCTTCACCTGCTCGATGATGCGGCCCATCTGGGCGCTGATCTCATTGGCCGATTTGACTCCCTGGGCCACCTCGCCGCTGAATTTATCCATCTCCATCACCCCCGCGTTCACCGAAGATTGCATCTCCCGCACCGTCTGTTCGATCTCCAGCGAGGCCACCGCGGTCTGGTCGGCCAGGCGCCGGATCTCGCGGGCCACCACGGCGAAGCCGAGCCCGTACTCACCGGCTTTTTCCGCCTCGATGGAGGCATTGAGGGAAAGCAGGTTGGTCTGGTCGGCCACCTTGGTGATGGTGGTCACCATGCTGTTGATATTGTTGGCCTTCTCATTGATGATCGCCAGGCGGCCCGAGATGGCGGCGGTGGCATCGGCCAGCTGGCGCATCGAAGCCTCCATCCCTCCCAGGCCCGCGCGGCCACTGTCCGCGAACGTCTCCGTGGCCGTGGCGGCATGTTTTACATCGTCCATGGTCTTGGCCAATTCCTGGGAGGTGGCCGAGATTTCCTTGACCGCGGCGGTCACTTCATGGGTGGAAGCGCCGAATTCCGAGACCGTGGTCTCCTGCTGGCGGGAGGCGGCGGCAATCTCGGTGGCGGTGGAGACCAGCGACACACAGGAACGCTGCACCTGCCCGACCAGGGACCCGAGCCGCTGGGTCATGAGCGATACGGCGGCAAACAATTGCGCCGGCTCGTCCGCCCCGCGCCCATTCAATTTCATCTTCATCCCTTCGAGGGCGGTCCCGGCCTGGGCTAAATTGCCGTCCGCAATGATCTGGGTCACTTCAATCACCTTGGTGATGGGCCGGACGGCGGCCTGGGCCAAAACCAGCGCCAGCACCAGCACCAGCACCAGCGCGATGCCCCCGCCGATCGGCCCGGTCAGGAGCAGGCGCCCCACCGCCGCCTGCAATTTCACCAGCATCGTGCGGTAATCGTCCTCATAAATGCCCGCCCCAATGACCCAGTCCCAGGGGGCGAAGTAGGTCAACCCCACGATCTTCATGCGCGGGGCGGTTTCATCCTTGTTCTGCCAGAGATACCGTTCGAAATCCGGCACGCCATTGGTGGTTAGGAGGGCTTTGAACACCGCGGTCTGGACCAGGTAATTCCCGGAGGCGTCCTTGGATTCCCAGATGTTGGTGCCGTCGCTGGTGCGGTCTTTGGCCACCACGTATTGGCCTCGCTGTTCCCCGCTGCCATACAGGACATAGACATACCCGCTTTTGCCCACGCGGATGTTCCGGATCGTCTCGCGCAGCCGGTTGCTCATCTCGTCCAGGTTGAAGCCCACGCAGAGCAGGCCGACGACCTCTTTTTTGGCCTCCGAATCCCAGATGGGCTGGTAGCAGGCCGCATGCCACTGGCCCAGCGCGTTCGCCCGGCCGGTGTAGGTTTGGCCGCGCAGGGCGCACGCCAGCACCGGATTTTCCTGGCCATCGGCCAGCCGCCGCGGCAGGTAGGTTTCAATCCCCCGCTTCCCATCGGCGTTGGGTACGGTGGTCGCGACGCGCAGCATGTCGCCTTCGGGATTCATGCGCTGGAAAATGGTGCACAATCCGCCGGTGAATTTGGTGACGATATCCACCACGGGGCTTTCCGTTTCGAATTCGCGGTTCAGTGTCACCGGCTTGTTGCCGATCATCATCACCGGCAGGCTCACGGGAATAGCCTGGGTGGTGGTATTTTGATTCCGGGCATTCCAGGTAATGCGATTGGTGCTGAAGCTGACCGGGCCCAACCGGTGAAACTCCGCGGTCGCCGCCTCCAGGTGCCCCTTCAGCCGCTGTTCGCTGGTCTGGTTGCACAATTCGCACATGCGATAGACGAGCTGGGAAACCTGGCTCGCCTCCTGCCGTGCGTTGGCCTTGGCATCGTCGGTCAAGGTGTTGGTAAGGGTACGTTCCTGGAGCAACAACAACCCGGACAGAACCGCGATTGGCAACACTGCCGCCAGGACTGTGATCCCAATTATCTTGTGCTTGAGCGCCACCTTCATAAAGTGTTTCTCCGTTAATCAATGCCAATTAGTTGTCTGACGGCTGATGATACCCACCCCGGGGCCATTGCCAAGGGCTTTCTCGTGGCTTTCCATCGCAAATCCGGAAGTCTGTGTGATCTCCCTTTCTGTTCTTTTTCGTGGCCGTTCCCTTTCCCTCCGCGAAACTCAAGGGAGTTCCGCGGCAAAGCCCGGGCGGGCCCGGCAGCTTTTTCAGGGTACAGATAATAACCATCCAGAGCTGGGCATTGGCCCGGGGTGGTTTTGTGTTCGCGGTTGCCGGCTGGCGCAAAATTTGCTACGTAGTCCGCCATGATGCTTTTTCGATCCGTTGGCTGGCTGGTGTTGGCGACTGTTGCTTGGGGATTGACCCCGCTGCGGGCGATGGCCTCCATGGTGCAACTGCCCTCCGCGAGTTTCGCGAGGATCTATCAAGCCAGCGATGCCTCCACTACCAACGCGGCCGTCCGCGCCATGGATGGCTCCGCCGCCACTTACAGTTTAACCGCGAACACGCCCGGCAGCTTTTGGGCTGCGGAACTGCCGCGCCCCTACGCCCTCTCCCGCATCGAGGTGGTCAACCGCTCGGCGCCCAACGATAAGGATCTCCAAGGGCTGCAACTGAAGCTCCTGAACATGGATGACCAGGTGGTGTTCCAAACCAGTTTGACGAATCCCGGCCCGGGCGGGGTGCAGACGATTTTACTGCCTGCCTCATTGACGGCCCGCGGGGTGTGGATCGGTTTGAGCGGCACCCAGACCAATGGCGCGGGAAAATACCAGGTCGGTTTGGCCGAGGTGCGGGTTTTCGGCGAAAACGCGCTGCCCTATGGGCCCGAGCCGGTGGCGACGGTGACCAATGTGTTGAAGGTCACCCAGTCCAGCGATTACGGCGGACCCTATCCGGCCAGCAATGCCCTGGACGGGAATGTCTCCACTTTCACCCACACCGCCAACCAGACCAACAGCTATTGGCTGCTTGATTTGGGCCGGGTTTACCCCATCGACAAAGTGGAGGTGGTCAACCGGGTGGACTGCTGCGACACGCGCCTGGCGGGCCTGGTGCTCCGCGTCCTGGATGGCGCCTCCAATTCGGTGGCCAATGCCACGCTGACCAATCCCGGCTTGGGGAAGACCTGGACGTATAACGCCCCGGCGGGCACGGTGGGTCGGTATGTACGGATTGGCCTGGAGGATAACCACACCAACGGGGGTGGAAATTATTATGTGACGCTGGCGGAAACGCGGGTTTACTCGGGCAGCACGAACCTGGTGGCCACCAGCGGCGGCAGTGCGCCGGTGACCACCAACCTCGCTTCCGGCAAAACCTCCTATATGGTCCGGCTGACCTCCAGCATCCTGCCCGCCGCCAACGCCAACGACGATGATTATGCCACGGATACCCGGACCACCACCCAATCGGTGGATGGTTACTGGGAGGTGGACCTGGGGACCACCCTGGCCCTCTACGGGGTGCGGGTGATTGGCGCCTCCGGCATCGGCAGCCGGCTGACCAATACCATGGTGCGGCTGTTTGACCAGGCCCATGAG
This sequence comes from uncultured Verrucomicrobiota bacterium, assembly GCA_903845125.1. Classification (GTDB taxonomy): domain Bacteria; phylum Verrucomicrobiota; class Verrucomicrobiia; order Limisphaerales; family UBA1319; genus CAIMWS01. The sequence continues at coordinate 5,176 of CAIMWS010000046.1, forward strand.
TCCGTCTTTGTCCAGCGGCTGACTGGTTCGCCCGACGTGTTTGATTCCGACCTCAAAGGCCCGGTTTTCGCGCGCTACGTGCGCATCGGGCTGGAAGACAAACAGCGCACCGATCCCGCCGGGGGCCTGGAATGGTATATCGGCATGCGGGAGGTGGAGGTCTTCGGCCGGCCCACCAACTCCATCGGCATCCAGAGCTTCACCGCCACCCCAGCCTCCGCCGCGGCCGGGGCGCCGGTCACGCTGGAGTGGCGGGTGGAGGATGTCCGGCGGGTGGAAATCCACCCCGCCATCGGCTCGGTTGGGGATCGCACCGCGGCCTCGGGGACCGGATCCCTCACCCTCGTGCCGCCCGGCTCCACGGAATATTTCCTGGTGGCATCGAATGCCGCCGGCCCGTTCATCCGCGCCGCCAGCGTGGAAATCGACACGGTTCCCTTGCCGGTGCGGATCAACGAAATCGTGGCGGACAACCAATATTCCCTGGAGGATGGCTACGGCGAGGCGCCGGACTGGATCGAGCTGCGCAATCCGGCCAATACGGCGGTGGACATGGCCGGTTACGGTTTAAGCGACAATCCGGCGGCGCCCTGGAAATGGCGGTTCCCATCGGTCATCATTCCGCCGCACGGGATCTTGATGGTGTTCGCCAGCGGCCGCAAGGAGGCAGTCGATCCCGCGGGCGGCCTGCACACGAATTTCCGGCTGCGCAAGGAGGGGGGGGCGCTGGTGCTGACGGCTCCGGATGGCACGGTTGCCGATTCCCTGGCGGCCTACCCGGAGCTGGATACGGACCTGGCTTACGGGCGCGACCTCGATGGCCGCTGGTGTTTCCTGGAGCCCACGCCCCGGGCGCTCAACCTGGCGCCTGCCTACGAGGGCTGGCTGCGCCCGCTGGTCTTCAGCCATAGCCGGGGCTTCCACCAGACGAATTTCACGCTGACCCTCAGCAACGTCAACGCGGGCGCGCAGGTTTACTATTCGACCAACGGAGCGGCGCCAGCCCAAGCCTACGGTAATGGCATCCCCATCACGGGCACCCGGGCCGTCCGGGCGCAGGTGGTCAAGCCGGGCTGCAAACCGTCCCGCATCCAAAACCAGACCTATATTTTCCTGGATGATGTGATCCGGGTGGGGCTGCCGCAGACCTCGGTGGCGAAGAACCCGAGCTACGCGCCGCGGCTGAAACCGGGTCTGCTCTCCCTGCCAACGATCTCGCTCATCGTGCCCGGCCAGCCGGAATTCCAGGAAAAGGAGGGCTCGGTGGAGGTGTTCTGGCCCAATGGCGATCCGTCCGCGCAGGCCAACTGCGGGGTCACCCGTTTCGGCGGGTCCTGGCAGGAATTCGCGAAAAAGAGTTTCCGCATCAAATGCCGCGCCCGGTATGGCGCCAGCAAGCTCCAGACCCCGCTGTTGAACGGATTCGACCGGGGCATCCTGGCCCGGACGGCCTTTGACGAGCTGGAGTTCCGGTCCGGTTCCCAGGATATGATCGACCGCGGCTTTTACGTGGCGGGCCGGTTCGTGGAAGACACCATGCTGGACATGGGCACCTTGAATCCCCACGGCCGCTACGTGCATCTCTATCTCAATGGCGCCTACTGGGGCCAGTATGACGCCCGCGAGCCGCTCGTGGAGCATTTCCTCGCGGACTACCTGGGCGGTTCCGCGGACCAATATGTCAACGTGCGCGGCAACGACAACGTGGGCGATAATTTCACGATGGGCACCCCGGAGCCGCCGAACAATCAGGCCTGGGACCGGGTGCTGGCACTGGCCGGCTCCTACCAGAAGGTCCAGGCCTACCTGGACATCGATAACTTCATCGACTTCATGCTGCTCTGGAACTACGGCAATTGCGAGTCCGAGTTCCGCAGCTGCGGGACGGTGGAGGCCGGCACCGGGTTCAAGTTCTGGATGGCCGACGCGGACGGCTTTCTCCGCACCAGCGCCCTGGGGTTGGACCGCACCAGCAATCCGGGCCCGGCCGGCATCTTCGGCAAGCTGATGACCGAGGCGAACCCGGATTTCAAAATGCGCCTTGCCGACCGCATTTACAGCCATTGCTACAACAACGGCGCGCTCACCCCCGCGCGCAACGACGCGCGACTGGCGGCCCGCATGGCGGAGATCCGCGACAGCCTGGTGGTGGAATGTTCGCGCTGGACCTACCGCACCCCCGCCAACTGGGAATCCGCCGCTGCCACCCTCCGCTCCGGGCTGTTCCCCACCCGGACCACGCAGTTGGTGACGCAGTGCCGCAACCGCGGATGGTTTCCGTCCTTCCTGCCGCCCACGTTCAACCAATATGGCGGGACCGTGGCGGGCGGATTCATCCCCCAGCTCACCTCCACCAACGGAACCATTTATTACACGCTGGATGGCAGCGACCCCCGGCTGCCGGGGGGCGCCATCGCGCCGGGCGCGTTGAAGTGGACCCCCGGCTCCGTGGCCATCACCAACGATCTCACCGTGAACGCCCGGGTGCGCACCAGCGCCGGTGTGTGGTCGGCCCTGGCCCAGCCACGCTTTTTGGTCGGATCCCGGCAGGCGCCAACGGCGCGGGATCTGCTCGTGACCGAAATCAATTACCATCCTTTGGGCACCGAGGCGGAAGAATTCATCGAGCTCTGGAACCGGGGCACCAACCTGCTGGATTTGTCGGGGGTGTTGTTCACGAACGAGGTGCGGTTTGTTTTCACCAACGGCTTCACCCTGGCCCCCGGGGCCTTCCTGGTGGTGGTCAAAGACCGGGCTGCTTTCGCGCAGCGTTACCAGGACCCAGCCTCCCCCTGGCATTGGCCCGGCCTCCTGGTGGCGGGCGAATACCTCGGCAGCCTCGGCAACCAGGGCGGCACGCTTTCCGTGGTGGCTTCCAACGGCCTGCCGCTGGTTTCCGTGAGCTACCAGCCGGGCGGGATCTGGCCGCTGTGGGCCGATGGCCGGGGCGGTTCCCTGGAATTGCGCCCGCCACCGCCGGGCGTCGACACCGATACCCAGGTTCAAGCCTATGCCGCCGATGGGCTGAACTGGTTGGCCAGCGCGGTTTTCCACGGCTCGCCCGGGCGCCTGGAATGGGGGGAGAAAAACGTGGTCATCAGCGAGATCATGGCGCAGGCGGATATCGACGCGGATTGGGTGGAGCTGTGGAATCGGGGTTCCCAGCCGGCCAGCCTGGCCGATTGCAGCCTCACGGGCACCCTGGATGAGCCTTTGCGCTACAGCTTTCCCGCCGGCACGGTTCTGGAGCCGGGGAAATTCCTGGTCCTCAACCGCACCCAGCTGGGTTTCGGCCTGGATGCCCATGGCGGCCAGCTGGCCTTGCTGCAGCGCTCCGGCACGAACGTGATCCGGTTCGTGGACACGCTGGATTTCCCGGCCCTCACCCGTAATGAATCGTTCGGCCTGGCCACCCTGGCCGATGGCACCCTGGAGGCCACCGAACTGGCCGCGCCCACCCCGGGCAATACCAACCGCCCCGCGCGCGTGGGGCCGGTGGTGATCAGCGAGATCCACTATGCGCCGGCTGCCGGGCGGTCCCAGTTCATCGAGTTGGCGAATATTTCAGCCAATCCGGTGGCCCTGTTTGATCCCGCCCATCCCGAGCGGGTCTGGCAGGTGGAGGGAGTGGGCAATTTCAGCCTGCCCGCCGGGATCATCCTGGCGCCCAACTCGGCCTGCCTCCTGTGCGCCACCAATCCCGCCGGCTTCCGGCAGCAATACAACCTGGATTCCTCCGTGCCGGTGTTCGGCCCCTGGCCCGGGGGACTGCAAACCAACGGCGAAACTTTGAAGCTCCTGCGCCCTGGCTTGGCGGAACTGGATGGCACCGTGCCTTATTACCGCGTGGATCATGTCACCTATCGTGCCGGTGCGCCCTGGCCGGTGATCGCCGGCGGGGCGAGCATCGACAAGTTCCCGGTGGCCAGCTACGGCAACGACCCCGCCCACTGGCAGGCGGGCCGCATTCACGGCACCCCGGGGCTGCTGCCGGGCAACCAGCCGCCGGTGTGGACCCTCCAGCTGGATCTTTCGCTGCCCGCCGGCTCGCTTTGGGAAATTCCCCTTTACGCCACCGATCCCAACCTCCCCGCCCGCTCGCTGGCTTTTCAGGCCACCGGCCTGCCTCCCGGCTTCCGGCTCGCCACCGATCCGCTGCGCCTGGCCGGCCAGGCGACGACACCCGGGGATTATCCGGTGGAGGTCACCGCCAGCAACGACCTGACCCCGCCACTCTCCGCCACCCTGCGTTTTGTCCTCCGGATCACCGAGCCGTTCGTGCTGGCCGTGCGGGCCGAGCCCGGCCTGGTCCGGATGACCTTCCCGGCCATCCCCGGCCAGATCTATCGGGTGGAATACAGCGACAGCCTCGGGCCGGCGGATTGGCGCCTGCTGGATGAGGTCGCGGGCACGGCGGGCGCCCCGCCCGAATTGGTGGATCCCGCGCCGATCCAGTCCGCCCAGAGGTATTACCGGGTGCGCTGGCTGCGCTGAGCGCCGGGCAGCGGGGATTTGGCCGGCAAAGGCCTGGCAGCCACCCGGGCGCGGCCCGGGCGGCTCCTCAAATGATCCCAGCTTCCCGCAAGTAAGCGAGGAAACGCCGGGCGCAGTGATCCAGGTTGGCCTCGCTGCCGCCGCCCCGCAGCGGCGAGCACATTTCGTAGTTCACCCAGCCGTCGAACCCGCCGTCCTGGAGCCCCCGGAAAAAGGCGCGGTAATCGATGCACCCTTCGCCCATGGGCACGGCGCGCACCAGGTCGGGCTCCAGGCGACGGTAATTGATGAGATCCGGCACGAAGGCGAACCGCGGCAGCCGGATATAGTCGGCGCAAGTGGTGGCCAGCATGAAGGGGGCGGCGGCCTTGGCCGCCTGGTAGAGATCCTCCCCGCGCAGGGCAGGGGACCAGGCGTCGAACATGGCCCGCACGTTGGGGCGGTCGATGTCGCGCAGCATTTCCAGAAACGCCTCCGTGTGCAAGCCCAGGTCATGGTGGTTTTGCAGGCCCAGTGTGATGCCCAGCCCGGCCACGCGGTCGGCGCACATGCGGATGGCCTCCACGCATTGGGTCCAGAGCGCGCCGCAGGCCTGGCCCGGCGCTTCGTAGCCGGTGAACAGCCGCACCACCGGGGCCCCCAGGCCACGCGCCAGCCGCGCCAGTTCCTCCACATATTTAACCTGGATCTCCACCAGCGGCACCTCCAGCGATTCCCGGCCCGCGGTAAAATTGGTGTAGCCGGCCACGCACGTCGTGCGGAGTCCGGCTCCTTCGACTTGCTGTTTCAAGACCAACCGCCGGGGTTCGTCCCAATCCAGCACCGAGGCATGGGGCCGCTTGCCCATCAGCATCACCCCTTGGAACCCCAGCGACTTCGCCCGGTCCACAAAGGCGGGCAGATCCAGGCGCGCCTGGCCCCACAGCCCGGCATAACTCACGGAAAACAGTGCGGTTTTCATGCCGCCCAGCCTGCCTCAAATCCCCCGCTCAAACAATGCCAAACCGTGGGGATGGATGCTCCGCACCCAGCCCGGCCGGGAGGCCGCCCGCACGCTCGCCACTTGCGTCGTTTTGCCCGGGGCCTTACCATCCCCTCCATGATCAAGACATCGCAGATATTCGGCGGCCTGCTGGCGCTGCTGAGCCTGGCCGGCACGCCTCCGCCCAACGTCAAGCCGCCCGGAAACGACTGGCAGCCGCCCGTGCGGGAGACCGCGCCGGGAGCCCCCTTGATTTACGAGCATACGCCGGGCGCCGGCCCGGATGAATCCTTTTTCCTGGTGGGCGGGAACCTGGCCACCAACCTGGTGGCCTGGGGGGGCTGCGCCGACAACCCGGCCGGCCGGGAGTGGCTGCCGCGCGTGCAATTCTGGACCCCTGGCTGCCTCGCGGCCACCCTGCCCGAACGCGCCCCGGATGGCCTGTTCCTGGTCTGGGTCCGGAACCCGGCGGGGTGGTCGGCGCCGGTGGTGCTGAACGCTCCCCAGCCGTGGTGGTGCGGCCCGGATGAGGCCGCCCCCGGCCAGGAGATCCGTGTCTTTGGCCGCCAGCTCGCCCGGCGGCCGGATTCCGCCCGGGCCTTCGTCTATGTGTGTCCGCCGGGGAAACCGGGCCAGTGGGCGGCGGTCACCCGGCCCGGCGCCTATGCGGTGAGTTTCCGGGTGCCGGAAAACTTCCCCGCCGGGCCTTGCGAGGTCTGGCTGCACGCCGGAACGGGGGGCAAATACGGCTGGGGCGGGCCGGTCCGGCTCCGCATCCAAAATCCGGCGCGCCCGGCCAGCGGAGGCCGCGGCCGCGCCGCGGAAACGGTCGAGCTGCCGGCAGGCGCCACGGGCGCCGATATTCAACGCGCGTTGGATGCCCTGGCTGCGCAGGGCGGCGGCCAGGTGCGTTTGCCGGCCGGGCAGTTTGCCTTTGGCGGCACCCTGCGCATTCCCGCCCAGGTCACCCTGGCGGGTAGCGGCCGGGAAGCCACGGTGCTCCAGTTGGTGGCCGACCGGACGGTGTCCTTCCCGCGGTTGGGCGGCTCCGGCTGGAACCAGGCGCCGGGCGCCATCCACTCCGCCGGCGACACCATGGAGTACCCGCTGGATATTCCCCGGTCCGGCGACTGGACGGTATGGCTCCGCTATGCCACCGACATGCAACAGTGGAATCAGCCGGGGGTAAGTGGGAGCCACACGCTCACCGTGGACCAGGGCGAACCGGTGCCCCTGGAGAACCTGGGCAATACGGGGGGCTGGGGCGCTTTCCGGTGGGCGAAATCCGCCCAACTGCGGCTGGCGGCGGGCCGACACAAACTGGTCTGGAAAAATGTGAAGGGCGGCGGCATCACGCTGGATGCCTTCCTGTTTGCCCTCGATCCGGCCTATGTGCCGGCCCTCAATCCGCCACCGTCCTCCGGCCCCGGCCTGGTGGTTCTCCAGGGCGAGGATTGTTCCCGTTTTGCCACCAAAGAGGGAGTCCTGCCGGGTGGGAACCGGGCCGCGGCCTGGTTGTCCGGGCATGGCGCCGGCCTTCGGGATCTCACGATCCTGGGTAACGCCCAGGTGAATTATGGCCTTGCGGTGGGCGCGGCGCAGGGCACGGTATGGTTGACCAATTGCGTGGTGGAACATGTCCGGGTGGCGGACTGCGATGGCAAACAGGGGGAGAATTGCGGGGCCTGGGTGCGCTATGCCAGCCACTGCCGCCTCTGCGACAACGAGCTGTGGGGCCGAGCGCCCTTGTTCATTTCCGGCGCCCGGCAGAGCGTGTTTTCAAACAACAAGCTGGTGCCGGTGACCCGCTTTGGCGGCAACGCCGAGGCGGCGATCCTCGGACGCACGGAGACGATCGAGGAGTGCCTCTTCGAGGACAACCTGGTGGCCTCGCCCCCGGGCGCGGAGGCTGGCGGCCCGACCGTCCGCCGCCTGCTCTGGTTCTCCACCGGGCACGGATCCATCACCCACAACTGGGTGGCCGGCAACGGCGCCGCCCAGGCCGGGGGGGCCGGGGCGGCCCGCTTCGGCGGGGTGGCGGGCACGGACCTGAACGTGGGGGAAATGATCCTGTTCGAGGGCAACCACCGCACCGCCTGGTTTGGCCCCCTCGCCGGGGCAGACGCCCAATCCATCACCCTGCCCAAAACCATCCCCGCCACGCCGGACCACCGCCTGGGGCACCTGGAGCGCCGCCAGCTGGCCCACGATGCCGCCGGGAACGAAACCCCCTTCTGGCCGCCCGACGTGGATGACGGCAGCGAGGAACCGCCGGTGTATGAATACTATGCCACCGTTTTCGGCGGCCGCGGCCAGGGTCAAACGCGGCGCGTCCTGAAGCGGGCGGGGGAAAAGCTCCAACTGGACCGCCCGTGGGATGTGGCGCCGGCCGAAGGCTCCATCGTGGCGGTGGGCACCGCTTTTTACCAAAACCTGGTGGTGGGCAACCATGCCCCGGACGGCATGACCGGCATCCAATTGTGGATTTCCTGCGTGGAGAATGTCGTGGCCGCCAACACCATCAACCGCCAGCGCAAGCCGGGCCTGTTCCTGTATGCCAACGGCACCACGCTGGCCTCCTCCATGCCGCGCACCTGGAACCGCGGCCTCAGCCCGCTGTTTTGGAATCTCTGCGAAGGCAATTGGGTGGAGGAATGCAGCGCCGGAGCCCTCGTGACCAGCGGTGACGAAAACAACCTGCCGGTCGAATTCCCCCGGGCCTTGGGCAACGTGCTGCGCCACAACTCATTTCTCCGCAGCCGGACCGATGGGGTGATCCTGGCCAGCCGGTCCACCCCGGCGGGCGTGCGGGACACTTCCGCCTCGATCTTTGGCACCATTGTGGAATTCAACGTGGTGCGGGATGCCCAGACCGCCTTCCACGCTGCGGACGGCAGCGATGGCTCCCTGTTCCGCCGCAACCATGCCTATTTCTGGTACCCGGTCAGCCTGGCCACCAATCCCCCGGTGGCCTTCCAAAAAAGCCAGGAACAGTCCACCATGGTGCTCGAGCAGAATTCCATCGAAGGCATTCACGGCGCCCACGATGGCCGGATCATCGATTTCCAGTCCCCCGCCGGCCACCGCCGGTTGCCCGAGTAAGGAGGGCAGGGACGGCCAGGCTGGCCGGGTGGGTGGCGTCCCCTGGCTCCGTTGGATGGCCGGCGGAGGCCTGGAGTGCCGGCGGGCGCAAAGCCGTTCGGCGGTTGCGCGGAATTCAGGCCACCGGGTCCGCGGCGGGCGGTTGCGGATCATTCAAGAAGTGCCAGACGAAGGCCAGGAGATGACGGGCGATCGCTTGGGATGCCCAGCCTTTGCGGGCCCAGGATGGCGGCCCAATAGCACGGATCCCGGTGGCGGGAAGCCGCCATCCCGAGCAGGCGGCCAAATTCAAACCTGCTTTCCTTGATGGTCCGGTGAGGTTGGGCCGAGGTGGGCATCGGTCTTGGGAGTTCCGGCGCACTTTCCAGCAAGCGGAGGAAAAATGCAATGACTTAAGGGTGGTTGCGGCCATGGTTTTGTTTTGGCGGGCAGGGATCCCAAATTCGTTCAGCTAATTTCTTGCCACGCCACAAAACCACATTAGATTGGAAGGCGGTGCACCTGCCATGGGGTGAACACCCCATATCGTCCGTCAAGTCTTCGGGGTAGTTTAAAGTGGTTCAATATTGAAATTGAAAAGAAGTGAGAAATAAGTGATCGAGATCAAACTGAAAAAAAGTGATTCGCTGGAAAAGGTGTTGCGACGTTTCAAAAAACAGTTGCTCCGCGAAGGAGTCATCAAGGAATTGAAGCGGCGCCGCTATTATGAAAAGCCGAGCGTTACGCTGCGGCGGAAAAGGAAAGTGGCGCGGTTTGAGGCCATGCTCAAGCAGCGGCACGCTGACGATTAACCGGGAAGGGCAGGGGCACTGGGGGGTAGAAAATAGGATTCAGGTTATCCTGGACCGTTTAAACAGGCCGGTCTCATTTGAGACTGGCTTGGCTGGTGCGTTTGGCTCCGTTGTGCTTGGCTGGGATTTTTGGGCGAGACCTTCATCCGCCCCTTGCAGATCGGTTAAAGCGGCGCTCGCAGCTCACTTCTGGTCTGGTGCAAGAATCTGTGGCGCAATCACTTCCAGCTGAGCGGTAGAAACACGGCGGAGACTTATATGAAAAGAGCCATTATTTTGGACGGGGACTACGGGACCTTCGCCTTGGAATACGACAATACCTTGGGCCAAAAAAACCAGATGCGCCTGGATGCGGTCACCTACGAAAAAGCGATCCTCGAGGCCAAGAAATTTCTTGAAATCCAGGAGGATGGTCTCGACGCAGATGGGGATCTTTGGGAAATCCAGTAAACCCAGGCGGTCCCAAGGGTCCGGGTGAGGATTCCCCGGCCGGTTCAGGGTAATCCTCGCGGAAAGCAAACGAAAAACCAAGGTAACCAACCCGGGATCCCTCCCAAAGGGTGGACTTTGGCCCAATGGGCAAGCCGATGCTGGGCGGCACAGTCAAGCCGGCAAAAGAAGGAAACCAGCAAACCGGCGTATATGGCCGCGTTATGACTGGAATTTCGTGGGATGCAAACTGGCCCCATAGTTTAAGCGTGTCGCGGAGCAGGCGGGGGTTGAAGCTTTGACCATCCCGCCTTTGCCTCCAGACCGGGCCACCAACCCGGCTTAGCCGGAAATCTTTTTCGCGGTGGAGGCGGCACCGATCCTTAAAACGTGCACGGAATTCGGTTTAAACCAGTGGCGAAACTCCGGCGCCACGCCGGATAGCGGATTTTCGATGGGGGCCACCCGCTTGGGATGATCGAGGGAGTTTTCATCCGCTGGATGCGGGCTGGTGAGGATGATTTCCCGCCCTTTGGGAAGAATTTTTTTGGCGCCGGCCAGGAGGATTGAAACTTCCACGGGGCTGGCCGTGGCGTTGATGACTTTCAGAATGATTTCCCCGGTTTTTTGGTCGCGCGTGGCGCTGGCAAATACCCGCGGTTTGGCTTGGGCTGCCCCGGGGCCGGTGAGCCGCGTGGGCAGGATGGTGTCGCCCCGGTGGTTGGCGAATAGTTTTTGCACGTAATAACTGGGCGTGCCAAAGGCGCGGAGATTGTCGAACCAGATCAGGTTGGGGGTCCATTGCCAGCGTTCCACATGGCCGAAAAGCGGGGCGTAGGAGGCCATCACCACCAGGTCTGCATTACGCTCCAGGCCGCTCATGTAGGCGGCTTCCGCCAGGGCGCATTCCCAGTTGTTGCGGTTGTCCGGGCTCACCGTTTTGACGCTCTGCGCCGCATACTCGCCCATGAAAATCCGCGGCCCCTGCCGGTTGAAGGAATCGTAGCGGGCGGCGTTGTCCAGGAACCAGTCCGGCCGGGCGTAGCAATGCTCATCGACGATGTCCGCGTTGAGCGCGCGCAGTTTGGACCATGCGAAATGATAGCGCTCGTCATCCGGCCCCGGTCCGGCGCTGGACACCAGCTTGATTTCCGGGTGTTTGGCTTTCAGCGCCTGGTGGAAAACGGCGTATCGCTCGAGGTAGTCCGGTCCCCATTGCTCATTGCCCACGCCCAGCAGCTTGAGGTGGAACGGCTGCGGATGGCCCAGGCTGGCGCGCAGCTGTCCCCAGGGGGAGGAGGCGGGGCCGTTGGCAAACTCCACCAAATCCAGCGCATCCTGCAGATACGGATCCAGCTGGCTCAGGGGCGCCAGCTCCCCGGAGTTGAACTGGCAGGCCATGCCGCAATTCAAGATCGGCAGCGGCTCCGCGCCAATATCCTCGCAGAGCAGGAAGTATTCATAGAATCCGAGGCCGAAAGACTGGTAGTAATCCGGTGCGGGCCGGTGCTTGAATTCGTCATTCCAGCGGTTGATGATCAGCTTACGTTCCAAGGGATTGCCGACGGTGGTTTTCCACTGGTAGCGGTTGGTGAGGTAGCGGCCCTCCACGATGCAGCCGCCCGGGAAACGCAAGAAGCCCGGCTTCATCTCCGCGAGCAATTGGACCAAGTCCTTCCGCCAGCCGTTGGCCCGGTTTTTCCAGGTGTTCGCTGGAAAGAGCGAAATCAGGTCCAAATCCAACGCGCCCGGCTCCATGGCATGGATGGCCAGCCGCGCCTTGGCCTCCGTGGCGGTCGCCTTCAAGACCGCCGAGTGGGAGTTCCATTCGGGTGCCAAGCCGGAAACCGAGGTGGCCGCCAGCACCCGCCCGTCCGGCGCAGTTAATTCCACGCGCAGCGCCTTGGGCGCGGGGCCGGTCTGGCGGGCGCGGAGGGTCAGCCGGTAGGTTTCCCCCTGGCGGATGCCCATGCCGTTGAATCCTTCATTGGCGAGGCCAAACCCTTCCCCAGCCGCCTCGCACCGCAGCCGCAGGTAATGCGGGTGGGCTGCGTGGCGGCCGGCCTCCGTGCGGATTTCCAGGGTGCCTTTGGCCGCGCCCTTTTCCACCTTGCTCCAGCCCATGAGCCCATCCGGAAATTCAAAAGTCCGGTTCTTGACCAGCTCGGCCAGCAGGCCGCCGTCCGCCCCCGAATTGATGTCCTCGAAAAATAATCCCCACATCGCGGGATTGATGCGCCCCCCGGGCTGGTCCGTTTGCACGGTCACCCGCCATCCCGGATCCCCCGCCTGCGCCACATGAACCAGCACGCAGAGCAAAAGGAGGATCCAGCCGTGTCGCTTCTCTGTAATCATATCGCCGTTCTAACGGATGGCGGGGATTTATGTCACGCCTGTTTTTGGGAGGGCCGGGATCCTGCGCAGGCCGGCCTGCCGGGCGGGAACATCGGCCGGCCCGCGCCATGATTGGCAGCTTGCGCCGGAGGGCTGCCGGGTCCAGAATGCCGCCACCCTGAAGGGTGATGCGGAGCAATAAAATCGAATGGAGCCGGAATTCAAACCATTGACGGGCTGGCGGCGGTATTGGGCCATCTATACCGCCCTGTGGCGGAACTCGGTCGTGCGGGAGATGAGCTTCAAAGCTAATTTCCTGCTCTGGATCGTGGTGGAGATGCTTTGGTTTGTCCTGCAGCTCTGCTTTATTGCCGTGTTATACCAGCATACGGATAGCATCGCCACGTGGAGCCAGTGGCAGGTGGTGTTTCTCGTAGGGGCCAACCATTTCATCCAGCAGGTGTTTGTGGCGCTATTCCTGACCAATTGCTCCAACCTGTCTGAATTGATCCGCACCGGCCGCATGGATTTCATTCTGCTGTTGCCGGTCAACACGCGTTTCCTGTTGTCGCTCCGCCAGGTGGATCTGGGCGGCTTCCTCAATGCCGCCTCCGCCATTGGGGTCATGATTTACGCGGGCCAGAAACTCCACCTGGCACCCACGCTGGCCCAGGTGGCTGGGTTTTTCATGCTGTGTGGCGCCAGTGTGATCATCCATTACTCGCTCATGCTCCTGCTCGCCAGCACGAGCTTTTGGACCGTGCGCGCCCAGGGCATCGTTTGGGGCTACTACAATTTATTCAATATTGCCCGGATGCCGGACGCCGCTTTTAATGGTTTTTTCAAGGCCTTCTTCACGTACGCCCTGCCCATGCTCCTGGTGGCCAACGTGCCGGTGAAACTACTGCTCCAAAGATTGAGTTCGCCCTTTGAAATGGCCCTGCTGGTCCTGCTGAGTGCCGGGTGTTTTGTGGTGTCCGAAGCGGTTTGGCGCCTGGCTCTACGCCAATATACCAGCGCCAGTTCCTGAACGAATTCAAAGCCGGGAAAGGGCCGGGGTTTGGCCAAAACGAAATGGCCAGGAACCGGTTGCGGCTCCTGGCCAGAGCGCGGAGGAAATAGGATCAGGCGAGCCGCCGCAGTTTGGTCACCCGTCCGACCTCCACCCATTCCACGACGAAGATGTTGCCGGCGTGGTCGAAAAAGGCGCTGTGGGGAGCCACAAACTTGCCGGGAATAAAGGCGTCCCGGGATTTGGCGCGCAGTTCCCCATAATGGCCGCCATCGCCCAGGTGCACGATCAGGCGATTGTTTTCGTCGAATAAAGTGACGCGGGATTCGAGGTCAGGAATCAGCAGCACGCCGTTGCGTTGGTGGAAATGGCACGGGGCGCGCAGTTCCTGGTTGACCATCCGGAGGTGGCGGCCATCCAGAGTGAAGTATTGCAGGCGCCGGTTGCTGCGGTCCGCCACCACCAGCAGCGGTTCCTTGCCCCGGGTGTCCACCATCAAACCGTGGGAGCAGAGCGTCTGCCCGCGCTCCTTGCCGGGCCCGCCGAACGATCGCAGGTAGCGGGCCTGGGAATCATACTGGTGAATCCAGCTTTTGCCGTAGCCATCCGCCACGTACAGGTCGCCATTGGGGGCGGTGGCCACATTGGTGGGATGATATTCCCCGGCCGAGTTGTATAATCCGGATTCCTCCGGGTACCGCAAGGTGATGATTTCCTTGCCTTCCAAGGTGGTTTTTTTCACCAGCCCGCGGGAAGGATCCGCCAGGTAAAGGAATTCCTCGCCGCCCTCCCGGTTCAGGTGCAAGCCATGCGCGCCGCCCTTGAAGTCGCTGCCCCAGGAGCGGACGAATTTCCCCTCCGCGTCGAAGACTACGATGGCGTCGGCTTTTTCGCTGCCCGCGCCCACCGTATGCTTGATGTAAATCCGGCCTTGGGAATCTTCACACACGCCATGGGTATTGCCATATTTTATGCTGGCAGGCAGTTCGCCCCAATCATGGATGGCCTCATATTGGAATTCGCCTGAGCCTAGGATGGGATTGGCTTTCCCGCTTTTTTCCGCCGCGCGCAGCAGGTTCGGCAGGGTGGCGGCCGCGGCCGCCACGGACACGGACTTCAGGAATGAACGGCGGGTGGGACCCGGTTTGTTGGAGTTTGCTTCGGTATTAGGCATATATATTTTAACCATTAAGTTACCTAAAATACTCCAATTCCGGTTTTTGTCTAATCGCTGGCGGTTTCGGACCGGAATCCGGCATTGTAGGCATGGATGACGTCCGCCGCCGATGGGGTGAACACATCAATGGCGCCCGCGCGGCAGACGGGGTTATCTTGCCTGGTTGGGCAGGGAGATTGCCGGGGTCCGGATGGGGGTGTTGCCCATTGACACGGCGGGGCTTGCGGGCGAGGTTGGGCGGTTAATGTGGGGCTTCACCTGCTGCGGCCTGGCTGGCAGACCGCCAGGCCGGTGCGTGGCTGTTCCCCAAAACGATAAATCTGAGACATGAAGTGTAATCCCGATTTTACCCATGGCGCTGGCCCGGTTGATCCCCGGTCCGTTCGTGACTTGATGGCCCCCTATCAGGCACCCACCGCCGTGCGCAGCGCCTGGCAGGTCCTCAACACTTTGGTACCCTTCGCCCTGCTTTGGTGGATCATGTATCGCTGCCTCGCGGTGTCGTATTGGCTCGCCCTGCCTTTCGCGGTGCTGGCGGCGGGGTTCCATGTGCGCATTTTCATCATCTTTCACGATTGTGGGCACGGCTCATTTTTCAAGTCGCGGCTGGCCAACGACCTCCTGGGCTGCCTTGCCGGGGTGTTGACCTTCACCCCCTATTTTCAATGGCGTTGGGAACATGCCGTCCATCATAGCTCCGCGGGGAATCTCGACAAACGTGGAACCGGCGACGTCTGGACTTTGACCGTTCAGGAATACCTGGAAGCGGGCCGCTGGAAACGGTTTGCCTATCGGTTGGTGCGGAATCCGGTGGTGTTGTTCGGGGTGGGGCCGTTGGTCCTTTTTTTGGTGCTGCAGCGGCTGGTGGTTCCCAAGGCGGGCCGGCGCGAGCGCCTCTCGGTTTATGGCACCAATCTGGCCCTGCTCGCCATGGCCGCTGCCCATGGCTGGTTTTTTGGCCTTTCCGCCTACCTGGTTTTGCAGCTCACAGTCCTCCTGGTGGCCGGTTCGGCCGGGGTCTGGCTTTTTTATGTGCAGCACCAGTTTGAGGGCGTTTACTGGGCCCGCCATGGGGAGTGGGACTACGCCACCGGCGCCCTGCAGGGCAGCTCTTTTTACAAGCTCCCGCGGATCCTCCAGTGGTTCACCGGCAATATCGGTTTCCATCACGTCCACCATCTGCGCCCGGGCATTCCCAATTACCGGCTGGAAAAATGCCACAATGCGGTGCCGCTTTTTCAATCCGTCAAACCCATCACCCTTTTTTCCAGCTTGAAATCCATCACCTTCCGGCTCTGGGATGAACCCGCCCGCCGGTTGGTCGGTTTTGGCCACCTGCGGACGATCCGCCAGCGGAGGAAGTCCCAAGTGCCTTCCTGAATGCGCTCTTCCTCTGGCCGGAATTCCCCGAGACGTTTTGGCGTTTCAAACACGCCCTGAAATTCATCCACCAGCGGGCGGCGCGGCCGCCGCGGGGCTGGTCCTATGCATCCCGTTCGCGCGCGGGTGCCCCTGCGATACTGGGGGCTGCTCGTCTGGACTTTTTTTCCGGTGCCCTGCCTGCCTGCCCGTTGCCGTCACGTATTCCATCCACGGCCACCACTTCCGCAAGATTTGCCGGGCGCTGGAGTTCCGAGCCAGCCCGGCCCAAAGCTGCCAAATAACCCGATTTGATAAATCGAGTTAGGTGGTGTAATGTATGCGAAATTTGATGAAAAACCGCATGCATCTGCTCAAAACGTGGCGTTGGACGCTGCTGGTGGCGGCCTCCTGGACCACCTCCTTGGTGGCCGGAGAACCGGCCGTGCAATTTAATCGCGACATCCGGCCCATCCTATCCGAAAACTGCTTCACCTGCCATGGGCCAGACGCCTCGAAACGCAAAGCAAAACTGCGCCTGGACCAGAAAGCGGGAGCCTTGGCGGACCTCGGTGGCCGATTTGCCATTGTCCCCGGCAAACCGGACGAGAGCACGGTTTATAAGAGGATCAGCCAGACGGCCGCCAAAGGGTTGATGCCGCCGGCCCAAACCGGCAAAAAACTGACCCCCGCCCAGATCGCCAAAGTCCGCCTCTGGATCGAGCAGGGGGCCCAGTGGCAGGATCATTGGGCGTTTGTGGCGCCCGTCACCCCACCCATCCCGGAAGTGAAAAACAAGGCCTGGCCGCGCAATGTCGTGGATCACTTCATCCTGGCCCGGCTGGAGCAGGAAGGCTTGCAGCCTTCGCCAGAGGCTTCCCGGGAAACGCTGGTGCGCCGGCTGACCCTGGATTTGACCGGCCTGCCTCCGACCCCGGCG
>CAIMWS010000047.1 GCA_903845125.1 uncultured Verrucomicrobiota bacterium
TCCTTGAGGCGCCGGATGATGAATGGCTCAAACAGTACCAACGCCATCTTTTTGGGCAATCCGCACTGATTCAGCTTCAATTCGGGGCCAATGACAATGACTGAACGGCCGGAATAATCGACGCGTTTGCCGAGCAGGTTCTGGCGGAAACGGCCGCTTTTGCCTTTGAGCATGTCGCTGAGAGATTTCAGCGGACGATTTCCCGCGCCGGTCACCGCCCGTCCATGGCGGCCGTTATCCAGCAGGGCATCAACGGCTTCCTGGAGCATTCTCTTTTCGTTGCGGATAATAACCTCGGGGGTCTTTAACTGGAGCAGGTTTTTGAGGCGGTTATTGCGGTTGATGACCCGGCGATAAAGATCATTCAGATCCGACGTCGCAAACCGGCCGCCTTCCAAAGGAACCAAAGGCCGGAGATCCGGGGGAATGACGGGCAACACAGTAAGGATCATCCATTCCGGACGACTGCGGGAAGTGAGGAATCCTTGGAGGATCTTGATGCGTTTGGCGAGTTTTTTCCGGATTTGTTTGCTCTTGGTATCGCCCATGGAATTTTGCAGGGCGTCGATCTGCCGTTGGAGATCCACCTTGGCCAGCGCATCGCGCACGGCTTCCGCTCCCATCTTGGCCGCAAAGTTGTCGGGGCCAAAAGTTTCACGTGCCTCCCGGTATTCCATTTCGCTGAGCAACTGGTGCAGTTTCAGCGGCGTATTGCCCGGATCGATGACGAGGTAATCCTCGTAATAGATCACCCGTTCCAGATCCCTGGCCGTCATATCCAAAATCAAGCCGATTCGGGACGGCATGCACTTGAAAAACCAGATATGGGAAACCGGCACCGCCAATTCGATGTGCCCCATGCGTTCACGGCGCACCCGCGAGAGGGTGACTTCCACACCGCACCGGTCGCAAACCACTCCCCGATGCTTGATCCGTTTATACTTGCCGCACATGCACTCCCAGTCCTTCACCGGACCGAAAATGCGCTCGCAGAACAGACCGCCTTTTTCAGGCTTGAAGGTACGGTAGTTGATGGTTTCCGGGTTTTTGACTTCGCCCTTGGACCAGGCACGGGTGGCATCAGGAGAAGCCACCGTGATGGCCACATAATCCACCTGGTTTACCTTTTCCAGCCCCAGCAACTCGCGTGCACTTTCTTTGGAGGTCATCATATCTTTCGTCTCGAGGTTTCGATCTGCAAATAATTTTGCTTATGAGTGGGTCAAGGTGGCGAAAGTCGCCGCATCCATGGTAGGTTCGCCGGTATTGACATAGCCGACTTTCACATCCAATCCCAATGATTGCATTTCCTTGACCAGCACGTTGAATGACTCGGGTATGCCGGCTTCCAAGGCGTTGTCACCCTTGACAATGCTTTCATAAATCCGGGTACGGCCTTGGACATCATCGGATTTCACCGTGAGCAATTCCTGCAAAGTATAAGCTGCCCCGTAGGCTTCCAGGGCCCACACTTCCATTTCGCCGAAGCGCTGGCCGCCATATTGCGCCTTGCCGCCCAACGGTTGCTGGGTGACCAACGAATACGGACCCACCGCCCGGGCGTGGATTTTATCCGCCACCAAGTGGCCCAGTTTCATCATGTAAATGTATCCCACTACGATTTCCTGGTCGAAAGGATCGCCGGTACGCCCGTCATACAGATGCACCTTGCCATGTTCAGGCAGGCTGGCCTGTTTCAAATAACCACGGATATCCTTTTCCTTGATGCCGTCGAAGACCGGCGTGGCGAAGCGCATGCCCAACAACCGGGCGGCCCATCCGAGATGGGTTTCCAGCACCTGGCCGACGTTCATGCGGGAGGGCACACCGAGCGGATTCAACACAATATCCACGGCTGTACCATCCGCCAAGAACGGCATGTCTTCCTCCGGCACAATCTTGGCCACGACACCTTTATTGCCATGGCGGCCGGCCATTTTATCACCCACGGACAGCTTGCGCTTGGAGGCGATGTAAACCTTTACGGATTTGATGATTCCGGGATCGACATCATCCCCGGATTCGATCCGCTCCATCTCCTCGTCGTGCTGCATCTGGAGATCGTCGAATTTTTTCTTAAAGGATCCGATGATCTCATTGATTTTATTGCGGATGGGTGACGGATCGATTTCGATGCGATCATAAACCCCGGCGAGCTTGCGGAGGAGCGTTTTGGTGATTTTACGATTGGCCGGAATGATGATCTCGCCCGTTTCCGAATTAACCACGTCCAGCGGGATTTTTTCACCGAGCAAAATATTGCTCAAAGCTTCGGTCAATTGCTCCCGGAGTTCGTCGGTTTTGGACTTGAACTCTTCCTGCAACTGCTTGCTGTGCTTTTTGATATCGGCGGTGGAAATCTTCGCCGCGCTGGCTTTTTCCACCTCTTTTTTGGCCGAAACCTTGACATCCATGACAATGCCATAGGTCCCGGAGGGAACTTTCAATGAAGTGTCCTTCACATCCGCCGCCTTCTCACCGAAAATGGCGCGCAGCAAGCGTTCCTCAGGGGCTAATTCGGTTTCGCTCTTGGGAGTGATTTTGCCCACCAGGATGTCTCCGGGCTTCACTTCCGCGCCGATGCGAATCACCCCGTCCGGGCCAAGGTTCTTCAGCGCTTCCTCACCGAGGTTGGGAATATCGCGCGTGATTTCTTCCGGCCCGAGCTTGGTGTCGCGGGCGCCCACTTCAAACTCATCGATATGGATGGAGGTAAAAACATCATCCTTTACGATGCGCTCGCTGATCAGGATGGCGTCCTCGAAGTTATACCCGTTCCACGGCATGAAAGCCACCAGGATGTTCCGGCCCAACGCCAATTCACCACCGCTGGTGCACGGCCCATCGGCAATCACCTGGCCCTTTTTGATGTTTTCACCTTTGGCCACGAGCACCTTTTGATTGATGCAAGTAGCGGCGTTGCTGCGCATGAATTTCCGCAAGGGATATACTTGTATGCCCTGGGCGGGATCGTGCTTCAATTTTTTCTTGGTATCCGGCAACTTGCCGTCCGCAGTCAGCACGATTTTATCCGCTGCCACCATGGCTACTTTGCCATGGTCCTCAGCCAGAATCACCGCGCATGAATCACGCGCAACGCGGTCCTCCAAACCCGTGGCAACCAAGGGGGCTTCGGTGAGGAGCAATGGCACCGCCTGCCGCTGCATGTTGGAACCCATCAGCGCGCGGTTGGCATCGTCGTGTTCAAGGAACGGTATCAAACCGGCCGCCACTGAAACCAGCTGTTTGGGGGACACATCCATGTAATGGACATTGGCGGGCTCCACTTCAATAAAGTCCCCTTTGAACCGGCAGGTGACGCGTTCCGTTAGGAAGTTGCCCTTGTCGTCGATGATGGAATTTGCCTGGGCGATGACGAACGGTTCTTCGCGGTCGGCGGTCAGGTATTCAATTTGCTGGGTCACCCTGCCCTTCTCCACTTTGCGATAGGGGGTTTCAATAAAGCCAAAATCATTGACTCGGGCGAAAGTCGCGAGGGAGGCAATCAAACCAATGTTGGGGCCTTCAGGCGTTTCAATCGGGCAAATACGGCCGTAATGGGAAGGGTGCACATCGCGCACCTCAAAACCCGCACGATCCCGGGAAAGTCCCCCTGGCCCGAGGGCGGACAAACGCCGTTTGTGCGTCATCTCCGCCAGCGGATTGATCTGATCCATGAACTGGCTCAACTGGCTGCGGCCGAAGAAATCCCGGATCACCGCTGAAAGCGCTTTGGGATTGATCAGCTTCTGTGGCGTCATCGTGTCCACATTCTGATCGAAAAGCGTCATCCGTTCCTTGACCAGGCGCTCGGTGCGGGCCAAACCAACGCGGCATTGGTTGGCTAAAAGCTCGCCCACTGTACGCACGCGCCGGCTGCCCAAATGATCAATGTCATCCAAGGATCCTTCACCTTTTTTCAAGTGCAGCAAATATTTGGTCGCGGCGACCAAATCTTCCTTGCTGAGAATGCGGCTTTCGTCCGCAGCCTTCAACCCGAGCTTTTGGCTGATTTTATAGCGTCCCACCCGGCCCAAATCATAGCGCTTGGGATCGAAGAAAAGGCGTTTGATCAACGCCCGTGCATTGGCTGCCGTGGGCGGATCACCAGGCCGCAAGCGGCGATAGATATCCTTCAGAGCTTCTTCTTCGTCCTTGGTTGGATCCTTTTTCAGGCATTTGATCATGATGCCGTCATCCACGCGCGTATCCACCACGCGGACTTTGGACAGCCCCAAATCGGCAATTTGTCGCAATACTGCTTTGGAAAGGGGCTCAAATGCGCGGGCAGCGGCAATATTTTTGTCTGGATCGATAATATCTTCAATCAAGACCTTGTTTGGCAAATCCTCGCGGCCCTCAGCCTCCTTGATGGTGAGCTCTTCAATATCGTAAAAAAGCTGCAGGATGCTTTCGTTGGTGGAGTAACCCAAAGCCCTGAAGAAAGTGGTGGTAAGGAATTTACGGCGACGTTTTTTCCGATCCAAATAGACGTAGAGCAAATCGCTGGTGTCAAACTGGGCTTCATACCAGGATCCTCGATCCGGAATGATCCGGAACGAATGCAAGGTTTTTCCATTGGGATGCTGAGTGGCTTCAAAGGCCAACCCCGGTGAACGATGCAATTGGCTGACGATCACTCGCTCGGCCCCATTAATGACAAAGGTTCCTTGCGGTGTCATGAGCGGCAGTTCGCCCATGAAAACTTTTTCCTCCTTGCTGCCGGATCCATCCTTGAGCAGGAAAGTGACATGCAGGGGGGCCCCAAAGGTCTGCCCTTCCCGCAAGCTTTCCAACCAGCCCATCTTGGCATCGCCAATTTCGTAGCTATGATAGTCGAGCACGATTTTGCCATCATAGCTTTCGATTGGGAAAACCTCGGTAAATACGGCCTGCAAACCAACATTTTTGCGTTTAGTATTGGCGATTTCTGCCTGGAGGAATTCCCGGTAGGAATTAACCTGCAATTCAATCAGGTTGGGCGGGGCAATGACTTCCTTGATTTTTCCAAAATTAATTCGTTCAGGTGCTCGCACTGACATGTGAAATAAGAGTTTAGTTGGCTATGGTCAGCCAGCTTATTGACGAAACGCAAAAAGAGCCCCCGGGTTTTTTACCAGGAACCCGCTTGCAACTACCAAACTGATTTTGCCGCGCCCAGCTGTGTTTGTGCTCCAGATTAACAGCCAGAATCGGCAACTCGATGGCAGGACCGGCCTGCCATCGAGTATCCCTGCTAAATGACGTATTACTTAAGTTCAACTTTGGCGCCGGCGTCCTCCAGCTTTTTCTTGGCCGCGTCGGCATCGGCTTTAGGAGCGCCTTCAAGCACTGCCTTGGGAGCTTCTTCCACCAATTTCTTGGCTTCCGCCAGACCCAGACCGGCTTTGATTTCACGCACCGCCTTGATGACGGCGATTTTCTTGTCCGCCGGAACTGAGGCGAGGATGACATCAAATGACGTCTTCGCTTCAGCAGCGGGCGCAGCGGTGGCGGCCGAAGCGGCGGCGACGGCTACGGGCGCAGCGGCGGTAACGCCCCACGCGGTCTCTAATTTCTTAACCAACTCGGCGGCTTCCACCACCGTCAGTTTTCCCAATTGCTCTACGATTGAATCCAACTCTGCCATGATTACCTTTCCGTCTCGTCGAAGCCCAGAATCGTGGACAGTTTAAGCATGCCGTCCGCATGCCGACGATTTACTTTTATAGGGTTTTAGGTTTTACCTCCATCAGTTCGCGGCGGAGGCAAAAATCGAAACTACTCGCCTTTGTCCACCTTGGCCTGCAAAGTTCTGACCAACTGCGAGGCGGGCGCGTTCAAAACTTGAACGAGCCGAGTGGCGGGAGCGCTGATGACACCCATGATACGGCCGCGCAGCACTTCCAGAGGCGGCAAATCGGCCAGGATCACTATTTCCTCTTTTTCGAGGCGTTTATCGCCAACGAAACCGAATTGAAGCTTGGGTTTGTCGAATTCGGCGATGAAAGTCTTTAGGACTTTCGCGGCAACGGCCACATCCTGACGTCCGAAAACCACAGCTTGCTGGCCAGCTAAAACGCTGCCCAACTCAGCAATCCCGATCTCTTGCGCAGCAATTTTGAAAATGGAGTTCTTTACGACGTGTAAAGACGCGCCCACGGCGCGCAACCGCTTGCGTAACTCGTTGAAATGAGTAACCGCCAAGCCTTGGTAGTTGGTGACCAAGAAAAACGGGGAAGCCTTCAGCCAAGTGGCGTAATCGTTAACGACAAACCGTTTTTCCGGACGAAAATTTTTAACATCACTCATGGTTTACATAAAGGTTAAATGGTTAGGTCGTCGCGATAAATTCCCGCACGTCAAGCCTGATGGGCGGACTCATGGTAGCTGAAATGGTGCAACTCTTGACAAAAACACCCTTCACCGCAGAAGGCCGAGCCTTTACTACCGCACGAATGACCGACTTGGCGTTTTCCGCAATTTGCTCTGAGCTGAAGGCCACCTTGCCCACCACCACATGCAGGTTCGCAGTTTTATCCACCTTGAACTCAACCCGTCCGGCTTTCACTTCCCGCACGGCCTTCGCCGTGTCATCCGTAACGGTCCCGGTTTTTGGATTAGGCATCAACCCCCTGGGCCCGAGCACTTTACCTAACTTGCGCACTTCCACCATGGCTTCCGGAGTGGCCACCGCCACGTCAAAATCCGACCAACCTTCCTGGCATTTTTTCACCATGTCCTCAAAACCCACGAATTCTGCTCCCGCCTCGCGGGCAGCATCCGCGGCCGGGCCATTCTTGGCGAATACAACCACTCGCACTTGTTTGCCGCTGCCGTGAGGGAGGGCCACTGTGCCACGAACCATTTGATCCGACTGCTTGGGGTCAACTCCCAGACGAAAAGCCAAGTCGATGGTTTCGTTAAACTTGGCACGTGGAAACTTGGTCAAAATGTCCACGGCGGCATTGATGGGATATTGCTTTTTAATATCCACCAACTGCAGGGCTTTTTTGTATCTTTTGCTAGGCATATTAATGTGCGGTACAAGCGAGGGATTCACCTCTCCCGCTTTTTAGGTTAATCAGGCAATGTCGATGCCCATACTTCGGGCGGTTCCGGCAACCATGCGGAAGGCAGCCTCATCATCGGCGGCATTCAGATCTTTGCTTTTAATTTTAACTATATCCAAAACCTGCTTTTTGGTGACCTTGCCGACTTTCTCTTTGTTCGGCGATTTGGATCCGCTAGCCACGCCGGCTGCTTTTTTTAGCAGCACGGAAGCAGGAGGAGATTTGGTGATAAATTTGAACGATTTATCCTGAAAAACCGTGATGACCACGGGGATAATCATTCCGCTTTGCTCTTTGGTGACAGCGTTAAATTCTTTGCAAAAAGCCATGATGTTGACGCCATGCTGGCCCAAAGCCGGGCCCACTGGCGGCGCAGGATTTGCCTGGCCCGCAGGGATTTGCAATTTAATCAGTCCAACAACCTTTTTTGCCATAAATAATTAAGCTTTCTCAACTTGCCAGTATTCCAATTCCACCGGCGTATTCCGACCAAAGATATTAACCGTGACCTTCAGTTTGCCACGCTCCGGCTCGATTTCTTCTATAACCCCACTGAAATTAAGGAACGGTCCATCATTGATTTTAACCGTTTCACCGACCTCAAAATTAACTTTCGGTTTTTCATGATCCTCAGAGTCCGAAATCTGAGCTTTGATGGTTTCAATCTCCTCCAAAGACGCAGGTGTGGGGCGCTCCCCACCCACGAATCCGATGATGCCTTGGGTGTCCCTGATGAAATACCACGGTTTTTCGATTATGCGTTTATTATCGTCCAGGAGGAGCATGTCGACAAAAACATACCCGGGGTAAAGTTTGCGGGTGGTCACCGATTTTTTGCCATTCCGCACCTCGGCTACTCGTTCCATCGGAACCAAGACCTCCTTGATGAATTCCTCCATCTCTTCGGCCTTGATTCGTTTTTCAATGCTTTCTTTGACCCGCTGTTCCTGGCCAGCCAAAGTATGCAGGACGAACCACTGACTCTTCATTGCAATCTCGCTATCTGACTAATTAGGTGATCAACCGCACCAGCAGAGTAATCACAAAATCAGCGGCTACAGTAAAACCCCCCAACAAAACAATGGCCACCATGACAACCGCCGTGGAGCCTTTTAACTCTTCTGAACTGGGCCAAGTACACTTCCGCAATTCCTCCTTGGTCTCCTGGACATAGTTGGAAAGCTTGGTCAAATAACCTTGGTACCAAGCGAAGCCGAAGGCCGCGCCGATTACCACCACCCAGAATATCAGCCAAATATAATCGTTCACAATTCTTGCCTTGTTGGCGGAGGGGGAGGGATTCGAACCCCCGA
>CAIMWS010000048.1 GCA_903845125.1 uncultured Verrucomicrobiota bacterium
CTTGGAAAGAAAAAAGCACCGCTTCCTCTGTAGCATCAGTGGCTCAGTTTATCTGAGCAGAGGTGGGTCAATTTAAGTGAGCCCTATCGCACATCCGGGCATTTGCCCCCCCAAGGCCATCATGGGAACACTCCGGCGCCACGTTTTGGCATGAAAAAGCACGCTTTAGCACCGCTTTTGCATCAGAGGGGGGAGACCCGGGCAGGCACGCTGCGACGGGATGCCGCGGAAGCGTCGGGGAGCGCATTAGCCGTTTATAGGAAACGGTTTGCAGGCATGCGCTGCGTCAACCCTGGCCCCCTTTCCCGGTGGCGAAGCAAGGGGAACGCCGGGTTGGACGACAGCCGCCGGCCAATCTCCAATATACTATGGGATTTTCAGCCGGGCCTTTTGCGCCGGAATCCAATGCTCCAGCAGGTGGCGGCAATTCACGATTTTTTCGGCCAGATCCACCGACACATAGTAATATTGGTTGGAGGCCTCAAAGCCGAGGCGCGAATCGCTGGCCTGGAGCTCGAGCAATTGGCGGGCCAGGCCGGTTTCCCGGCGCAGCAGATCCTCCACCTGCGCGATCAAAGCCTGCCCCTCCACGGCTTGGGAACAGGCCGCCAGCTTTTGACGCAACAGAATGAAACGGGCTTGATTGGCCGTGGAACGGAAGTGGATGGCCGCCGCCCGGGCCACGCCCAGCTCGCGTTGAAACTCCCGCTGGAATCGGGCCTCTGCCGCCCGCGATTCCCCGAAGCCAGCATTTTCCAATTCTGCGAGGGCCTCCTCAAAACCGCCGGCGACCTTCTCGAACTGGCCGATGAAAACCTCCGGCGGATACCCACCGCACCAGGCGGGGAGATCGTCATAAGGGAAGCCCACCATGGTGGCGGCAAAGCGGGAAGGCTCAGCCCACAAAAGGTTGGCGGGGCCGCATTGCATGGGGGCGTTATAAACCAGGCCGCCATCGAAGGGGAATTCGCTGAAGGCGCGGCTGAACCGGCGCCAGGCGGCCACCACCGCGGGGGCGAGCTGGCCGCCAAACCGGCGGCGGGCCACCCGGGCCAGGATTTCCTCCGGGGGCGGCAGCGGTCCGGCGGCGGCGGCCTGGGCAGTCTCCGCCACCACTTCCAGGTTCGGCGAGGGATGCCCCCCCAAAGTCCACCCCAGCATCAGCCCGTCCACCCGGGCCTGACACAGGTTGGCGGCATGGATGGCGACGTTTTCCACCGCCGGTATGTAAGGCACGGCGGAAAGCTCCCAGGTGTTATTAGCCTGGATTTTGGCGAGGGTCTTCAGCCCCCGGCGGCGCGCCAAATCCCAATGCCTGGTGGCCCGCGGCCCGGGGCCGATGGTGCTGATGGAATACTCCCCGATGGTTTTGGCCACCCCGCCCCGCTGGATGGGGATGCTCCACTCGCTTACGCTCATCAAAGCCACCGCCGTCGGCAGGCGCTGGATGACGCCCTCGACGGCGTCCTCAGGCCAGCCCCAGTCCCAAACCAGGAGCCGGGTGCGGGCGCCGGACCGGGCGATCCCCTCATAGAGCGCGGTGTTCGCCTCGGCGATGACTTCCGCGGGCGGGCGGCGGCCGCAGCGGGGGCATTGGGCCCCGCCGCCGTGGGACCAGCAATGCGTCAGGTTCTCCGAGCCGGAAATGGTGAACAGGCCCGCCAGATCGGGAACCGCGCCGCAAATCGTGGCGGCGGAGTCCGCCAGGTAGCGGCGCACCGCGGGCTGGCTGATGCACAGCGCCGCGTAAGCGCCCTCGGTGACGCCGCGCAGTTCCGGGCGGCCCTGGAAAAAGGCGAGCGGCAAGGCCCGGGGCTCATTCAAATAGAGGTAGATGCCGATGCCGTGCCGGCGGGCGCGCTCCACCAACCGGCGCAGATTGGCCAGGCGGACCTCCGCCCCCGCGCTTTGCGCCGGATCCCATGGGAACGGCGCCAGGCGAGCCAGCAAGCCTTGCAGCCATACCCCGTCCACCCCGGACGCCGCCAACTGCGCGAGATAACCGTCCGGATAGGGATCCAGGCTGGGATCCAGCAAAGGATCGCCATACAGCGCAAAATAAGAATAACAGAAGCGGGGCGAAAAACGGCCGGGCACGGGCTGGGCTGCCGCGGCTGGAGGCGTGGACAAGGCGGGCAGGAACCCGAAGAGCGGCTCCTCCGGATGGCCCAGCCCGCGCGGGAAATATTCCCGCGCCAGGGCGGCGAGGCGGCCTTGCTGGACCCGGATCTCCGGGGTGGGCGGGGTATAACGGATCGGCTCGCACTGCGGCTTGAGGCTGCCGAGTTTGATGTAGAAAAAATCATCCTCGCGCAAGGTGAAGGCCATCTGTTCCGGGGTCCACTCCAAAAGTTCGAGCAATTGCCCGTAAGGAAGCAGATGCCAGTTCCGGCGGATGATGGTCAAGGAAGTGCGGCGCAGTTGGTCCCGGGAAATGGGGGGCTGATCCCCCAAGCCCATGGCCTGTCCCAGGCGCACCACCTCCGCCGGTGCAGCGCCCACCACCCGGGCCATCCGGTCCGCCGGCACCAGCGGCCAATTCCGCCACACAAAGGCATGCAACCGGTCGGGGAAGTGAGGCAGGCCAAGCGCCTTGGGGGCGCCGCCCCGGGGCAAATCCTCGAGGCCGGTGAGCGGGGTTTTGCCGTTCGGAACGGCAGCCTCCACCCAGCCGGGATCCGGCCAGACGCACGCTCCCGCCGCAGCGGTTGAAGCCTTCAGGAAATGACGCCGGGAAATGGTCTGCTTAATGTGCATGCGCCGAGCTTTGCACAAATCAGCCGGGCGTCAATCATCCAGAAATTGGCCCCAAGTTGGCCATGGGGAACTGGAACAGCCAGAACAACCCCATGAAGCAATGCATGGTCAGGGTGGAAACCAATTGCTGAACGGGCTCCAGGTTGATGGCGACGATCAACAGGAACAGCCCATACTGGCTCAGGCGCAGATAGCTTTCATGGCTCATGCGCACGAGGTTTTTCAGCACGTGGGAGCCATCCAGCGGCGGAATGGGCAGCAGGTTGAAAAAGCAAAGCACCAGGCTGATCAGGGTGATTTGGTAAAAGGTTTGCGCGATCTGCGGGGTGGGCAGCAAGACCGCCCCCCGCGCCAGCAGCATCAGGAAAAAGGCCAGCAGGAGGTTGGAGACCGGCCCGGCAATGGACACCAGGGTGTCATCGCGCCGCAGGTGGCGCAGGTTCGTGGGATTGACCGGCACCGGTTTGCCCCAACCGATCACCAGGGACGCCAGCGCGGAATGTTGGGCGGCGAGATAGGCGCTCAGCAAGGGCAGGAGGACGGTTCCCACCAGGTCCATGTGCGCCACCGGATTGAGCGTGATCCGGCCCTGCAGGCGGGCGGTATCGTCGCCGCATTTCCACGCCGTCCAGGCATGCGCGCATTCGTGGATCGTCAGCGCCGGTAAAAAGCAGAGGTACCCGATCAGGCAATTAATAATCCAATTTTCATCCATCACCCCTATCAATAGGCATCGGGCCGGAGAAAACAAGATCATATAGCAGGTTTTGCCATCGGCCGGGTTCGCCCGGAAAACCACGCCGCCTGAGGGTGCCTGGCCGGCATCCAAATCCTTCAAAAGAAGAGGGCGATGGGATGCATAGTGAACTTAACGCCAGCAAAAGCGTTCTTTACATTGGTGGTCATGGATAAAGCTTCACATTCAAACCAATGATCCCCCGTTGATAAAAATGCCGATGAAATAAATTAAACGGCGGTTTATTTTTTAAGTTTATTTTCACCATTGACCGTGGCCACCTCGTTGATATATCTTTATCTCTGAATAAGTAATCCAAACCCATTTATGAGCAAAACAGTAAAGAAAGTTGAGAAAGTTGAGATGCCAGACATCAGCACCTCTGCGTTGGATAAATTCCAGCAGAAGCAAAATGAATTCAACAAGGCCCGGGAGGCTTACCGGGAAGAGTTGGAAGCGGAACGCAAAAAGCTGCTGGACCAGGTGAAAGCCTACGATGACGCCCTGGCGAAAATCACCGGCAAACCGGCGGAAAAGATGGGCAGCCGGGATCGGAGCGTGAACCAGGCCGCCTTTGAAAAAGCGGTGGAATGGCTGAGGACCGCCAAAGGCACGTTCCAGCCCAAGGATGTATTCAACCAGATCAAAGCCGCCGGTATCGGCAATTTCACCAAGCTTTCCGTATTCAAGAAATTGGTAGACCGCGACTGCGTGAAAAAGGAAAAAGAACGCGGCGTTTATTCCGTGGGCAAATTGTAATAGCCGGCCCATCCTTTTTAAAACCATCCGCTCTGAATTGCCCTCCCGGTTCCCCCGCAACGGGATATTGTGAACCGGGGGGGCTTTGTTTTTCATCCGCACGTTTCGGATTGCATCCCCCGCGGGAGCGGCTAGGCTCATGTTCGGAATTAGCACCTTGGTCGTTTTGATACATTAAATATGGCTGGACGCATGAAACGCCGCGGATTCATCAAGCGCTCGCTCGCCGGAGGGTTGGCCGCTCCTTTGGTTTGCAGCCTGGAAGAACACACCCTGCTCGCCCGGGAGGAGGCGCCTGGAATCCCCACCCCCACCCCCAACGCCAAAGGTTCCCTGCCCATGGGCACGATTGGCAAGGTCAAGATCAGCCGGCTGATCTGCGGCGGCAACCTGATCAGCGGTTACGCGCACAGCCGCGACCTCATCTATATGTCGAACCTGCTGATGCGCTATTTCACGGATGACAAGATCATGGAAACCTGGGCCTTGTGCGAACAGCACGGGATCAACACGATGATCTGTTACCCTGAAGACCGGCATGCGGTGGAGGTTTATTTAAAATACCGCGCCCGGGGAGGGCGCCTGCAATACCTGGCCCAGATCGCCCCCAAAAAGAACGATCTAAAAACCGCAGTCCAATACGCGGTGGATACCGGAGCCGCGGGCGCCTTCCTGGTGGGCAACCAGGGGGATCAATGGATCCGCCAGGGATCAGTGGGGCTGGTGGGTGAATTGATCGGCATCATCAAAAGCCAGGGTTTGATCGCCGGGGTGGCTGGCCATGAACTGCGGACACCAATGAAGGTCGAGGAGGCGGGAATCGAGCCGGATTTCTATATGAAAACCCTCCACAGCACGAATTATTGGTCCGGCCAGCAGCCTGGCCAAACCCAGGAGGTCATCGATAACTACGGCATCGACAACTATTGGTGCCTGGAGCCGGATAAAACCATCGCCTATATGCGGGGCATCCAACGCCCCTGGCTGGCTTACAAAGTCCTGGCCGCGGGAGCGATCCACCCCCGGGACGGATTCCTCCACGCGTTCAGGAATGGGGCCGATTTCGCCGTGGTGGGCATGTTCGATTTCCAGGTGGCGGAAGACGCCGCCATCGCCCGTGAACTCCTGGCCTCGGATTTAAAACGGCAGCGGCCTTGGATGGCGTAGCCGTTCCGCGGGGCCAGCCAAACCGGCCGGGGAACGGCCGCCCGGCCCGCCACACGGCCCTCCTTGCTTCGGCTTTTTGGTTAAATATCAATGAAATTTTCTCGCCACGAGCGCCGTCCAAGCATTACATATAAGGGACTGACCATGCGGTCGCATCAAAACGGTGGTTGGCATTGATAATGAACGTGTTATATTTGGTTTTGACCGCCGCGCCCGGACGCGCTAAACCAAGCTCCGGGAGCATTGAAGCGGAGAACGATTTGTGATGATGGCCACAATTTTATGGGCTGCAGTAGGGGTGCCTGCCAAAGAACAAGAGCTGGTGTTCATTTGGAACAAGGCCACCCCCGAGGCGAAGATTATCATTATCGTGCTGGGCATTTTTTCCATCTTCGCCTGGTCGATCATGGCGGCCAAAGCCATCCAGATGCGCCGCGCCAAGCGGCTGAACCGGATCTTCGAGGAGGAATTCCGGGGGCAAAAGAATGTTTTGGAGATTTATGACCGCCGGGTGCAGGTGGACGGCTGCCCCTTGTTCACCGTTTATGTGGAAGGCTGCGGTGAACTGGCGGGGCGGCAAAAAGCACAGATGACGCGGGGGCTGACCCGTTCCTTGAGCCTGAAAGCCATGGAACATGTGAAACGGGCCTTGGAACGATCCGTGGCGGAGGAATCCCTCAAGCTGGAAAGCGGCTTGATCCTGCTAGCGATCGCGGTCAGCGGGGCGCCTTTCCTGGGGTTGCTGGGCACGGTTTGGGGGGTTATGAGCACCTTCAGCAATGTGGCCATGCAAAACCAGGCGGATTTGCTCACGATGGCCCCCGGTGTCGCCGCGGCGCTCATCACCACGGTGGCGGGCCTGCTGGTGGCCATCCCCTCCATGTTCGGATACAACTGGCTGGTCCACAACCTGCGGGTGCTCACGGTGGAACTGGACAATTTTGCCCAGGAGTTGGTTTCCAAGATGGAAATCGAATACCTGTCGGACAATGACTGAGACCTCGCCAAAGCACTCTTCCAACCCCCAGCCTGCCCAGGGGGAAAGGGTGGTTTGCGCCAAATGCGAACAGGTGGCGCCGGCGGGCACTTCCCGTTGCCCCGAATGCGGCGCACACTTATATGTCAACTGCCATTACTGCGGACAGCGGAACCAGCGCATCGAGGAAACCTGCCGCCATTGCCATGAGCGGCTCCATCGCACCCGGTCCCGGCGCTGGCTCAAAAAGTTGCTCCCGGAACACACCAAGGTCAAACCCGCCTACATCCTCTTGCTGATCCTGGCGGTGGCCCTGGTTTACCGCCTCATTGTAAACCTGGCAGAATTCAAATTCCCGAATCCTTAGCCTGTATGCGCCGCTTTTCCCAACGCAACAACCTGGTCACCCTGAGCGACATCAATATCACGCCGCTGCTGGACCTGGCCTTCGTGCTGTTGATCATTTTTGTCATCACGACGCCCGCGCTGACGCAAAGCATCAACTTAAAGCTGCCCAGCGGCGGGCGCCCGGATAAAAAAGCCATGGATGCCCGGGATGTGAAAACGGTGGAAATCACCAGCAAGGGCCAATATGTATATGAACGGAAGCCCTCCAATCCGGATTTGATCGAGTCCTCCCTCGTCCAATTCTATAAGGCGAATCCCAATTTGGTGGTGGTGGTGCGGGCCGATGAGGATGGCCCGCTCAAATACACCACGGAAATCATCAACCGCTGCCAGCGGAACCAGATAACCAGCTTTTCCATCCGCACCCTGGCCCCGAAAAAATGAACCGCCTGCAAAAAAGATGCCTGGCCCTTTCCGTGGCAACCCACTCGTTGCTGGCGGTGGTGCTTTTTGTGGGGCCCGGCTTCCTGCCGTCTCAACCGCCGCCGATCAACGACCTGCCGATCATCAACGTGGTGGTCTTGCCGGATATCCTGACGGACGAAAAAGTGTTTGGGGGAGGCGAGCCCGGTCCGCCTCCGGCGCCCGCGCCCCCGGCCGCCGCCAAGGCGGTTGAGCGCGCCCCGGCACCCGCGCCCAAGCCACCCGCTCCCACGCCTCCGCCAGCCAGGGAAGAACCGCCCAAGGTGGAACCTAAGAAGCCTGATAAAGCTGCCGATATCCCCGATCCCGAGGACTTCGACCCCCCCAAGGAAATCAAGCCCAAACGCACCTTGAGCAACCAGGAGCTTAAAGCCGTAAAAAGGCCCAGGAAAAATGTGGAGGATACCCAGGCCGCCGCCGCCGCGGCCGAGGAACGCGCCGCCGCGGAGCGGGAACGGGAGATCAAGCAGGCCTTGGCGGCCCGCCAATCCCTCACCAAGGGCGTCCTGAGCAACATCAAAGGCAGCCTCTCGGGCAGCGTGGCCATCAAGGTGGGCAACGGCAGCGGCATGGGCGGCACCGGGGGGCCCACCTATGCCAATTACGATCAGGTCATCAAAAGCCTGTTCGACCAGGCTTGGTATGATCCTCCCCGGGAGGCCAACAGCGGGTCCCTCCAGGTGGAAGTGGTGGTGGCGATCACCCGCAATGGAAATGTGGTTTCCGCCCGGATCGTCAGACCTTCGGGCAACGAGGCTTTGGACCGCTCCGTGAGGCGGGCTTTGGACCGGGTGCCATCGGTGCCCGCTTTTCCAGCAGGCGCCAAGGAAGACCAGCGCACTTACACCATTGTTTTTGACCTTAATTTAAAAAATAAAAGCTAATCATGATGAAGAAATTCCGTTATATGGAAGCGGCAGCCATCCTGCTCGTTTGGGGGGCCTCGATGGCGGCCACTCACGCCGAAACTGGTGGGAAAATGATCATTTCCCGGGAGGTGGACGCGACCAAGACAATCCCCATCAACCTCAGCGGTTACACGGGGGAAGTGTTATCCACTCTGAAGTTTGACTTGGAGGTGGTCGGTTTTTCGATGGCCGGGCCGGAGCAGGCGGATTACCTGGTGGTGGGCAGCAACGCCAGCCGGGTGGAGGCACGGGTATCGAATCGTTTCAGCAAGGCGGAAATCCTGGCCAAGGCCTACAGCGGCGCATCCCTGCGCGCCCAAGCCCATGCGCTCGCTGACGATATCGTGGAAAAAATCCGGCAGGTGCCTGGGATCGCCCAAACCAAAATCGCCTTCAAATTGGAATCCGGGGGGACCAGCGAAATTTGCATCGCCGATTATGACGGCTTCAACGTCATCAAAATCACCAACGACCGTTCGCTGGTGGCCGCGCCCGCCTGGTCGCCGGGCCGGAAAAAGCTTTATTACACCTCCTACCGCCTGGGAAACCCGGATATTTACGCGCACGTTCTGGCGACCGGGGAGCGCCAGGCGATCGCCAAATACACGGGCCTGAACACCAGCGCAGCGGTATCGCCCGATGGCCGGCGAGTGGCCATGATCCTGAGCAAAGGCGGCAGCCCGGACATTTACTTGAGCAATCCCGATGGATCGGGCTTGCGCCAGCTCACCTCCACCCGGGAGGACGAATCCTCCCCGTGTTGGTCCCCGGACGGGCAGACGCTGTGCTTTGCCTCCCGCCAGACCGGCCGGGCTTCGCTATATACCATGCCTGCCGCGGGCGGGGCCATGAAGCGCCTGCGCACTGAAAATGTGGCCAGCGTAACGGAGCCTGATTGGTCACCGGATGGGAAAAACATCGCTTTCACCACCACCACGGGTGGTTTTCACATTTGCACCGTGCCCGCCCAAGGGGGCGTCGCAGAGGTGTTGGTGCCCGGGGAATACCCTTCCTGGTCACCCAATTCGCGCACCTTGATTCTCAGCCGGCGTAACGGCAACCGATATGTTTTGTCTTTGCTTGACGTCCCCACCAAGAAGGTGAAGGATATAGGACAAATTTCGGGAAATGCGTCACAGCCCGATTGGGCTAAGTAGGCGGCTTCCCTTTATACCGGAGACCTAAAGATGAAACGCTCAAGTTTGGTAAATTTACTCGTGTTGGGGCTGGCCCTCGCCGTTGGTGGTTTTGGCTGCAAACACCGGCCCAAAGGGCCGACCCCCATTCCCGGCCAAAAAACTGCCGTCGCCGGCCCCGGCACTGAAGGCCGTGCCACCCCGCCCATTGGCGGTGGCTTGGATAAGGATAACCGGCCGGATTCAGAAGACCTCAAACCCGGGCAAGGCGGCACTCCGCTGCCCAGCGATCGCGGATATTTTGAGGGACGCCCCACCGATGGCAAAATCTTTGAAGCTTACACCGTGTATTTTGATTACGATCGGCACAACGTGAAGCCGGACCAAGTGGCCAAAGTTCAGGCCGTGGCCGATTTCTTTAAATCCGCCCCGGCGGGCGACGACCTGGTGATCGAAGGCCATTGCGACGAACGCGGCACCGATGAATACAACCGCGCCCTCGGGGAACGGCGCGCCCTGGCAGTGCGGGAAATGCTGACCCAGATGGGGTTGGCGGCGGGCCGCATCCGCACCATCAGTTACGGCAAGGATAAACCCGTGGCCGAGGGCCATAGCGAAGATGCCTGGTCGAAAAACCGCCGCGGGCAATTCCTGCTGCTCCTGCCCAAGGATAAGTAAAAGCTGGTTACAGTTATTCCGAAGCCAATCTGCCGGCATCCCGCCGGCAGATTTTTTTTGCGGTTGCCCCCACCGCTTCATCAATCCAAACGGGGCTTAAACACGGCGGTTCCCGCGGATCTTGAATTCGCGTTTGACAGGCGGGCCGATTTGCAACTTTACTTGTCCGCGGCAGTGGAGTACCGTTTATCCAAGAAGTTATGAACGTGATATTTGCAGCATTTCTCGGAGGCTGGGAGATCGTTTTGATCCTGGCCGTGGTTTTGATTTTGTTCGGAGCCAAGAGGCTGCCTGAGCTGGCCAAAGGTTTGGGGCAGGGCATCAAGGAGTTCAAAAAAGCTACCCGGGATGTGCAGGATGAACTGCAGAGCGCCATTGAGGACAACCCACCGCCCCGGCGCTATTCAAACCCTTCCGAACCGGTGGTTCCCGCGCAAAACTCCACTCCCGCCACCCCGGCGGCGACTGAAAGTGCCACCACCACTGCCACCCCGGCATCCTCCACGCCAAAAGCTCACTAGCTTATTACCACATAGAGCAAACAGGCATGTCAGAAGAGGTGGATGAGCTGCGTCCCGCGGACGAGGGGGACGAGGGGGACGAAGCGGATGGTGGGGGCGAGGTAAAGTCGTTCCTGGAGCATTTGGAGGATCTCCGATGGGTTCTCATCAAATGCCTCGTGGTCGTCACAGTGGGCATGATTATCTGCCTGGCGGCGGGTAATTGGCTGATGGGTGTCCTGCTATGGCCGCTGGAAAAGGCGTTTGAAAATTCCCCCGGGAAAAACCATTACGTGCGGTTGGTGGTGGGCACGAATGTGCTGGGCACTTACCGGGTGGATACCAATCAATACCAGGGGGTCACTTGGGGTGAAAACCAGATGGTCACCCTGAATATGCAGCCTAAAATATCCGGCACGGAACTGGTCATGGGCTTGCTCCAAACGACCAATGCGCCCGGGTCCATCCTGCCGAAAACCCCGGTCAACCTGTTCAATCCGAGCCCGGCTGGAGGATTCATTGTCGCCTTCCAAATCGCCGTTTACGGCGGAATCATTTTAACCTCGCCGTTCCTGTTCTATTTCATCATTCAATTCGTGGTCCCGGCCCTGAAGCGCAAGGAAAAGAAATATATGGGCCGCGGTTTGCTCGTAGGCATGGGCTTGTTTTCTACTGGCGTGTGCTTCTGTTATTATGTGCTGATGCCCCTGGCGCTGCGCGCGTCGCGCGCCTATTCCGAATGGTTGGGCGTATCCGCCGCCTTGTGGACCGCGGAGCAATATATCAGCTTTGTCTGCAAATTCATTTTAGGCATGGGCCTGGGTTTTGAGATGCCCGTGATTCTGCTGGTTTTCGTCAAGCTCGGCGTCCTGGATTACCAAAAACTGGCCGGTTTCCGGCGGTATATGATCGTGATCAACCTGGTCTTGGGAGCGGTGCTTACCACGCCGGAGGTTTTAACCCAGGTGATGATGGCCCTGCCCTTGCAAGTCCTTTACGAGATCACGGTGTGGATCGCCTGGTATTGGGAACGCAAAGAGAAATTGAAAGCGGCGAACCCGGACCAATCCATCGACACAGTGGCCAGTTGAAATTGGTTTTCTGGCGCTGGGGCGGTGTTCATGCCATGGGGTTGGTGGGGCTTTTGGGGCAAGGTTTTGGCGTTGGTCATTAACCGGCGCGTGACGGGTATCTTCATGCCCCACCCTTCGCGACTGACGCAAAAAACCTGCGGAGTGATTACCTTCCCCTCGGCAGCACCCAGTTTGCCAACTACCGAAAAACGGGGATCAGGCGGTTTCCTAAAGCGGTGTGAACCAGACAATTCCGGCACCTCCGCCAGCCACCATAAAAAATCAGTGTCGAAGTCCACGAAACACGGAAAATGGCTTTACATGGGAAACCAGCAGCGGTAGCTTTTGGGATCAGAAATGAAACATATGCGAATTTCAACCGTGTTTTCGACTGCCTTGGCCGGAATTGCTCTGTTTGCCGCCGGTTGTGCCGGCCCGGAACAGAAACTGGGCCGAGGAATCAGCAACGCCACCGAGTTTGCCCGCATGGGCGAAATGCGGAGTTCCATGGAGACCACATGCTTGTGGGAAGGAAGCGATGCTTCTTACACCACCGGCGTCGTGCGCGGCTTCAATAAATCGGTCGCCCGGACGGTGGTGGGGGCTTGCGAAATCGCCACGTTCCCGGTACCCAGCTACGATCCGATGTTCACCAACTACCTGTCCGTCAAACCCCGCTATCCTGAGAGTTACCGGCCGCGCATCCTGGGTGGGGCGGATACCAATTTGGGCTTTGCGGGTGGAGATATTATGCCGCTTGTTCCGGGAAGCCGTTTCTATATTTTTGAGGAATAGCCTGACCTTTTTACCATTGCGCCAACCGGTCTTGAACCGTTGGCGCATTTTTGTTTATGGAATACGAGTTCAAATCCCCGTGCAAAATCAATTTGCTGCTGAATATCCTGGGGAAAAGACCGGATGGTTTCCACGATTTGGAGACCATTTTCCTGCCGGTTCAAATCCATGACCGCCTGATTTTCTCGACCGGGCAACCCGGCATCCAATTGACCTGCTCGGATAGCCACCTGCCCAGCGGGCCGGAAAACCTGGTAACGCGAGCAGCCCAAGGCTTTTTCCAGGCGGCTGGTATCCAACCAGGCATCCGGATCCACCTCGAAAAAAATATTCCCGTGGCGGCCGGTTTGGGGGGGGGCAGCGGCAATGCGGCGATCACCTTGCGGGCGCTGAATGAGATTTTCAACCAACCCTTGGACCGGGCAAAACTGCAGGATTTGGCCGCTGACCTTGGCTCCGATGTCCCCTTTTTCCTGTATGACCAGGCCTGCCTGGGCGAAGGGCGCGGCGAGCGACTGTCGCCCTTAGGCAGGCTGCCTGCCTTGGAAGGCAGCCATCTGTTGTTGATCCATCCCAGCTTTGGGGTGCCCACCGCCTGGGCCTACCGGCAGCTGGCAAAATACCCGGATGCCCAAAACGGTGTCCCCGGCCGGGCGGCGCAGTTGGCCAAAAAACTCGCCACCGGCACGCTCAAGGATGCACGAAGCGATTTTTTCAACGCCTTGGAAGCCCCGGTTTTGCCCAAATACCCATTCCTGGCGCTGGTCCGGGAATTCCTGGCGGAACAAGGAGCCACGGTCAGCCTGATGTCGGGCAGCGGCTCCAGTCTGTTCGCGATCCTGCCCGGAAAACTGCAAGCCGAGTCGCTGAGAGAGAATTTCCACTGCCGGTTTGGCCAGGCTTGGAATGCAGTGGTTCCCTTGTCGGGATCCTAATTCCGCCAGCCGGTTTGCTTTTTGCCCAATTCCCCGCCCCTGGCGGAGGAAGGAGGAGACCCTGGCTGGCTCAGGCGTGCGGGGCAACTTCGGGTCAGCGTTTAAACATCCTGCCCCACATCGAATTGGAGGCGGTGTTCTTTTTGGTAGCTTTCAGCTGGCCCAGGAGGGACTGAAAGGTGAGCAGCAATTTGTGCCACTGGTTTTCCAAACCGCGCAGGGAACCTTCGTTTAATTCGCTTAGAAAGCGGATGGAAGGGGCGTTGCCGATGACTCCGTGCACATCCTCCTTGTTGGGCGCTCCGCTTTCAAACGCGGAGAGGATCATCTCGAATTCCTGGATCAGGATGCTTTTGACTTCCAGAAACTGGTCTTCCTGCTCTTGATTGAACTCCTTCTTGCGGGCCAGGTTGACATATTGGATAAACTGCTTCCAGCATTCGAGATAATTTTCCAACTGCAAAATCAACTCGTCAATTTTATGTGACATAACAAAGGGTGGTTATTGGGCTGCACGGGTCAGGGCGGCGAGATGAAAATCATGGCTCCCCCCTTGAGTTCTTTGGCGGTGATGCGGAGGGCCGGATAGGTCAGCTGGAGCTCATTAAAAACCAACTGGGCTTCCTGGGCGGATCGGAAAATAGCCATTACATCCTGGATGATGCGGTTGACCTTGGTTTCGGGAAAAGATTGGGACAGCGTAGAGGTGACAATGGCCCCGTTGCGGTCCACGGTCACACACCCCTTGGGC
The DNA here is from genome assembly GCA_903845125.1 of uncultured Verrucomicrobiota bacterium. Taxonomy (GTDB): domain Bacteria; phylum Verrucomicrobiota; class Verrucomicrobiia; order Limisphaerales; family UBA1319; genus CAIMWS01. The sequence continues at coordinate 14,003 of CAIMWS010000048.1, forward strand.
AGGCGCTCCAAGGATGGCCCGGCCTTCGCTTTGGAGAAAAAATTCAGGATACCCATGCGTCCACCACTTTCTTGAGGTTTTCCTTGATCTGATTGCCGGTTTGGGAATAGTGAAATCCCAGGCAAAACAGGCGTTCTGCGCCTTGGGCAACCCCCACCTGCGTGCGGAGGCCCAGCGCCATCAAATCATCCAATTTGCCAACATGCAGGGCTTCGCCCAGCGCATTGCATCGTTCCACGGTTTTCCGGGTCCAATCGGCCAACGCCTGGGGTTCCTCCACCGCCCAGGCATCGAGGGGATGGGGGACGTTTCCAGCCAGGACCAAACCAAACTCCAAGCCCCGGAGGGAAGACCATTCAAAATGTTTGCGGGGGGCGGTGGCGACACCGGACTGGCTCGTGCCGCCCTCAGGCGAACCGGAGGTTTGCCCGGCCTGTCCTTCGTCCATGATCTGGGCGCTTTCCAGCAGCAAGCCGTCGATGGAGCTGAAAATTTTCCGGGCGCGCCCATGTTCGCCAGGAATGCATTCAAAGTTCCCCTTCTTCCAGGAAATGATTTTGTGGAAGGCGGGCTGGGCGGTCACATCTCCCACTTCGGCATCCACCACATCCCCGTCTTGAAACCAGATCCGGCCTTCCACCGCGCCATTGATGACCTTGAGCGTGCTGGTATTGCGGCACAAGGCTTCCAGTTGGATGATGTCGAGCATGGACTTGCTCTGAATCCCCCGAAATCCGGTCTGCTCTTTTTGCTCGAGCAATGATTCGATGCAATCCAGGAACAACTGGGTTTCGCGGGCATTGGTCGGCTTCACGAAGCAAAGATCCAGCCCCAGGGCGTAGGCCCGGGTCCGGAATTGCTCATCCGTGACCGAGGAAAGCACCACGGTTCGCATTTGGGGATATTTCCGCCGCACCACGGTCAAAACCTGGAGGCCATCCATCTGAGGCAGGTTTAAATCACAGATAAAAAGGGAAACCGGCTCCGCCTCGAGCAGGGCGATGGCGCGTGCACCGCTGGCACAAGTAATGACCTCCGGCTTGCAGGATAATTGCCCGAGCAACTCAGGATACAATTCGAGTATCCCCGGATCATCATCCAACAGCAATATTTTGGGACGATCTTGCATCGTGTTCATTAATAGTTCTGCCGCCAATAGTCCGTATAAGGAAAATCAGCGCGCTTTTCAACAAAATAGTGCTTTTAATAGCCCAGACTGCCTCCGCCGGAAATCCGGGTCTGCCGCCCAATGGGGTAAACCGGGCGCTCCTTTGCGGGATGGTTGAAAAAAAGCCGGCCTTTTCAAAGGGATCCTGCGGGGGAATCAGGCCCCTCACCTTGCGCCGGGTCATGCATTGGGGAGCGAAATGATGGTGCAGCAGGTTATGGCGCAAGACGGGAAGTGAAGCGCCAGCATCGCTTGAATGGATCTGCAAGTGGCGCCTGACGAAGGTCTGGCACCAACAGCTCCGGCCCGCACGCCGGAGCCGATAACCGGGGTGCGGTTTTGGCCGGGCGACGCCGCCGGAAAAGGTTTTATTTTATCGACATTGGCCATGGATTTGTGCATATTGCCGCGAGCGACTGATTAGTCTTACCTAAAATGCTGGGCTTTCTCAAAAAACTGTTCGGCGGGCGGGATCAAACGCCCCCCACGACCGTTACAACGGCGCCAATTGAATCCGCCCCAAAAATTACGGCGCCCCCCGCTGCGCCACCACCACCCCAGGCCCCAGCCAAAGCGCCACCACCGGCGGCGGCTCCTGCCAGCCCGCCAGCCAGGGGGGCAACTCCAATCCCTGCGGCAGCACCCGCTTTCCCAGTGCCCAGGCCGGCGGCGAAAGCACCGGAGGCGGCACCGCGCCCCCCATCACCCATCCCGGCGCCTATAAAATCCGCTCCCATCCCCATACCGCCAGCCCGGGTGCAGGAAGCGCCCAAGCCCAGCCCAGTGCCAGCCCAGGAAATCCCGGCGACACTGGAAACTCTGGATCTGGAGCCAGTGGTTGCAGCCACGGATGAAACAGTGGCGCTGCCATTGAAAAAAATTTTGGACCGGCTCCCGGACCCGGTTAAAAAACTGGTGGCCAATCAGCCCCCAGCCAAGGTTACGATTACCCTGCCGTTGCAGCCGATCCTTTCGCAGCTCTACAAGGGCACAGTGAAAATGCCATTGGGAGAATTCCAAACTTTCGCCCCGGAAGGCACCTTCCACGCTGGCCCGGAACAGGCAGCGACTCTGATCCCGATTCCTTTGGACTTGCTGGTTCCGCATTTGAAACCGGAACACCTGCCCAGGCGGCCAGGCCAGACGACCCTGGACCCGCCACCGGAAATCGGTCCGGTCTTCGGCCCAGGTGGATCCATCAACGCTCCCAAGCCCGCGCCCGCCAAACCGGCGGCAGCGCCCACACCTCCGGTGGCGCCGGCGGCGGCAAAAACCGCACCGCCTGCAGCCCCGCCCGAGCCCCCCGCTCCAGCAGCGGTTGCCGCCGCCCCGGCACCCAAACCAGCCGCCCCGGCACCCGCCCCAGTGGCGGCTGCGCCAGAACCCCCGCAACCGGCGGCTGCCCCGCCCCAGCCATTACCGAAGCCAGCGGCCATTAAACCGGCGGCGCCAATTCCACCCATAAAGCCACCGGCAGCTCCCACCCCCCCCTTGCCCAAGCCGGAGGCGATGAAGCTACCGACAGCACCCACACCGCCGCTGCCGAAACCAGCGTTGCCCAAACCGGTCCTGCCCGGAGCGGCGATTTCACCTCCCAAGCCGGCCCCGGTGCCCGGGGTAGCGCCGTTGCCCAAGCCGGAGGCCATGAAACCACCGGTGGCTCCCGCTTCACCAGCCCCCAAATCCGCCGTGCCCGTCCCCAGCCTCAAGCTGGCTGAAACCGCGCCATCGGCGCCGCCGTTTGCGGTGCCGGCGGTACCCGCAGAATCTTCTGCCGGCAACCTGTTGGCCCCCTTGGAACCTGCCATGGCGGCCTGGCCGGAAACGCTGCGCAGCGCCCTGGCTCCGCTGGCCGGCGGCTGCCAGTTGCAACTGCCCTTCACCGAGACGGAACAAGGTCTCAAGCGCGGTAAAATTGCGTACTCCTGGGCGCAGATCAAGCAATGGATCAAGCCCGAATTGCCGGCCGGAATCATGGATTTGGCCGAGGAAACTCCGCTCTTGATCCCGTTGAACCTGGTGGTGCCGCTTTTCCTGGCCACCCGCAAGCCGTCCACCCCCAAGGCCGCGTCCACGATCGACGCCAAGATTCCGGATGTGTTTTTCGCGGCCCAGCCGGCGGCAACTGCCGAAGTGGAGCCCCCCCCGGCGGCCCCTCCCGCGGTGGAAGCTCCCCAGCCCGCCGCCGTGGCGCCGCCAGCACCACCGGCGCCAGCCAAAGCCCAACCTCCCCAACCCGCCAGCCCACCGATGGCCGTCGTGGAGCCGGCGGCACCGGCGCCGGAGGTTCAGCCGGAAGACATGGCCACACTTTTTGGCCAGCCTTTCAAAAAATCATGGGCCCCGGTGGAAATCATCCAAAAGTGCTCGGGATTGCCCGGCATGTCCGGAGCTCTGATGGCACTGCAGGATGGGTTGCTGGTGGCGGGCCAGATGCCATCCCCTGTGAACAGCGAAACCATGGCCGCATTTCTCCCCCAGATGTTCGGCCGGATGAGCCATTACACGAAAGAACTGAAGCTGGGCGAGCCCACGCAATTTATGCTGGTGGTCGGTGATGTTCCCATGCAAATCAACAAAGTGGGAGGGATCTTCTTCCTGGCATATGGCTGCGCGGGACAGCGCCTGCCGGCGGCTCAACTGGAACTGGTCATCGCCCACCTCGAACAACAATCGCGAAACGCATAGGTATATGGCAATCATCAACAACGCCACCAAAGAACTCCAGGTTAAGATTGTGTATTATGGCCCGGCGCTCTGCGGCAAGACCACGAATTTGCAAAAGGTCTTTGCCAATGTGCAAACCGCCCCGGAAAACAAAGGCAAGATGGTCTCCCTGGCCACCAATTCCGACCGCACCTTGTTTTTCGACTTCCTGCCGCTGGAGGCGCTGACCATCAAGGGCTTTAAAACCAAGTTCCAGCTCTACACGGTTCCTGGCCAGGTCATCTACAACACCACCCGGCAGCTGGTGCTGCGCGGCGTGGATGGGATCGTCTTTGTGGCCGATTCCCAATACGAAAAAATGGAGGAGAATGTCGAAAGCTTTGCCAACTTGGAGGAAAACCTGAAGACCCTGAAGCTGAACCTCGCCGACATCCCCTTCGTGGTGCAATTCAACAAGCGCGACCTGCCGAACGCCGCCCCTGTGGAATATATGGAGTATTTGCTGAACAACCGGGAGGTGCGGATGCCTTCCTTCACCGCTTGCGCCCATAGATCGGAAGGTGTATTTGAAACCTTGAACATGATCACCCGGATGTTACTCAATAAATTCATCAACGAAAGCAACCGTCGCGTGGGTTAATATGTTTACTCTACCTCCATTGAACGAGGAGGATGTCCAGGTAATCCAGGACGAATTGAGCGGATTGCTTGGGCGCACTGAAGCGATCACCGCCATCCTGGTCGATAAAGGGGGCTTTGTGGTGGCCACCAACGGGCAGTCGGAGCAATTCGACGTCACCACCCTGGGCGCCTTGGCGGCCGCCAGCTACACGGCCAACCAGGCCATCGCCAACCTTATCAACGAACCCAACTTCAGCAGCGTTTATCAGCAGGGCGAAAGCTTCAGCCTGTTGGTCAACAACGTCGACGAGCACTGCCTGCTGGTGGTGGTTTTCCACGCCATCCAAAGCGTGGGCGCCATCAAGTATTATGCCGCCTCCACCATCCGCCACATCGCCGGCCAATTGGTCGCCGCCAGGGAACGCGCCCCGGGCGAAGGCTACGATCTTTCCATGCTGAACATGGCTGATCCTTCGGAAATTTTCCGCCGCAAGTAGCCGTCGAGAAAAAACCCGCGGGTCAATCCAGGCGCTTGTGGAACTTGAGTGCCGCCAGGGTCAGGATCCCGCCCCCCCAAACCGCCAGCGCCAGCGCCTGGGGCCACAATTCCGCCAGTCCGGAGCCTTTCAGGAATATTCCCCGGACAATGATCAGATAATACTTCAAAGGGATGATGGTGGTCAGAGCCTGGAAAAAAGGGGGCATGTTTTCGATCGGAAAAGCGAAGCCGGACAGCAGTACAAAGGGCATCATCACGAAAAACATCGACACCATCATGGCCTGCTGCTGGGTTTTGACCAGGGTGGAGATGAACAACCCCAGGCCCAGTGTGTTCAGCAGGAACAAGCCGGACAATCCATACAAGGTAAGATAGCTGCCGCAGAACGGCACCTGAAAAACCAGGCGGATGACCACCACGGCGAACGTGATCACCGCAAACCCCACCACCACGAAAGGCAGCAACTTGCCCAGCATGAGTTCCCAGGGCCGCAGCGGGGTTACGATGATCTGCTCCAGGGTGCCATCCTCCCTTTCTTTTACCAAGGCCATGCTGGTGACGATCATGGTGGTCACCAGCAGCAGCAAGGCCATGATCCCCGGCACCATGTAAAAACGGGAAGTCAGATCCGGATTATACCAGACACGGCTCTCCGCCACCACGGTGGGCAGGGCCACCCCGGCATTGGCCCCTGGGGCCGACAGGAAAATGCGGACCTGTTTTTCCGAGAACTGGCGGGTGGCTTTTTGCAGGTAATTGATTCCCTGGACGCCAAAATTGCTGTCCGCACCATCGATCAGCGCCTGGACCGGGGCAGGCTCCTGCCGGGCCAGATGCCGGCCAAACCCTGAGGGGATTTCAACCACCAGGCCGAGCTTGCCGCTGACCAGGCACGCATCATCCCCCGCCTTGGGACCAGCCAAAGCCACCACCTGGAAATACCCGGAAGCACCCAAGGCCCGGACATATTCACGGCTGTGGAAAGAATGGTCAAAATCGCGAATCCCCAAGGTGATGTCCCGGATGTCGGTGTTGGCGGCAAACCCCATGACCAATAATTGAATCACCGGCGCCAGCAACAGCATCCGGAGCAGGCGCGGATCACGGCGCAATTGAGCCAGTTCCTTGATCAACAGGCAGCGGAGGCGGTTCATAAGGCCTTGCGGATTTTCAAGGCCGCCAGCAGGTTAAACAGCAATCCCAGCAGCAGCAGGGAAGCCAATTCCGGGGCCACCGCGGAAATCGGCGCCCCTTTGATGATGATCTCCCGCAAGGCAGTCACAAAATAACGGGGTGGAAACAGCATGGTGATGCCTTGGATCGGCAGCGGCATGCTCCGGATGGGGAAGATCAGCCCGGAAAGGATGATGGAGGGCAGCATCGAGGCCAGGGTGGCCACCTGAAAAGCCACCTGCTGCGACCGGGTGATGGAGGAAATCAGAATGCCCAAGCCCAAGGCCGAAACGAGGAACACGAGGGTGGTGGTGCAAAGCACCCAGGGCGAACCCCGTATCACAATCCCAAACAGCGCATAACCCAGGAACAAAACCAAACCCATGGTCAGCAGGCAGATCAGCGCATAGGGCAGGGTTTTGCCCAGGATCAATTCGAGCGGCCGGATGGGCGATACCATGATCTGCTCCATGGTTTCCCGCTCCTTTTCGCGCACGATCGACAGGGAAGTGGCGATCACCGCCGACAACATCAGCAACATGGCGATCAAACCGGGCACCAGGAAGCGCGCGCTCTCCATTTCCGGATTGAACCAGATGCGCGGCTCGAGCGTCACCTGGGGCAGGCTCAATTTCCGGCCCGCCCGGGCCATGGCGGCGCCGCGCAACTCCCGGGTGATCCGGTCGGCCATGGCGTCAAAATAGCCAGCCGTGCTGGCGGCGGAAGTCGCATCGGCGCCGTCCACCAGCACTTGGATCCGGGCGGTTTCGCCCCGGATCACTTTGGCGGCGTAGCCCCGGGGCACCACCAATACGGCGCGCACCCGGCCACGGTTGAGCAGGAAATCGATTTCGCTTTCCCGCTGCAAGGTACGCACCCAGTTGAAATAGGGATTTTGGAACAAGCCATCCAGGAGTTGGCGGCTCTGCGGCGTGCGGTCATGATCCAGCACCCCCATGGGGATGTGCTTGACGTCGAGCGACAGCGCATATCCATACAAGACCAGCAGCAAGGCCGGGATGAATATGAGCAATCCCAGCGAAAGCGGATCGCGGCGGATCTGGCGGAATTCTTTTTTGACAACGGCCAGGAACCGTTTCATGAACCGGTTCCTTCCATTTGTTTTTGGACCAGCCGGATGAAGCAGTCCTCCAGCCGCACGGGAGCCGGCTCAACCGCGAGCACCGCCACTCCGCGCGCGCGCAACGCCGAGGCCAACCGCTCCGCGGTGAAAAAATCCCGTCGGCAAAATACGTGCAGCCGCGGCCCGAAATAGGAAGTGGCGATCACCCCATCCAGCCCGCTGACTTTTTCCCGGGTGCCGCGGAGTTCAGGCAGGGATACTTCAAAAAGATCGTCCCGCACCGATTCGCGCTTGATGCCCGCCGGCGTATCACAAGCCACCAGGCGCCCGCCCGAAATGAATCCGATGCGGCTGCAGAATTCCGCTTCATCCAGAAAATGGGTCGTGATCAGCACGGTCACCCCGCGCGCCGCCAGGTTGTGGATCAAATCCCAAAACTGCCGGCGCGAGATCGGGTCCACCCCACTGGTGGGCTCATCCAGAAACAGGATCGGCGGATCATGCAGGATGGCGCAGCCCAGCGCCATCCGCTGCTGCAGCGCGCCGGAGATCGTGCCGGTGACCTGGTCTTCCAGCCCGGCCAGGCCGGCCATGGCGATCACCGCCTCGGTGCGCTCCCGCAAGCGCTGGCCCCGCAAACCATAAACCCCGCCGAAAAAGGCGATGTTTTCCGCCACGCTCAGGTCCCGGTAGAGGCTGAACTTCTGGGACATATACCCAATATTTTCCCGGACCTGTTCCGGCGAACGGTTGATATCATAGCCGCCGACCCGCGCCGTGCCGGAAGTGGAGGACAACAACCCGCAGAGCATGCGGATGGTGGTTGATTTGCCCGCCCCGTTCGGCCCCAGGAAGCCAAACACCTCGCCACGATTCACCTTGAAGGCCACCCGGTCAACGGCCAGGAACCGGCCAAAAATCTTGGTCAGTTCCTCCACTTCAATCACCGGTGCGGCGCTGGGAATAGTCATGGTCATGGTCGGAAACTATTCCCTGGCCGGTTCTGGCGTGACCGGCTGCACGCTCATCAACCCCACAAAAGCGTCCTCCAAGGAAGGCGCAATGGGTGCCCGTTGCACCGGCCCCAACTGGTTCTGATGAAGCCATTGCTCGGCCCGAACCGCCTCCGGCTCGCCCTGGCTTGTCCAAAAGTGAATCCGATCGCCAAACAACACCACCGAGGTGGTGGGCCATTGCCGCCGCAAACAATGGTAGGCGTCAGCGGGCCGGGGACACGTGAACGCGTAAACCTGGCCCGGGAAGGCCGCCTTTACTTCCTCCGGCGTCCCGCTCATGAACACCCGGCCCTGGTGCATCAGGCTGATGCGATGGCAGCGTTCCGCTTCATCCAAATAGGGCGTAGTCATCAGGATGGTTACTCCCTGGTCCAGGATGCCGCTGAGTATGTTCCAAAATTCCCCACGCGACAGCGGATCGACGCCGGTGGAAGGTTCATCGAGGAAAATCAGCTCCGGGGTGTGGATCAACGTGCAAGCCAGGGCCAGCTTTTTTTTCATTCCCCCGGAGAGCGCTGCCGCGAGGCGCTTCCGGAAGGGGGTCAACCGGGTGAATTCCAGCAATTCGTCGCGGCGTTTTTGGAACTCCCGGACGCCATGCAATTCGGCAAAAAAACCGATGTTCTCATCCAGCGTCAGGTCCCCATAGAGGGTGAAATTTTGTGAAAGATAACCGATGCGGGCCTTGATCGCTTCGGCTTGCCGGCCGAGGTCAAAGCCCAAAATTCGCGCCGTTCCGCCAGTGGGCTTCAGAATTCCGCATAGGAGCCGGATCACGGTGCTTTTGCCAGCCCCGTCGGACCCTACCAAGCCAAACAATTCACCCCTGGCCACCGACAAATCGAGGCCCGCAACGGCCTTGGCCGGGCCGAATGAACGTTCCAGCTGCCGCGTGGCTATGGCTGGTTCCGGACTGGCGGACTTCATTGTAAAGGGGATAAAAAACCATCTGCAGGCATGCCGGGCTTGAAAAAGCCCTGGGGATTTTTCAGCGTGATCTTGACCCGGTAAACCAATTTGGCCCGCTCGGTGGGGGTTTGAACGTTTTTGGGTGTGAATTCCGCTTCCGGGGAAATGAAGGTAACAGTGCCGGGGAGCGATTCTTTGGCACCATCTACTTTTACCCGGGCGGATTGCCCCAGTTTGACTTTCGGCAAATGGTTTTCCGGCAGATAAACCGACAGCCATACTTCATCCAGGCGCGATAACGTGGCGAGCGTGCCACCCACCCCCACCATTTCGCCCTCCTCGCGGCTGCGGGTGGTGACCACTCCGTCCATGGGCGCGCTCACGGTACAGTCCGCAACCGCCTTGGAGCATTGCGCCACCCGGGCCCGCCCCTGTTCCACTGCCGCCTGCGCCATCTGGATTTCTTCCTTCCGATTGCCCGCCGTCAGTTTGGCCAGGTTTTGCTCCGCGGCCGCCAGCAGGGCAGCCATGCGTTCCGCCTCGGCTTGGGCATCGTCCCTTTGCTTTTCGGTCACGCCTTGCTCCACAAAAACCTTTTGGGTTCGCCGCCAGCCGGCCTCCGCCGCCACTGCCGCCGCCCGCGCCTCCCGTACTTGCTCGCGCGCCCGCTGGATATCCTCTCCGCGCGCGCCCGCCAGCAGCAAATCCAGCTGGGCTTGGGCCTGGGCCAGGCCGGCTTTGGCCTCCGCCAGTTTCAATTCGTAATCCTGCGGATCGATCTGGGCCACCAAATCGCCCTTTTTGATCGCCATCCCTTCCTGCACCGGCAGCTTCACCACGCGGCCCGCCACCTGCGGAGCCACCTGCACCTGGGTGCATTCGATCGTGCCCGAGCCATCCGGACGGTTGCGACTGGCATCACACGCTGCCATGCCCAGCGCCAGGATGGCCCAAAGCATTTTTTTCCTGCCGGTGAAGGTGTTCCAAAACGAGTCCATACTTTATTTCAGGTCCAGGATTTGGCCGGGAGTTGCCTGGCCGACAGCAACCGGGGCGGCCAGCCGGCCGGGGGAGTCCGGTTCCCACCTGATGGCCACCACCCCCTCCATGACCAGGCTTTTGATCTGTTGCCGGTCGTCGTCAAAAACGGGCATCCCGGATGCCTTCAATTCATAGTCCATCTGCATCCTGGCCTTTTTCATAAACAAACGGAAAAAACAGGTCCCCAGGATGCTCCACCATAATTGAAGCGGATGCATCCTTTTCAATTCCCCCCGGCGGATGCCCTCCTCCAATATTTCCAAAGGCAGCAATACCCGCTCCCGCGCGAGTCCCGGGAGGATTTTGGCGATGGTTTCCGGGTGCATAATATTGGCCACCGCCATCAGGCGCATCCGTTCCGGATGGCGGGTGTAATAATCCCATAAGCCATCCACGAGGAATGAGATCCGTTCGCACCCGCTGGCAAATTCTTTGCGGGTTGCCTGGAATTGATCCAACAGGCCGGAAATGACCAATTTCACCGTCTCCTGGAACAGGATCTCCTTATTCTCGAAATAATAGTAAAGCAGTGCGCTGTTTACCCCGGCGGCCTCCGCCACCTGCCGGACCACCGCCCCATTCAAGCCCGATTCGGAGAAGACGCGGATGGCGGCTTCCAGGATTGTTTTTCGCTGCTCTGAATCACAACGGGCCATGGCATTTTGCATTTATACCGAAATTTTAAACATATGCTTAGATTAAACGTTTTAATCAAAAAGTCAATTTCTGCCAGCGCGTTAAAGCCTTAAAAGACCCATGCCTCATCCCCCGATCGGTTCAGCAAACCGAGGATAAACGGCCGCCGTCTTTCTCAGATCTGCCACTTCCAAAAGGTTGGCGGGCTTTATGCTGAATCGCGATTATGAACTCAGGAATATTCATTGAGCGCAACGGAATATTAAACCTCGCCCGCGTGGTTGGCCGGGCACAAACCAGTCCGTATTCGGTGGAGGAATTCGTGGTGAATGCTGAAGCGCGTGAACCTTTGGATCAATTGCGAAGGGCGGGATTCGTGCTGATCGCAACCGTCAACCAACCAGCCTTGTCCACCGGACAACTTGCCCGGCGGGACTTGGAGGAAATGCACAAGCGCTTGAAAAACCAGCTGCCACTGGACGATATCCGCGTCTGCCCGCATACCGAGGCGGATGATTGCCCGTGCCGGAAACCCAAAGCGGGCCTGTTTTTCGAGGCGGCCCACCACTGGCGCTTGAACCTGGACCAATCTTTTGTATTGAGCGATAAATGGCAGGATGCCGAGGCGGCCCAAAATGCGGGCTGCACTTCAATCCTGGTCCGTTCTCCCTGGAACGGTCATGGCCACCATGACTATGTGGCAGCCAATTTAGCCGCGGCGGCCAACCGGATTATGCAGATCCACAAATACCGCAGCCAACCACTGTTGGAACCGGGGATTGAAAGCCAATCCATCACCAGCCTGATCGGTGCTGTGTGCCGGTAAACCAAGCTCTGCTTATTTAGCATAAGGAGCTCTTAAACAGAGGCTTGTGCATTACTTGCTGACGTCCAAACCCGGCGCAAAGCCGGGTGTTCGACGTCCTGCCTCAAAGTGCCCCAACCCACCGCTTTGAGAGCCGTCCGCATCCCGTTTGCCAGGGACAATTATCTGGCGGGGGCAGCCAAAGGCAAAGCGGCCGTAAAACTATACTTGCTTTTTTGCGCAGGTTCGATAGCCTTTCCATTTTGCGCCGATAGAGGTGCGCTTTTTGAACAAGACAGTTTTATGGCAACAGCAAACGATATTCGCAAGGGCATGGCAATCAGTTACAATGGCGATGTGTCCATTGTGCTAGACACCCAGCATCGCACTCCGGGCAATTTGCGGGCCTTTGTGCAGGCCACCATCCGCAGCATCCGGACGGGCAAATCCTCCGATGTGCGTTTCAGTTCGACGGAAAAAATCGAGGTGGTCGCGCTGGCCAATCGCAAGATGGAATTCAGCTATAAGGATGGTGAGGACTTCGTGTTCACGGATCCCGAAAATTTCGAAACCGTCAACATGACCGCCGAATTCCTGGGGGAAGCGCGGAATTATTTGACTGAAAACACCCCGGTGGTCGTGACTTTCATCGGCGAAAAAGCGGTAATGGTGGAAATGCCGTCCAGTGTGGTCCTCACGGTGACGGACGCTCCGGAAGGCCTGCGCGGCGACTCCGCCTCGAACGTGCAAAAAGCGATCACTTTGGAAACCGGCATTGTGGTTCAAGCCCCATTGTTCATCAAGCCCGGCGAGAAAATCAAGGTGGACACACGCACCGGCAAATACATGGAGCGGGCCAACTGAACCCATCCAACTGACTCCAGGCTCATCCGCATTGCCCGCGCCCTCCGCTGCCTGGCGCCCAATAACGGCGGCGCAGGTCGGTGGCAGGCGTGGAATAAACATTGCCGAGGGGTTTGTCCGGCCTATGATGGCGGACAAACCCCTTGTGGTTTTGGTTGAATAAAAAGAACGAGTTTTTATGGATGGGCGTCTCAATCAATTGGCTGGATGGCTGCGGGAGCGGTCTCCGGAAATCGCAACGTTGCAGGTGGTTGCCGGCTTCGACGGATTTGTGGATGAAATCATTTCCGTGGTGGAGGAACGGCGTGGTTTATCCGAGTGGACACCGGTCAAGGATATCGGAACCTTTGGCAGCCTGATCCAAGCTGCCGCCGGCCGGAGCAGCCTGCGGGAAATCATTGTGCACCGGGCGGATCCGGGCGGGTGTTCGGTGAATTTGGGTGATGGCTTGATGGCCTTGGGCATGCAATTCGACTGCTTCGCCACCTTGGGGCAGCCGCGCCACGCCGCCTTCGATGCCTTCGCCACCCAATGCCGCAGCTGCCATTCCTGGGGGAGGGAGCCCGGCCGCACGCTGGCATTTGAATTCGCCGACGGCAAATTGATGTTCAGTTCCGTGGCGCAGTTGGCCGGTTTTAACTGCGAATTGCTACAGCAGACGCTGCAGGATGGAGCTTATACCGCCGCCTGCCGGAAGGCGGGCTTGATCGCCCTGACCGACTGGACCCTGTATCCGCACATGACCGAATGCTGGCGGAAACTGCAGGCTGAGGTTTTTTCCCAACTGGCTCACCGCCCGTACTTTTTCCTGGATTTGGTGGACCCCACCAGCCGCTCAGAAAAGGATATCCAGGCCATGCTGGAGGCCATCCCCGGTTTTGAAGCCGCTGGCCCCACGGTGCTCGGAGTCAACGGCACGGAGGCCAACGTGTTGTCGCGGGCGCTGGGTTTGCCCCCCGCCCCTGAAGAAATGGTGGCGTTGCGGGAGCAGGCGGCACAGCTCCGGGCCAGGCTCGGCATTTCCCAGGTGGTCACCCACTGTGTGAAGTTGGCGGTGGCGGCGGATGAGCACGGCACATGGGGTGTGCAAGGTCCCTATTGCGCCCAGCCGAAGAAAAGCACGGGGGCGGGAGACCGCTTCAACGCGGGCTACGTTTGCGGGCTGTTGCTCAAACTGCCGCCGGAGGCGCGGCTGCTTCTGGGCTGTACGGCGTCCGGCTTTTTCGTGCGGCAGGCCCGGAGCGGGACGGCGGGTGAGCTGGCTGATTTTGCCTCCCATTGGGCGGATGGGCGGCCGGATTGACAAGTTTGCCATTGCTTCGCACAGCAAAACTGCCACCCTGAGAGGATTATTGGTCATGAAAATGGAGATTGTAGCACTGTGTGATGCGGCCACTGATTACGGGGGCAAACTGAATATCCTCGGAGCGTTCGACTGCCTCTGGGTCCGGCAACTGCCAGCCAAACATCCCATGTGTGCGATCGCCTTGCGGCTCCGGTTCAACCGCGTGGAAGAAGGCGAGCATCGCCTGCGGGTCAATTTTGTAGACGAGGATGGCCACTTGGTGATGCCGTCAATGGATGCCACCTTGGGGGTGCGCTTTAACTCGGATGACGACACCTCGATCGCCAACCTGGTATTCAACATCCAACAGCTGAAACTCAGCAAGTTCGGCCAATATTCGATTGATATCGCCATCGATGGCCGAATGGAGGCGTCCCTGCCCCTGCAGGTCAAGTCTTCCCCTGCCCCCTCGAGCCAGCCGGAGGCCCCCGCGGGAGGCTGAAGGAGCCGGTGGCAGCCACCGAAAACCATGCCGGGACGGCCCCCGCCGCCAGCAGGCCACGGCAAAATTCTGATGGATTTTTTGGATGAATTTGTTCGATAAGAAATTTGTGATCGGTTTCGCGACGTTTGCGATGCTATTCATCGCGAGCGGGATCTGGTGGTTTCATCAGCCGGTGGGCAGAAAAGCCCCCTCCGCCAGCCCGGTGGCACAAGCCACCTCCAAAACCAATCGGGCCGCCATCCCGGCGCCGCCCGCTGAGACGGTGGCCCTGGCTTCCAATCCGCCCGCCAATACCAATCCTCCCCCGGCTCCGGCTACCAATGTCCCGCCCAAAGCGGCTACGATATTGGAGGTCAAGTCCGCCGCCGAAAAAGGCAATAGCGAGGCCCAGTTCAAGCTGGCGGTAAGCTACCTGGAGGGCCTGGAGGTTCTTCAGGACCAGTCCGCAGCGGCCGGCTGGTTCCAAAAGGCCGCCATGCAGGAACATCCGGAGGCGCAATTCCGGTTGGGCCTGATGCTGGAAAAGGGCATGGGGGTGGCCACCAACCTGGATGAGGCCATGAAATGGTTTCAAAAAGCCGCCCAAAATGGCCACCTCGGCGCCCAGAACGCCCTCGCCAGCCTGCAGCAGCAACGCCGCAACGCCGCTGATCATACCGCGGAGGCGGCGGAAAAAGCCCGCCGGGAGGCCGAGGAATTACGCTCCAAAGATTATTATCGGCTCGGCATGCGTTACGCGCGCGGCGAAGGTGTAACGCGGGATTTTTCGCAAGCGGCCAAGTATTTCCGCCAGGCAGCCGAGGATGGCAATGTGGACGCCCAATTCAACCTGGGCCTGCTTTATGTCAGCGGGCGGGGAGTGAACGAAGATTTTGAGGAGGCCGCCAAATGGTTCCGCCTGGCCGCCGACCAAGGCATGGCGGACGCCCAATTCAACCTGGCGATACTGCATATCACCGGGAGGGGAGTGAAATCCGATGTTCAGGAAGCGGTGAAATGGGCCAGGCTGGCTGCGGAAAAAGGCCAGGTGGATGCCCAATACAATTTAGGCATCCTTTTCACGGTGGGCCAAGGTTTGCCCCGGGACGATGCCGAAGCCTCCAAATGGTTCAAGAAAGCCGCTGAACAGGGCCACCCTGGCGCGCAATCCAACCTGGGCGTTTTCTATGTTCGTGGCATGGGCACGGAAACCAATTACACGGAAGCCCACAAATGGTTTAAAAAAGCTGCGGAACAGGGCAATCCGGTGGCCGCTTTCAACCTGGGCATAATGTATGGCAAAGGCCAGGGGGTCGTGAAAAGCCCGGCTGAGTCTTTCTTTTGGTCCAGCATCGCGGCGGATCAAGGGGATCCTGAAGCGGCCAATAACCGCGATCAAATTGCCCTCGAAATGTCGCCCAAGGAAATCTCCGACAACATCAAACGCCTGACCGCTTTCTATTCCAAGCTGGAAGCCAATCTGGTCCGCAACGCGCTGCCGGGCGCCTCCCTCACCAACAGCCCGGAAACTTTGCTTAACTCCTTCGAAATCAGCCGGCGGTCCGATTCGGCCAAAGACACCCCTCCGGCTGGAAAAAACAAAGTGCGCGGCCCGTAAGATCCCTGGCTTCGGCCGGGATTTTTTCGAAGGAACTGGTTTAAGCTGGCGGCGACTGCCGGCTTGGATTAAGATCCCTCCCCGTGAATCATTTCCATAGCGTCGATACACGGCGGAGCTTTTTGAAAACCATAATGTCGGGCACTGCCTTGGCCATTGCACCAGGCGCCTTCACCTTGCCCACCCATGGATATTCCCCAGCCGAGTCCAAGGGCGAACCGGGCGGCACCCCAGGTGTGGCCCCCGCTTGCACCCGCATCCCGGGAACCCAATTCCAGCTTGCGGAGCCGCTGGCGGGCTACCTGGCGGGGGTGACCGAACAGTGGCTGAAACAGGCGCCTTTCAGCAACCTGGCGATGCTCGAAATGCTGCGCGACCGGGACCGCCTGCCCCGGCGCGACCTGCTGCCATGGTCCGGCGAGTTTGCGGGTAAATACCTGACCGCCGCGGTGCAGGTGCTCCGCACCCGGCACGACCCGGAACTGAAGGAAATCCTGCGGCGATTTGTGGCCCGGCTGATCGCCTGCCAGGCCGAGGATGGCTACCTTGGCCCCTGGCCCAAGGCCAGCCGACTGACCGGCAAAGCGCCCAACTGCGGCCCCAACGGCGGCGACACGTGGGATGCCTGGGGGCACTATCATATCATGCTGGGCCTGCTCCTGTGGCATGAGGAAACCGGAGAGGCCCCGGCGCTTGGCTGTGCGCAGCGCATCGCCGACCTGATCTGCGAAAAATTCGCCAATGCCCGATTAGTGGATACCGGCAGCACGGAGATGAACCTGGCGGTGATCCATTCCCTGGGCCTCCTTTACCGAAAAACCCAGACTGCCCGCTACCTGAAAATGGCGGAGAAAATCTGCGCGGAGTTCAGCCTCAAGGACGCCAAAGGGGCGCCCCTGGCGGGGGATTATTTGAATGGCCCCCTGGCGGGCAAGGAATTCTTCGAACTGCCCAAGCCGCGCTGGGAAAGCCTGCACCCCATTTTAGGCCTGGTGGAATTATATCGAATCACCGGGGAAAACCGCTATCGCCAAGCTTTTGAGAATATCTGGTGGAGCATTGTCAAATTGGACCGCCATAATAACGGGGGCTTTTCCTCGGGCGAACAAGCCCAGGGAAACCCCTACCATCCGGGGGCAATTGAGACCTGCTGCACCATCGCCTGGACGGCGATGAGCGTGGAGATGCTGCGCCTGACCGCCAACCCGATCGTGGCCGATGAACTGGAACTGACGCTGCTCAACTCGGTGCTGGGACTGCACTCACCCACTGGCCGCTGGGTAACTTACAACACCCCCATGAACGGCGATCGCAAAGCCAGCGCCCACGATATTGTCTTCCAAGCCCGGGCCGGCAGCCCCGAATTGAACTGCTGCAGCGTCAACGGCGCCCGGGGCCTGGGAATGATCAGCGACTGGGCCGTGATGGCGGCCGAAGGGGATTTGATCCTGAACTGGTATGGCCCATCAACCATGGCCACCCAAACGGCGACGGGTGTGCCGGTGACCTTCCGGCAATTGGCCGACTACCCCAAAACCGGCCGCATCCGGCTGATCATCGAGCCGGCGGAACCAACGCGTTTTGGCCTTCGCCTCCGCATCCCCCACTGGTCCCATACGACGCAGGTCGGTGTAAACGGAGAGCCATGCAACGGAGTCAAGCCCGGGACTTACCTGCGGCTGGAGCGGGAGTGGCGCACCGGCGACGAAGTGCAATTGGACCTGGATTTTTCCCTGCAATACTGGGCGGGAGAACGGGAATGTGCCGGCCTGACGGCCATTTACCGCGGCCCGCTTCTGCTGGCCTATGACCGGCGATTCAACCAGGTGGATCCCCAGGCTCTGCCGGAACTGGATGCGCAGGCCATGAATCACCGACCGGCGGCAGCTGACAACTGGCTTCCGCCGATAGTCCTGCTGGAATTCAAGGCGGCGGATGGACAGATCATCCGCCTTTGCGATTTTGCCAGCGCGGGAGCCGATGGCAGCCCTTACCGCTCCTGGCTGAAGGTGCAAAAGGTGGCGCCCACCCACTTTTCCCGGGCCAACCCGCGGCGGAGCAGCCGCTTTCCTTGATTGTCACAACTGCCTTCGGCCGTGGACTTTTCGCTGATCCCCGGGATCGCGAACGGCCTTGAATTTTAGCGGCTCAACAAAAATAAACCAGCAAGTGCTTGATTTGCATGGGCACCCTGCGCCATATTGACGGACTTGTTTGGTGATTTTTTATGGAGCATATTCGAAACATCGCAATCATCGCTCACGTTGACCACGGCAAAACCACTCTGGTGGATTGTTTGCTGAAGCAATCTGGTTTGTTCCGTGCGAACCAGGTCGTGGCCGTGCGCATGATGGACTCAATGGATTTAGAGCGTGAAAAGGGCATTACCATCCGGGCTAAAAATGCCGCTTTTAAATATAAGGACTACCACATCAATATTGTGGACACCCCGGGACATGCCGATTTCGGCGGCGAGGTCGAACGGATCATGAACATGATCGATGGCGTGCTGCTGGTGGTGGACGCCGTGGACGGCCCGCAGGCCCAGACCCGGTTCGTGCTGCGCAAGGCCATGGAGGCCGGAGTGCGGCCGATTGTTGTGATCAACAAGATAGACCGCGAACATGCCGATCCCCACCGCGTGCTGGATGAAGTGTTCTCCCTGTTTGAGTCGCTGCACGCCACCGATGCCCAGCTGGATTTTCCAGTGATTTATGCGAGCGCCAAAGACGGTATCGCCAAGACCGATCTGGCCCAAGCGTGCGACAATATCGAACCCCTGTTTGATGCCATCATCAAGCACATCCCGCCACCGAAGGCAGATCTGAACATCGAATTCAAGATGTTGGTGGCCAACCTGGATTACTCCGATTACCTCGGGCGGATCGCCTTGGGGAAAATCCTGGGCGGCAAGGTGGCGGTGGGAGATTCCGTGGTCTGCATCCACGGAGACGGGCGCCGGGAGCGCTCCAAAGTGACCGCCATTTTCCATTTTCACGGCCTGCAGCGGATTGAAATCCAGGAAGCCAGCGCTGGCGATATCATCGGCCTGACCGGCTTCGAGGAGGTTTACATTGGGGAAACCGTCACTGACCAGGAATACCGCGACCCGATGCCGTTCATCCCGATCGACCCGCCGACGATTCATATGCAATTCGCGGTGAATGATGGCCCGCTGGGCGGCAAAGATGGCCGTTTGGTGACGGCCCGGCACATCAAGGAACGGTTGCAAAAGGAAATAAGGACGAACATCAGCCTGCGGGTTTCCGATACGGAAGCCCCCAATGTGTTTGAGGTGGCCGCCCGGGGTGAAATGCAAATTGCGATCCTCGTGGAACAGATGCGCCGGGAGGGCTATGAAGTGCTGGTTTCCCGGCCGGAAGTCATTTACCGGCAGACGCCCGATGGCGCCACCTTGGAGCCGATCGAACGGCTGTTCGTCGAAATCCCCAAGGATAGCATGGGGATGATCATGGAAAACCTGGCCAACCGCAAGGCGGAAATCCTCCGGATGGACCACATCGCGGATCAGATCAGCCTGGAAGCGCTGATTCCCATGCGCGGGCTGATCGGCTTCGAGACGGACCTGGTCAATCAAACGCGGGGCATGGGTGTGATGAGCCACCTTTACCATGATTACGGCCCCTACAAGGGGGAGATTCTGGCCCGCCAGAACGGCTCGCTGGTGAGCATCGAAATGGGCGTGGCCACCGCCTACGCGCTGAACGCCATCCAGGAACGGGGCCGCTTGATGGTGGAACCGGGGGAGGATGTTTATGAAGGCATGATCGTGGGCGAAAACGCCCGCGAGAACGATATTCCAGTCAACCCCTGCAAAGCCAAAAAGCTGACCAACATGCGTTCCCAAGGGGATGGCAAAGGCATCCAACTGGAACCGCCCTTGAAGCTGACCTTGGAGCGGGCTTTGGAATATATCGGGGCGGACGAATACGTGGAAGCCACCCCCAATCACCTGCGGCTGAGGAAGAAACTCCTCAACGAGACTGCCCGCAAGCGGGCGGCCATGAGCGCCACCGCCAAGAACCTGGCGGCGTAATCGGGATTTTCCATCCAATCTCTGCGGGCCGGCTGGAGCTTTTCCACCGGCCCGCTTTTTGTACCGGCCAGACAGGCGGACAATTTTAATAAAAAGGCTTTATTTGCGGGCTTGGCCGCCTTTATCTTGCCCACCCAACAGGGGCCGAACTTAAGGAAATGGAAACGTCCGTTGACGGCTGGCAGGATTACTTCCTTGGCCGCCCCCCGGAACATATTAGAAAAAGGGCATGAGCGACGATTTCGAGCCAGAATTAAAATTGCACGACTCCGAGAGCGGCTCTTTGTCCCGCGATTGGTTGGAGGGGGGGATGGCGATCCTGGACAGTTCCGGACAAATCCTCGACCTGAATGCACCGCTGAGCGAGTGGCTGGGGGATGAAGCCAAGCATCAGGGGCAGGACTTTGCTTCCTTGCTGGCCGGCCGGCATCCGCATTGGGCAAATCCTTTAAAGAACGCGTTCCAAACCCCGGAGGTGTTTTCGCAGCTGGTATTGGGTGCCGAAGCCTCCAACCCCGGGCGATGGTATAGCCTGGAGCTGGTGAAATCCCCGCCCCGCTGGATAGCGCGGCTGAATTCCACCCTGCCCTCCGCAGCTGATTTGCGCGAAATTTCCTGGGAAGATTTTTCCAACAATGAGGCAGCCCGCCGGAAAATGTACCTGCGGCTGATGCGGTCGGAAGATCAGCTGCAAAACCTGGCCAGCCGGTGGCCGGGCGTGATCTTCAGCCAGCGCGCCGATTTTTCCTTCCATTATGTCAGCCCAAAAATGGAGGAATTCACCGGCCTTCCGCCCGCGGTCTGGGAGCGGGAACCGCAAAAATTCTGGGAAGTGGTCCACGAAACCGATGCCGAAGAACTGAAGCAGCAGATCCGTCGGACGGCCCGCCTGCCGCAAGGGGCCACCACCACTTACCGCATCCGCAACCAGCGCACTGGGCGGGTGTTTTATGTGATGGAACATCGGCGGGCGAGGACGAGCGGCAACGGGTTGATCCTGGGTTACGAAGGGGTCTGGCTGGATGTCACCCGCCAAACCATCGCCGAGAAACGGCTCACCACTGCGGCCTGGAAAGAGACTTTGGGCGTGCTGACCATGGGCCTGGCGCACGATTTCAGCAACATCATGGCGGGCATCCATTCCTTGAGCGAATCGTTCCTTTCACAGGTGGACCATACCCACCCCTTCCAGGAAGGGCTGCAACTGATCAAGCAGCATTCGATGCAGGCCAGCCAGTTGGTGCATCGCATCATCCAATTGCACCACGGCAAGACCGGCAACCGCAACTATCATGATTTGAACCAGGTCCTCACGGAGGTGATCGACCTCGCCCGTAAAATCCTGTCCCGGCGGATTTCCATCAAAACCCAGTTCGCCGGGGAGGCGCTGGCATTGTATATGGATTCGGTGGAGTTCTGCCAGGTGATCCTGAACCTGGCGTTGAACGCGGCGGATGCCATGCCCCAGGGAGGCGAATTGCTGTTCGCCACTTCCCGGCACACCGAAATGCCGTCCTTGGATCACCTCGAGGGGACCCCCCCCCGGCTGCCTGCCATCTGCCTGATGGTCAAGGATACGGGCTGCGGCATCCCGACCCGGCACCTGAAGGCCATTTTCGATCCATTTTTCACCACCAAGGCCATGAACAAAGGGTCCGGCCTGGGCCTCTATAACACCCGTTTATTTGTGGAAAAACATTGGGGCGCCATCTCGGTTGATTCGGTGGAAGCCGAGGGCACCACTTTCCGGATCTGGCTGCCGGAAGCTGATTTCACAGAGGCGGACCGGCTGGCGATGCCATCCGATTCGCACCGTTCAAGCATTTTGCTGGCGGGCGCCGGGGGGGCCGTCTGCGAAGGCACCATCGAATTCCTGCGGTCGCATGGCTACCATGTGGTGACCGCACACACCCCGGACCAGGCGCTGGAAATCCTCGACACGGTGGAATATCCGCTGGTGGCGCTCTGGGTGATTGAAGCCGCCGGAGCGCGCGGCCTGGCAGGTTTAATCCCGGTGGCCAGGCGCAAAAAATATGGATTGAAAACAATTCTTCAGATTATAGGCTGTAACCAAGATGAGCTGGACCACCAAGTTTTGAAGGAAACAGATTTGGTAATTGGCGCCGACTGGTCGGAAACCGCCATTGCCAACAAACTGAAAGTAGTCTTGGAACCGCGCACTGCCTAATGAATCCTGAACCGAATGCTTCGGATCCCCAGATGCACCGCATCCTGGTGGTGGACGATGAGAACATCGTGCTGGTCGCCTTGCGAGAAACGTTACGGCGTGAAGGCTACGATGTGGCCACTGCGTTGAGTGCCGCCGAGGGGCTTGAACAGCTCAAACAAGGCCCCTTTTCGGTCATCATCACTGATCATCAAATGCCCGGCATGACCGGGCTGGAGTTTCTGGCGCGCGTCAAGGAGATCCAACCGGACTCCACGCGCATCCTCATCACGGCGGTGCTCAGCTTGAACACGGTGATCGATGCGATCAACAAGGGGGAAATCTACCGGTTCATTGTGAAGCCATGGCTCCGGGAAGAGTTGCTGGCCACGGTGAAAAACGCGGTGCAGCGCTTTGAACTGATCTGCCGCAACGCGGTGCTCCAGGCCGCCACCCTGGCCATGAACGACAAGCTTTCGCGGCTCAACAAATCCCTGGAGGAACAGGTGGGCCGGGTGGAGGACCAAAACAAGCAGCTGGGCCGGATGAACCAGGCCTTGGAGGAAAACCTGCAGCGCTCGGTCAACCTGTGCGTGCGCACGATGGAAACCTTTTATCCCATCCTGGGGAGCCAGGCCCGCCGGGTTTTCGAGCTGTGCAAGGCCATGGCCGGCAGCCTGGGCCTGCCCAGCGACCAGCGCCAGATCCTGGAGATCAGCGCCTGGCTGCATGATATTGGGATGGTCGGCATCCCCCGGCAACTGATCAAACGCTGGCACGAAACACCCGGCGGTCTCAACGAGGCTGAAAAGCGGCTTTTCGAGCAGCACCCGGTGCTCGGCCAGGAACTGACCAGCTTCATGAGCCCGCTGGAAGCGGTGGGACAGATCATCCGCCACCACCACGAGTATTTTGACGGCTCCGGCTACCCTGACCGCTTGCGCGGCGAGGACATCCCCTGGCTGGCCAGGCTGCTGGCGGTATCGGTTTATTACGCGGAATGCAATTTCGATGGCGAGGGGGTCATGGACGCCCTCAAGCTGGGCAGCGGCAGCCAGTTCGACCCGGATGCGGTGCGAATCCTGATGCGCAGCCTGCCACAGACGATCATGCCCAAGCGCCAGCGGGAAGTGCTGCTTTCAGAATTGAAACCGGGCATGGTGCTCGCGAAAGGCATTTACACCGCCAACGGGCTGCTGCTGATACCGGAAGGCCAGGAATTGAACGCCACTTTCATCGACAAGCTGCGCAACCATAACCGGATCAATCCCATCAGCCAGTCCCTGCTGGTTTATTGCTGACCTTCCGGCCCCCTCGCACCACCGAGCCCCAGAATTTAGTCAACAACGGTTAAAAACCGGGTTAAATCGCGCTTTTCTGGGCACAAACGCAACGGGCTGAAGGCAGAAGCAGGAGCTAATCGCAGAAGCCAGCTGGGGGGAATGACAGGGGACCGGGAGCGGCGCAGGCGGCCGCTTTGGAAACGAAAACCCTCTTCCCCAAACGGAGAAGAGGGTGGCCTGTAAATAATTCAACTCTGGATTAATCCTGGTCGTCGTCCTCTTTTTTCCAGGTCTTGTGGATGATCAATGTTTCCGGGGTCATTTGTTCCGGCTCCACGCGCACCCGGCGGAGGGTCAGGATGGTATCCCACAAAGTGGCGGCCAGCTTGCCTTTGTTGGGGATTTTGAGTTTTTCGCAGAGGTCGCCAAAGGAGAGCGGCGGCTTGGTGTTCAGGATCAGGCGGCACACGAGCAAGGTTTGGGAGACATAAAAGCTCTTGTCGATATCCTTCCAATTCTTCAGCCCGTAATAACCGAAACCAAAGTGCTTGACCCCCTCATGGTGACGGATGACGGCCGAGATGGTGGCGCGACCGACGGAACGTTTCCGGCGCAGCTCCTTGAGGATTTCGGTGGCGGTCATGGGGTGGCCGGCGTCCTTAAGCGCCTGGGGAATCAGGTCTTTGATGTGCTCACGCTCCTGCAAACCCCAGCTTTTCAAGGCGAACAAGAAGCGGCCGAGATCCACAAAACGTTCCTCCTCGCGGAGGATGTGGGCCAGCTCGTGCACATTGGTTTGGGCGCCCCAAGTGAAACGATTGCGTTTGAGCATTTCGCGGGTCGATACCGGCCGGTTTTCAGTTTGCAGCATTTTGAAGACATCGTTACGCACCTTGATCCACATTTTTTCGGGGATCGAAATGTGCTGCCGCATTCCGAAAGCCCGCCGATCCAGGAGGAATATCCCCTGCTCGGGCCGCAGGGAATTGCGCAATCCGCCGATGGAGATAGGCGGCACTTCGGTGCCGAACAGCTTGCGGGCCTGGGAGATGATCTCCTCCGGGCGCAACGGCCGGTCGGATTGGGCCAGCACCCGCTGGACCCAGTCGCAGATGCGCAGGCTGGTCAGACGGATCACGGCGAGGTCCGGCTTCGGGAATTCCACGGTCAAGGTGCTGCATTGTTTCAAGGCGCGCAGGAATTCGGCTGGCTGCAGGTTGGCGGGCTGGCCCAACTCCACCAGGCGCTGATAGACCTCAGACAGCGACAGGGGCGAAATATTCTTGCGCAGCATATCCACAATGGGCCGCACGATATCCTTGGCGCGCAAGTCCAGGTTCGGATACGGCTTCTGACCATCCGGCCAGGCGGGGATATCGGGATGGAGTTCGCCGAACAGGCGGACGTAAAAAGCAGGCTGATGCGCCAGGGTGACCTGTTTATTGCTCAGCCACTGGGCCAGCAGGTCAGGCGTGAGGGGGCAGATCATATCCAGGCACTTCTGGGCCAGGCGGCGCAGCATGGCATCCACCGACGGGCCACCGTGCTTGTAAATGCGCTCATAGAGCAAATCTACCACCTGACGGACGCGCTCGCGGGTCAGGTCGAACTGGGTGCCGATCTCCTCCAAGGTCATGGGCCGGGTGCCGGCGCCACCCAGGCGCAGCAGCAGCATTTCCTTTTCCCGGTCGGAAATGGTGGCCACGGCGGCATCAGCCTCTTTACAAAGGAAATCCAAGCCCAAACCTTTGATCTTGGAGTAATCGAATTCACCCGCCTGGATCCGCTGCACTAAATTGAACAATTCCTTGATGCTCCGCTGCCCGCAATTGCGCATCGAAAGCACCTGCTCAAAAAGAACCCCATTCAGGTCCCCCACCTGGCGCAAACCCATTTTTTGCAGCACGCCCGCCAGGCGCACCGAAAGCGGCATTTGCGTCAGCGGCCAGTTCCGGTAATTCGACGGAATGCTGATGTTGGTGGACATTGCTGGTTCATTCTTGGACTTATATATGACTTTCACGACAGTTCCTGTGTTTTGGCCAGCGCTTTACGCCGGCTTGGTTTGATTTTGATTTTGGTTTCCTTGTTTACCTTGTTTATTCAGCAACTTTTTCGTTTGGTATCTATTAACTGTAAAGCAACCTCAGAGTAAATGCAAAAATATTCTGGCCAACTGCAAAAAATCACCCTTTATGAGGTGATTGGGGAGACCTCTCCCGGTGGCAAAATAGTCTTCAGTACCAAGGCCAGGCACGGCTAATAGCCCACCTTTGCCCGCCGGCAACCGCCCAGCTTGCGCCCTCCCATATATTTCTATCCTGCTTGCCATAAATGATTTACACGCCAGAGAACCCACCGCATTTCATCCTTTAACCAACCCCATTCAAGAGAAAATATGGAGCCGATTTCCGTTATGAAACCTAAGAGGCCCACCCTTTGTCAAGCTTGTCTGGCAGGTGGCACGGAGGAGAGTTTTAGCCCAACCCACGCGAAATGCAACTGCTGAGTTATAATAAAAAGGGAGTTTGGCCCATTTCGGCCCAAACTCCCCTCAAAACACAACTGGAAAATAGTTCCCGGTTTTATTTGCGCGGCAACGCCACTTTGCCGGTGCGGGTCAAATCCGAAATCCCGAAAGCTTGCATCAGCTCGAGGAATTTTTCCACTTTGCTTTCGCCCCCGGTAATCTCAATGGTCAAGCTGGCAGGCTGCACATCGACGATTTTCGCCCGGAAAATATCGGTGATTTGCATGACCTCCGGCCGGGTCTGGGAATTGGTATTCACTTTGACCATCACCAACTCCCGGTCAATATACTCGTCGGACCGGTAGTCGTTAACCTTTATGACATCCACCAGCTTGTTCAGTTGTTTGACGATCTGCTCCAGGGTGGCGTCATCCCCCAGGGTGACAATCGTCATGCGGGAAATGCTGGGATCCTGGGTGGGACCCACATTCAGGGTATCGATATTATAGCCACGGCCGCTGAAGAGCCCGGCCACGCGGGTCAGCACGCCAAACTTGTTTTCCACCAGAACCGATATTGTATGTCGCATAAGTTTTTGTGGGTTAACCATTCCTTCCTCGCTCCACCGGTCCAATTAAAAACCCGCTTTCCCCCTGGCGGGGATTGCGGGCGGCCTGCGAGCGATGGGAAGAAAGCTTCAGGCCGCGTCAGGTGACAACCACGACGCTCAGACCTTGCACCACTTTCTCCCGTTTATTCATGTATGGGCAGTTTAAGCGCGCCATTGGCCGCCGTCAAATAGGATTTAGGCGATAAACCCCAATAGGGAAACCGGGCTGAAGCCCTGCGGAGCTCCGCCCAACGCCCCCTGCCCGGGCCGGAAATTCCATCCCAAATGATTGATTTTCAGCCAGTTGTGACCGGACAGGATCAGCGCCCGAAGGCTTCCATGAATTTGACCATCCCGCGCACATCGTGGTAGTTGGCTTTCCAATTGTGTGCTTTGGCGGGGTTTTTCGGTTGGCCTTCAGCGGTGACGGTGTCCAGCCAGATGCCATCCCTGGGGTCGGCTTGATGTTGGTTAATAAATTCCAGCAGTTGCCCGAGGGCCTGGGCATAGCCGGGATTGGGCTTGTGTTTCAAGCCATCGACCAGGGCAGCCAGCCATTCGGACTGCACCCACCAGACTTTGTCGGTGTCCGTGGCGGGTTGGTCGCCAAAGCCGCGATTATACAATCCGCCCCGCTGCTGGTCGCAACCGAACTTCAACGCGTGCTGGAGGTGGGCATCAAAATGATCCCAAGCCAATTTTTGACCAAGCACCTGCTGGGCGCGGATCATCAGCCAGGCGAATTCCACGTTGTGACCATAGGAGAGCCCGGCGCTCTGGGGAGCAGTCACCGGTTGCCAATCCAATTGGCGGTGGAAATTGGATTTCCCGGCATTCTTGGGGTAAAAATAGGTCTGGTTGATGCGCACTGCCTCCGCCAGAGAATGGCGAATCCCCTCGTCATGCGAGACATCATAAAGTTCGGTCAAGGCTTCCATCAGGTGCAGGTGGGTGTTGGCGCTTTTGCAACCACCCACTTCCACGATCGCCTCCGGCCCCGGTTTCAGCATGGGTGTCCAATCCCGCTCAAAATGTTCAATCCAGCCGCCATTTTTCTGATCGTAGGCGTTCTTTTGCAGGACGTCATAGAGCTCCCGCGCCTGCCGCAAAGCGGCTCGATCCCCGCTGGCGCGATAATATTCCACCAGGCCGTAAATCACAAACGACTCGCCATAAACGATTTTGCGCCGATTCAACGGCTGGCCGGCCAGGTCTGTGCTCCAGAAATAACCACCGTGTTCCTGATCCAGGAAATGTTCGATCAAGAAACGGTAGCCTTGTTCCGCCGCCTTGAGATAATTGCGCCGGTTATCGGTAAAGCCCTTGCGGTGGGCGAGTGAAAAGCCCCAAATCATGCGGGATTGGGTGACCAACTGCTTTTCCGAGGCCCCCCCGATTTTGCCTTTGCCGTCATCCGCCAGCAGGTATCCCCCGTGGGTGGCATCCTGGGCGGTATCATACCAGTAAGGTAGGATTTTGCCCGCCAACTGGCTGCGGAATTCACGGGCGTATTCCGCCCGGGTTTTGACCTCTGCCGATGGCGCCGAAAAGGTGATGCTGCCGACCAGCAGAAGGGCCGCCAGCCAGGAATTCAACTTCGGACCAACCTCGTGGACACCAATTTTTTCGCGCATAGGGGGCTAATAAATCCCCAACTTTTCCGAAAGCTCAAGCTTGAAAACCAATCCGGATGCGCCCTCCCGTTTAAAAACCGAGGTCCTCCCCCGCATGGAGGGCTAAACCGATCTGCTCCACGGAGCCATGACGTCCATTATACCAGAGCAACCACTGCCGGCCGTCGAAGATGGCATAGGGTTTATAACAGGCGTCATGGTCCCATTGCCCGGGAGATGGTTGAATGATGGGATTGGCGGAATGCCGCTGCCAGCCACTGATCCCATCCCGGGACCGGGCCAAGCCGATCTGGGCGTGGTCCTCATCCCGGAATCCGATATAGAACAGGTAATGCCATCCTCCGTGGCGCACCACCTGGCAAGCCGTTACTTTATGACGTTCCCAGGCGTTGGCGGGATCCGCCTGGAACACGGGTTTGGCCCCCAGCTTGGCCCAATGCAATCCATCGGGGCTGGTGGCATAGCCAATGGCGTCCGGCTCGTATTGTTCGCCGCCGGAATACCACATGCGGAAGCGCCCCATCAACTCATCCCACATCACGTGCGGGCACATCACCGCCACTTTTTCCCAGGGCTGGTCCGGAGCGAGCACCGGGGCTGTGCTCTGCCGGTGCCAGGCCACCCCATCCGCGCTGGTAGCATAGCCGATCCAGGAATGCTCCCGTGCCTGGCCGGTGTACCACATATGATAGGTATCCCCCCGTTTCACCACCACCGGCCGGTTGATATCTTTTTCCCAATCCGTGGCCGGATTGGGCCCGAGGACGATTTCCGGCTCGCTCCAGCGGATGCCATCGGCGCTGGAAACCACGGCCAAGCTTTTTTTGGGGCGCCAGGAAAACCACATGCGGTAGCGCCCCCCTTCCCGGAGGAGGGAAACGTCAAAACAAGTCCCTAGGGCGCCGCCCAGGACCGGATTTTGCTCGAACTTGCGCCAACCGGCCGAGGTCGAGGCCGGAGCGGAGGGAGCGGAACCGGTTTCGGCCCCCCAAACGGTGGCGGCCGCCAACAGGAATGACATCAGGCAGGTTTTCATAAACAGGTATTGGTTAATTAACGAGTTGAATCGATGCGCGAAAGGGAAGGAGGAACCTAAGCGGGCAGGTCTTTGCCCGTGGTGGTAACCGACAGCTTGCCATGCTTGACTCCTTTGGAGGAGATGAGTTCATCGGCAATCTTTTTGACCACCGCCGCCTGGCCGCGCACGACCAGCACTTCCAGGCAATTGTGGTGGTCCAGATGCACATGCGTGGTGGTGATGATGGCGTCATGGTGATCATGCTGGATATCGGTAAGCGTGGCCTGCACATGTTGCTTGTGGTGATCATACACCAGCGTGATGGTGCCGGCGATTTCTTCAGCGCCGAGCTGCTGGCGATGCTCCACCAACCGGTCCCGGATCATGTCGGCCACGGCCAGGGAGCGGTTGTTGTAACCTTTTTCCCGCACCATTTCATCCAACTGTGGCAACAATCCTGATGGCAAGGACACGCTCAGACGAGTGACCGTCTCTTTTTTCATAGCTTTCATGACCGGAAGGTGATCCTAAGCCAGCCGCCAGCCGTGTCAAACGGAAGGAAACGCGGGAGGCCAGCACGTGGGTGGAAACACGGTTTTGCCGGCCGCCCACCCGGCCCGGTTCACCTGGGCAGGCCGGCCAACTCGTCCGCCACGGTTTCTTTTTTGAAGCCTTTGAATCCCGGCAGGTCGGCCTCGGGCGTGGCCAGCATGAGCTGGCGCCCGGTTTCGATGGCCTGGAGCATGGTTTGGAAATCGGGCGCGGCCCGGGTGGCGAACACCGGGGGCAGCCGACCGTTGACGGCGTTGGTGAGACCGCGCCCGAAAGGCCGGGCGAGATGGGCGGTGAGCGCGGGGCTCAGCTCCGGGCGCGTGAAATCGATCCACGCCAGCCGGCCATCCCAGATATTGGCGTGGTCGTTCGGGTGCGGATACTTGCCGTGGCACGATTCGCAGGCGCGGCGATAGACGCCGAGGAAATCCCGCGCGAACCACGCGGAATCAGCGCCGGTGGCGACCTCCGTGCAGAGGTCGCGTCGTCCGGGCGACAGCGGCCGGCTATGCGCGTAAGTGCCGTAATAGGGAACATTGGCATCGATCCAGAGGTAAATGCGTTGGCGGTCTTCCCGGGGGATTTTCCGCCCGCAGTGTTCGGTGTCCACGTAGTCGAGCAGGCGGCTGGCAAAGCTGCCGGTCCACAGCGGCTGGTTGACCCCGGAAGGGGTGCGCAGGAGCCAGAAGAAATGGACCAGCGGCTTGGGCCGGGCCTGCTCGGCGGGCAGCATTTCGCCGGTCGCCATGTCGTGCTGGCGGTAGGAGCGGCTGCGGCCGAGGAGGTTGTCGTAGGCCATGCTGAACAGGCGCGTTTTGTCGCCATTGAGCAGCAGGCCGCCGGATGGGTCCGCGCCATCGTGGCAGCGGACGCAGTATTGATCGAGCACCGGCTGGACCACCGTGGGGAAATCGACGATGCCGTCCTTCAGCCAGGCGGGGTTCGCCAGTTTTTGTGCCGGCTTCAGCGTGGCGAGCGGAGGATTGCCCCGGGGTGGGGCGGCCTGGCGCGGCTCGTGGCAGCCGATGCAGCTCAAGGTCTGGCCGGGCATCACCTGCGCCCCGGAGGTCATCCGCTGGAGCTCGCGACCCTCGGCGTCGAGGGCCTGGAAGTAAATTTCGCGGAGCGCCGGCGCCTGGAAATAGCACGAGCCATCCTCCTCGACCGGCACGGTACCCCAGCAGCGTTTGGCGTAATAAGTGGCATAGCTCATCACGGGCGATTGATCGAACGCGCGGCTCACCAGATCCTCGGTCTTGCGCACCTGCTCCATGACCCGCAGGTATTTCACCCGGCCGCGTTCGATCCCCTGGAGCCCGCGGTAAACATCCACCAGCAGGAAGGCGCCAGACGCCCCAGGCAGGCGGGCGGCCTGGGGCTGGATGAGGGGCGGGGGCCGCGGTAGGGCGAAGCGCCAGCGGGTTGTAGCAACCGATCGCGGGATCCTCATGGAGGAGCTTTTTGTGGCCGGACACAGCGAGCAGAAAGAGCCGGTAGCGGCTCACCTCGCCGCCGTAGGCCACCAGGAAGACCTGGTCCGAGAGCGGGAACGGATCGCGATAGGACCATTCGGCGGCCTGGTCCCCGATGTGGGGAAATTCACGGGTGATATAGGCGTAGCCCTGCCCGCGCGGAGCCTCCGGCCCATGGCGGGTGGTGATGAGGCCGATCGCGCCGTGGGGCCAGCCATGGTGCGGCGCCAGCGTGGCGACCACCCGATCCGTGCGCCCCGGGAGGGGCCGCGCCTGCCAAAAGGTGGCCACATCGCGGACGGTGTTGCCAAAAAACAACTGGTAGCCGGTGCCGTCGGGATTCTGGGTCCAGAGGCTCTGGCGGAAGGTCAGGTCGCGGTCCACGTATTCCCAGCGGGTGAAAAGCACCCGGCCGTCCGGCAGCAGCTGCGGGCTGAAGTCGGCCAACGTATTCATGCTCACGCACCGGATGTTCGAGCCGTCCGCGGCCATGCGGTGCAGGTTGGAGGACGGGCCGGGCTGGCACAAGGTGTAGCCGCCCCGGCGCGTCGACACGAAGACCAGTTCCCCATCCGGCAGCGGGCAGGGGGCGATGTCATTAAATGGCCCGTCGGTGAGCTGGCGCAGCCCCTGGCCATCGGCGCCGATGCGGTAGATGTGCCACCAAGGCTCACCCGCCTTGCGGTAGGAGAAAAAGAAGGTCTGCGCGTCGGCGGAGAGGTTGAGATCGTAAATGCACCCTTGCGGATCGCTGAAGATCGTTTTCACAGGCTGCCCGGGGCGGGAGGGATCGAGAATGTGAAGGCCGCAGCCCGGCCGGCTGGGCCGGCTCTGCCAGATATCGCAGCTGATGGTGTTGGGGGAGCTGAGCGGATGCCGGGTCAGGAACGCGACCGGCGGCACCGCCACCGTGGCCAGCAGCGGAGCGCCCAGGCCCGGGGCAGGCTCGAACGGGAGCGGCTTTTTCCCCTGCCCGGTATTGACCCACAGGTTCCGGTAGCGCGCCTCCCGCTGCCACGGCCGCAGGCCCACCGTCCCCGAGACCAGCGGGCTTTGGGGGTCGCGGCAGTGGGTGATGGTCCGGCCATCGATGACCACCTCGAGCGAATCGGCGGCCAGGCGGACCACCATGGAAAGCCATTGGTTCGTGGGCACGGCGCAGGGGATCTCCTGCAGGGCGTGGAAATCGTGGCAGTGCCGGCCCACCAGCAGGTGCTGCTGCCTTGGGAAAAGCGCCACCTCGTAGCCGATGAACGCATCCGCCCCCTCCCCCGCTTCCCGCACCTTTACAATCAGCCCGGCATTCCCCTCCCGCCGGTCGCTGAAGAACAGTTCCACCCCCACCTCCCCGGTGACGAATTCCGGCTCCTCGCTGACCAGCTTAGGCCCGGAACCGCCCGACACCCGCACCTCCCCGGCGGTTACCAGCCAGTCGCCGCCGTGGGCAGTGAAATGCTGGACCGGCTCCGGCAGGACCGGCAGCGGCTCCTCATAGAGAGCGGAACGGGTGGAAACCGGGTTCTCAGCGGCTGGAACCGCATAGGCCGAGCACAACCAAGCGGCCACCAAGAATAAAAAGGGCTTCCGGGCGGCGAGGTAATCACAAACCTTCATATTAATTAAGGCAATGGAATAACACCCGGCGGCTGGAAAGGCAAGTGATGGAAGATTTGATGGAAGATTTGCGGCCCCGTGGAACAAGGCTGGCGCAGGCCACGGAAGGAACGGCCGCCCCTCTACGCCGGGGCCACCCTGGGCGGGCCACCCAAGGGGGTAAAGACCCGGGCGCTTTATTGAGAGTGGCAGGTTTAAAACATCCCCCATTCCAGCCACCAAAAGCAGGCCGGCTCAGAGGCCTATGGCAGGTGGTATTTCTGCTGACCGGGGGGCACCGTTCCCCACGGAAACAGCATGGACAAGGGCCGTGGAAACCGCCACTTTTGCAGAAACGATAAAGGAACAGGTGATCAAGACAGGTATGAAAAAAAACGCAATCGCCTTGCTGGCGGCCTTGCTGGCACAAACTGCCGCCCACGCGGAGGTGCCAGAGCCGGAAACCCCAGCCAAAAGGGATGTCAACCCGGCGACGGCACCCCTGACCACCCGCCAGCAGACGGTCCGTCCGGTCGTCATCCCCGATGGCACACCGCTGATTTATCCATCCAATGTGGTCCATTACGCGGTGTATGGCTACAGCGCCTGGCAGGTGGGGCCGGGAGTGGACGATGGCCAGCGATTGGAGCTGTTGCAGGCCGGTTACCGGGAAGCCACCCATGCGGCCAGGCTGTTGAATTTCTTTACCATAACCGATATTCACATCACCGATAAAGAATCCCCGGTTCAAGGGATCTATTCCGGCTACCTGGGAAATAATTCCTCGGCTTATTCCCCGGTGATGCTCTATAGCACGCATGTTTTGGATGCGGCCGTCCGGACCATCAACGGCCTGCACCGCCAATTGCCTTTCGATTTTGGGATAGGCCTGGGCGATGCCGCCAACGGCGCTCAATACAATGAACTGAGGTGGTATATCGATGTCCTGGACGGCAAGCTGATTACTCCCAGTTCGGGTGATCATGCGGGAGCCGGCGTCATTGATTATCAGGAACCATACCAGGCCGAGGGGCTTGCCAAGTCCATCCCATGGTATCAAACGCTCGGTAACCACGATCACTTGTGGCTGGGTTCATACCCGGTCACCGATTACTTCCGGCCCATCTACACCAACGACACGATCCTGCTGCTGGGGAATTTGTTCGTGGATGGCCCGGAGGTGCGGCAGGCCTATATGGGTTCCATTGACGGGCGCACACCTTACGGGGACATTATCGGTGTGGGAGCGGCCACCAATTTCGCGACGCCGCCCAAGGTGCTGGCGGCCGATCCCAACCGCCGTCCCCTCTCGCGAAGCCAGTGGATGAACGAGTTCATGACCACCTCTTCCAGGCCGAACGGCCATGGTTTTACTCCGGCCAGCGTCACCAATGACTTTGCCTGTTACAGCTTCGAGCCAAAGACCAATATGCCGATCAAGGTCATCGTGATCGACGACACCCAAACGGAGGAAAATTACAATTTGCACGGGCACGGTTTTCTGAATCAACAGCGTTTCGATTGGCTGGTCCGTGAGCTGGATAAGGGGCAGGCGGAAGACCAGCTCATGATCATTGCGGCGCACATACCGATTGGGGCGATCGGCTACGGTTTTTCCCCGCCCCCCGCGTTTACGAGCACCAACCTGCTGGCCAAACTCCATACCTATCCCAATCTGATCCTGTGGGTCGCGGGGCATGTGCATCGAAACAAGATCACCCCACACCCGTCCCCTTACCCAAACCGCCCGGAATACGGCTTTTGGGAGGTTGAAACCGCATCCTTGCGGGATTTCCCCCAGCAGTTCCGCACGTTTGATATCCGGCGCAACACCGACCAAACCATTTCCATCCTGGCCACGGACGTGGACCCCGATATCACCAACGCGCCACTGGCCGCCAAATCGCGTGGATATGCCATCGGTGCCGCACGCATATTCAAAAACCCAACCGCCTCCTTCACGGATACGAATTCGTATGCGGTGAATGCGGAGCTGATCAAGCTGTTGAGCCCACCCATGCAAGCAAAAATAGCCAACTACGGAGAGCCGCTGAGCCAGCCTGTGTCCATCACCCGCAGCGGAACGGACGTGGTGATCCATTTCACCGGCAAATTGGAGTCCGCGGAGACGATCCTCGGGCCATGGGCTGAAGTTAGGGGCGCCGTCAATCCCTGGAGCGTAGCCCCAACCAACAGCGCGCAGTTTTACCGCGCAACCCAATAATAACTGCTCCAGGTTTGGGCCGGCAGCGGCGGGCACCCCCAGCCCCGCACGCAGTTTCGGGCGCAAGGAGGCGGATCCGGAACGCGCGTTCCTGCCCGGGCCCACATGAATTCCGTGAAGGCAGGGTGCGCACTCCGCTGAATGCCGGCATGGGGTTTATGGACGGTTCGGCGGCGGCCAGACTCAGGCTTGCACAAGCAACGCCAGGGGACGCCAACCCGCCGCGCCGGGTGAATCAAGGAGGAAAATTCGCGGGGGGAAAATCCTTGCGGCGGCCAGCCGGATGGTTCAGTGTCGCCGGGGAACACGACATATGAAAAACCGGTTGATCACCTGGCTTGGCTTGACCTTGGTCAGCCAAGGATTGTTTACCCTGGAGCGGGCCGCGGCCCAAAACCTGGCGCCCAATGCGGGCTTTGAAGCCGGCACGGGCCAGCCCGCGGGCTGGCGCCTGGCAGCGGGCCAGGGGCAGTGGTCGGGCGAGGCCCGGCAGGGGGCCAGGTGCCTGCGGGCCGATGGCAACGGCAACGATCAGGCGGCCTGGCATAGCGACGAATTGGCCCTGGGCCGTGACCGGCTTTACCGCTGGTCCTTTTACGCGCGCCGGGGGCCGGGAGGTGGCGGGGGATCAGCGGTGGCCGGGACGAGCCGCGTGAACCGGGATTTTGGGCTGGGCGAAGGATGGGCCCAATACTCGTTTGTATTTTCCATGCCCACGGACGAAGACCGGGCCTTTTTGCGCCTGGGGCAGTGGCACCTGGGCGGGGCGGCCCTGTTCGACGATGTGGAACTGACACCGGTGGCGGCCCTCCACCAGCGGCTGGGAGGCGGCCTGGAGCTGGGCTCCGGGGAGGCCATCGAAGGGGGCCGCTACCGCTGCGAGATGGACTTGAACGGCGAAGGGGCCAATTACCACCGGACCCTGCTGCGCAACCGGGCGGGGTTCAACTCCAACCGGTGGCTGTTCCAGCCCGGCGCGGAGGTGGTTTACCGCCACGCCCTGCCCGGCTTGCGGCAAAAGGAGGCACGCGTGCGCGTGGCCATCAATTATTACGAGTCCGGCGCCTTGAAAATCGAGGCCAGCCGCGACGGCCGCGAATGGCGGGAGCTGAAGACACTCGGAGGCAAGGACCGCGCCGGAGACATCCCGCTGCCGGCGGATCTCTTTCCGGCCCCGGAAATCCAGGTGCGGCTCTCCTGCGGCGGCACGGGAGGCAACCTGCAGGTCGATCAATACCGGTACGAAGCCGGGCTGGCAGATCCGGCGGCGGAGGCCACCGGCCACACCTATTTCTTCGAGATCGGCCGGCAGGATCCCGGGATCAGCGTGGATCTCCGGTCCTTCAACCCGCCCGGTGGCGTGGGGCCGGGAGAAATCTCCGTGGCGGTGGCCAACCGCACGTCGAAGGCGGTGGAACTCAGCCCGCGCTGGCGGGAGGCCGGCAAAGCTTGGAGCGCAGGAGCCGGCGGCCCCTGGCGCGTGGAACCGGGAACCGCGCCGGTCTTCACGGCGCCGCTGGCGGTGGCCGGAGCCGGGGACCACGAACTGGAGCTGGTGCTGGCTGATCCGCAGGACCGGCCGGTGTTTTCGGCCAGGACGCATTTCCGCCTGGGCTTCCTGAGCGATGGAACCTTCGGCCACCCGCTTAGCGGCCCGCCGGAACTGGGGCTTTGGTGGTGCGAGAGCCAGTGGAAGGTGGGCCGCGACCGCGGTCTGCCGCCCGGAGTGGCCGGGCAGGCGCCGCCAGCGGGGTTGAGCCTCCGGCTGGCACGCAATGAATTCGAGGCCGCGCAACTGGTGTTGCGCCCCCAGGCCGCCGCCACGCTCAACGCGGTGAAACTCCCGGTGCTGAAGGACCGGGCGGGCCGCCCAGCCAGGCTGGATATCACCCTTTACGAAGTGGCCTATGTGAAAGTGACCCACCCCACCGACGCCACCGGCGCGCGGGATATGTTCCCGGATCCATTGCCGCCGCTGCGGACGCCGCTGCCGCTCTCCGCGGGGCGGAACCAGCCGCTTTGGGTGGAGGTGAAAACCGCGCCGGAGTGCGAGCCCGGCGAATACCAGGGCGAACTCGAGCTGGAAACCTCGCTGGGGATCTGCCGGGTGCCGATCCTGGTGCAGGTTTACGGATTCGCGCTGCCGGTGGAGACCCATCTGCGCAGCGCCCTCGGGCTGGGGACCGGGTATATCAACCAATATCATCGGCTGAAAACGGCGCGCGACCAGGAATCCGTGTATGAAAAATACCTGCAGAATTTCGCCGACCACCGGATCAGTCCGTATTCGTTTTTCGCCTACGCCCCCATCGGCATCCAGTTTGAGGGCGAAGGGGAGGCCCGGCACGCGGTGCTGGACTTCACCCGGTTCGACCAGGCGGCGGGAAAATGGCTGAAGCATTTCAACAGCTTCCAGCTGCCGTTGCGGGGCATGGGCGGCGGCACCTTCCACAGCCGGCACCTCGGTGAGCTGGAGGGCTTCAAGGAGGGCACCGCCGGGCACGCGCGGCTGTTCCAATCCTATCTGAGCCAGATCGAAAAACACCTGCGCGAAAACGGCTGGCTGGGGGCCGCCTTCACCTATTGGTTCGACGAGCCCGATCCCAAGGATTACGAGTTCGTGGTGGACGGCATGAAGCGCATCAAGGCCGCCGCGCCGGGCATCAAGCGCCTGCTCACCGAGCAACCCGAGCCGCCGCTGCAGGGGCACGTGGAAATCTGGTGCGGCCTCACGCCGGAGTGGTCGAAGGAAAAAGTGGCCGCCCGAAAGGCCGCCGGGGAGGAAGTGTGGTGGTATATTTGCTGTGCGCCCAAAGCGCCCTACGTCACCGAGTTCATCGACCACCCCGGGACGGAGCTGCGCCTCTGGCCGTGGCAATCGTGGCAATACGGCGTCACGGGGATCCTGATCTGGGAGACGCTCTATTGGACAAGCGACCTCGTGTTCCCGCCGCCCAAGCTCCAAAATCCCTGGGCGGATCCCATGAGCTACGTAACCGGGTATGGCAACCCGGTGGGCCATGTGGCGTATTGGGGCAATGGCGACGGCCGGTTCCTCTACCCGCCCCGCCGCGACCCGGATGCCGCCCAGGAGCCCAACCTGGAGGCCCCCATCAACTCCGTGCGCTGGGAAAACCTGCGCGACGGCATGGAGGATTATGAATATTTCTGGCTGCTCCGGCAGGCCATCGAGCGCGCCGGGCCCGGCCGTGAAAACCTGGTGGAGCAAGCCCGGAAGCTGCTGGAAATACCCGGCGCCATCTCCACCGACCTGACGCACTTCACCACCCAGCCGGGACTGATCCTGGAGCACCGCCACCAGGTGGCGCAAATGATCGAGAAACTGGCGCAGTAAACGATGCCCAAAGCCGGCGCCCTCCGGCCGGACTTAGGGACGACCACCCGCCAAAGGCCGCGACCCATGGCCGCTACTCCGCTGGCCAGGCCGGCCAGCGTGTTCCGCGTCGTACCTGGCGGCCGCTCTCGTTCCGGCGCTTCGGCCCGGCGGTGGCTGGGCTACAGCCCAGCCACCGGAGCCGCGGGAATCACGGGTGATCCCGATCATCCGGTTCAGGGCTCGGAACGTTTTTTGCGCTCCTCGCCACTGAAGAGGTGACGGTTGACGGCGTTCAGGTAGGCGCGGGCGCTGGCCTCGATCACATCCGTGCTGGCGCCTTTGCCCGGGACGAGCTGGCGATCCCCGAAATCGACCTTGATGTTGACTTCGCCCAGGGCATCGTGGCCCTGGGAGGTGGCGCGCAAGGAATACTCCATCAGCTCGCCCCGGGTTTCGGTGAGGCGGTCGATGGCCTTCAAGGTGGCGTCCACCGGGCCGTCGCCGATGCCGGCGTCCTGGTAGACGGCGTCGGCTTTCCTGCCGTCGACGCGTTTGAGGCGCACGGTGGCGGTGGGCACCGTCTGGTTGCCGCTCACCACCGCGAGGTAGTCCAGCGACCACGTTTCCGGCACCTCGGTGATGTGGCCGCCCACCAGCGCGGTCAAATCTTCGTCATAGACGAACTTCTTCTTGTCACCGATTTCCTTGAACCGGGCGAAGATGGCCTGCACATCGGGCTCGGCTAATTTGAAGCCGAGGTCTTTCAGCCGGGAAGCGAGCGCGGCCCGGCCGCTATGCTTGGTCAGGGGCAGCTCGGTGGCGCCCCAGCCCACTTCCTGCGGGTCCATGATCTCGTAAGTCTCCCGTTTTTTGAGGACCCCGTCCTGGTGGATGCCGCTGGCGTGGGCGAAGGCGTTTTCACCCACGATCGCCTTGTTGCGCTGCACCAGGAGACTGCTCATGCGCGAGACGAGCCGCGAGGATTTCACGATCTCCCGGGTGTTGACGCCGCAGGCGAAGCCCTCGTAGAAATCCGCCCGGGTCTTCATGGCCATCACCACCTCCTCGAGGGCGGCGTTGCCGGCCCGCTCGCCGATGCCATTGATGGTGCACTCCACCTGCCGGGCCCCGCCGCGCACGGCCGCCAAGCTGTTGGCCACCGCGAGGCCGAGGTCGTTGTGGCAATGCACGCTGATCACCGCCGCGCCGGACTTGAAGGCGGGCACTTCCTCGTAAAGGCGTTTGATCAAGGCCCCGTATTGGTCTGGTATGGCCCAGCCGACGGTGTCGGGAATGTTGACCGTGGTGGCA
This sequence comes from uncultured Verrucomicrobiota bacterium, assembly GCA_903845125.1. Lineage (GTDB taxonomy): Bacteria > Verrucomicrobiota > Verrucomicrobiia > Limisphaerales > UBA1319 > CAIMWS01. Next base: position 53,601 of record CAIMWS010000048.1, read on the forward strand.
CCGGCGTCCACCACCGCCTGGCACACCTGCACCAGGAATTCGGGCTCCGTGCGCGAGCCATCCTCCGGGGAAAATTCCACATCCGCCACCAGGGAACGGGCCCGCTTCACCCCCGCCACCGCCAGCCGGATGATCTCGTCCTGCGCTTTGCCCAACTTGAACTCACGGTGGATTTTGGAGGTGGCCAAAAAGACATGGATCCGCCCATTGGCCCCGGCCGCTTTCACGGCGGCGCCCGCCGCATCGATATCCTTGTCCACGCACCGGGCCAGCCCGGCGATGATCGGCCCTTTGATCTCCTGGGCGATTGATTTCACCGCCGTGAAATCCCCCTCGCTGATGATGGGGAAACCCGCCTCGATGACATCCACCTTCAGCCGGGCCAGCTGGCGCGCCACCTCCAGCTTCTCCCTCAAGTTCATGGATGCGCCGGGGCATTGCTCGCCATCGCGCAACGTGGTGTCGAATATGATGATGCGATTTTTTTTCATATGTATCCTGTCATTTACCCAAAAACAAAAAGCCCCACCGCCGCGGTCGGCAGTGGGGCGCAAATTACCTTTTTGGGAAAGTTACAACCCGGCTGCCGCGCTGCTCAATATCAGCGCGCTCCGCAGGGACAGGTTGCCGGTCTCCCAACTCATGACGCCAACTTACCGCCGGATGGCCCGCCTGTCAATCCGGTAATTCAGGAGATTGGGAGCACCACGATGGCTAATTTTAAAAGCCACTGCGACGCCCGAAACTGAGAGGAGGGAAAAACACCTGCGGCCCAGCGCGCGTTCCACGAACCTTCGAGGCGGTTCAGGCGCCGGCCAGGCAACCAAAATTTCCCGTTCCGCCAGCAAACCCGGAAGGCACTCCGCGGGCCGCCCAGCTAAGGCGATGTCACGCGATAGAATTTCGACTTTTCTTCAGGCGAACAAATCCACTGGGCCGACTGGAGGTCAAATACCCCGTGGTAAATGCGCTCCCAATTTAGAAGATTGGTGGCCGACTCCAAGGTGTAAGCCAGACCCGCCGGCCCCGTAAAGTTGATCTGCAATTGTCCTCCAGGCAATTGCATTACCGGTTTGAAAACGATGGGCTGGGGCGGGCTGACGGCATTTATTATTACCCGAGCCACGGCGCTGGTCGTGGAACCGCCCGCTCCCGAAACTACCAAGTCATAGAGTCCGGAGAGGTTGGTCCGCGCACTGGTCTGGGTGTAAATTTCATTGGTTGCCCCCGGGATGTTAAACCCATTGAACCGCCATTGATAGCTCTGGATGCTGAATCCCGCTGCCCAGGCGTTCAAACTTAAGGTTTGTCCTTCCAGAATTGATTGGGGCTCGGGCTGCACGCAGACCATCGGGGTGGCGTCCATCGTCCAGATGGCATTAAAGGTGGCGGTTTGCCGGGTCGCGATCCCCAAACCCACGAGGTATTTGGCTCCGGCTTGGACCGGAAATCGGATCCAGCAACTGTTGCCAACCACGTTGGTGGCGCCCACTTGCGGCAGATTACCCTCCAGATCGACATCCGCCAGGCGGTAGGCAGCCAGTACGAAGCTACTGACGCTGCACCTCGCCGCAAATAACAAATCACCCGCCCGATCCGCGTTCAAGATCAACCACTGGGACGCCTCCAAGATTTGACCGGCCATGTTGACTTCACCAGCCTCGGTTCTGGAATTGAAGGTGGAAAAGTTTTGCGCCCCGGGCACGCCTTGGGAGACCGATACGGTAATCGGCTCGATGCCAAAGCCGCCACCAAACATCCTTTGATATCCGGGAAGCGGCACCTTCTCTCCCAGGCGTGACACACGCGGCGTGGTGAATTGGTACAAATCGCCAATCTTGTCTTTGAATGCAGCGAGGCTGTGCGTGCCAATCTGCAGGCTGGCCGGTTCGCTCCAATTGGTGAGCAAGCCTGACGCGACCGCCACTTTGTAGATGCCCAGCCTGGCCTGGCCCACATTATCCAGCAACAAGGTTTCGCTCCCGGCCCCGGGAACTACCTGGTTGTTAAAATACCATTGATAGGACACCGGCGCACGGCAGGCCACTTGCGCCTGGAAGCTCACCACGGATCCCGCCGCCACCGTGCGGCTGGCCGGTTGGGCGGTGAAGCGCGGGAAATCGCTCACCACCGCCTCCTGATTCCACATCAACAGGATTTGTCCGTGGGCCCCCGTTAAACCGTCCACCGCAATGTGGTACAGCACTCCATTGGTCGCCGTAAAAGAAGCGGCGCTGGTGTAGTAGCCCCCACCGTCATCGTCGCTGGTCACCCGCTCCAGGCTGCTCAACGAGTCTCCTACATAAACGGCCAACAAGGTGTCGAAACTGCTTCCCCGAGTGCTGAAGGTCACCAATCCAGCGGCGGGGGCCCGCCAGGATAGCCAGATGGAATTGGTCCCCGGCTTGCCATTATGGGCCGGCTCTCCGGGCTCGCGGGTAGCGGCTAAATTGGCGGTCTTTCCGAGACCGGATGGGCTGGTAAATACCACGGCGTTGCTAAAATTGTCCGTCATTGTCAAATCATCCACTTGGATCATGACCACCGCGATATCGCTATTCACCGCACCATAAGGGGACGCCACGGCCACACTGTAACCACCGGAGTTGGTGAGCGTCACCGAAGGGATATGAAGCGTGTCATTGGTTTCGCCAGCCAGGTTAATGCCGTTCAAGCGCCATTGATACCGGAAAGAACCCATCCCCCGGGCTTGGGTATGGAGGGTAACACCGGTTCCCTCAACCACATTGGCACCCATGGGTTGTTGAATAATCTCCGGGGGTGGCGGAGCGAAAAACAGCATGGATGACCGCCGTCGCGAAATGCCACCTTCGGTGATTTCATCAGCGACCACCGGGCTGTAAGCCCGCAGGTATTCGGTAATGAGATTGTAGCCGTCCCCATCGGGATCCGAATTTCCGGAAAACTCCAGCGTGTTGAGGTTGAACAATTCAAAGGAGTCGGGCAATGCGTCCCCATCCGTATCCGCATTGTTGGCCGCGAACCGTCCGACGATGGTGGTATCATCAGTGATGGGGACCGTGATGTTGGTGGCCAAAGAAAGCGGATCATCTAACCGTTTGGCACCGATAAACCAACCGACAAAACTGTAGCCGGCCGCCGTGGGGCTGGTTGCCAAGTTGAGGTTCGTGACCTGGGGGAACCTCCAGTAATTGCTGAAAATACCGAAGGGTTCCGAAATTTGCCTGACAGTAAGCACTTTCGGATAAAGATTGAGGGTCAAAAGGGCGGACCGGCGCCGGGAGATGCCACCTTCAGTGATTTCGTCGGTGAGGACCGGGCTATATCCGCGCAGGCATTCGGTATTGAGATTGAAGCCGTCCCCATCGGGATCCGAATTTCCGGAAAACTCCAGCGTGTTGAGGTTGAACAATTCAAAGGAGTCGGGCAATGCGTCCCCGTCCGTATCGGCGTTGATGGCTACGAACCGTCCGACGATGGTGGTATCATTAGTGATGGTAACCATGACGTTGGTGGCCAAAGAAAGCGGATCATCCAACCGTTGGGCACCGTTAAACCAACCGACAAAACTGTAACCGGCCGCCGTGGGGCTGGTTGCCAAGTTGAGGTTCGTAATCTGGGGGAACCTCCAGTAATTGCTGAAAATACCGGAGGGCTCCGAAATTTGCCTGACGGTGAACACCGACGGATAAAGACTGAGCGTCAAGAGGGCGGATCGTCGTCTGGAAATTCCGCCTTCGGTGATTTCATCCCATATTCGCGGGTGATATCCCCGCAAATACTCGGTGTTCAGATCGAATCCATCCCCATCGGTGTCGGAGCCGGCGGTGATATTGGTAGTATTGTAAAACCGGATTTTGAACCAATCGGGGACCAGGGAGTCAGCGGTAAACTGGGAGGATGGGAGGTAGTGGGCCACGGCGGCCACGTTGTTGGTGAAGATGAAATCAAACTGGTTGGTGGATTGACCCCACGCATCCTCAATCCGTTTTCCATTAACAGTCCAATGGGTGAAATTATAACCGCCGACTTCCATTGGAGCCAGAATACTCGTGAAGGTAACAACCGGATCCCAGGGAGGATGGTTGGTGATGATCGTCACCGGCGCAAAGGCGGTGATCGGTTCGGAGGATTGGGTGTTGGTGATAACGAACGATTCCGCACCCAAAGCACCGAGGCCATGGCAGAGTAATAGGATCAGGACCAGCAGGCAACCGCTGCAGCAATGAGGCAGATATGCACCAACTCGCCGGGCTCGCAAAGCGCCTGCAAAAGGGCTTCCCTCGCTCACAGTTCGGGTTGTTTGTTGCTCCTTCATCCTGGTCAAAGTGGGGCCCGCCACTCATAGGAGTTCAGAGAACCAACACAAACATGCACAAGCCATTGGTTCATTTTCCTATTGATTTTGTAATTATTAACTTTCGTGGTATAAACCTGTTTCGCAGGCGTTAGGGCAGTTTAACCACCGAGTTTTTCCCGATCTCCTTGAAGCCAAACCGACCAGAACGGGCCCGGGCGAGCTCAGCATCGGTGGCGCTGCGCACTCCCCACCGGTTATACCAATACGACCGTCCCTCGGCAAAAGTATGCCTGAAGACAGCCAATATTTTTCCATCAATATTTCCCCCTTTTCCGCGGACCTGTTTATTAGTGGTGTATTGAATATTGGGATCCCTGGTGGCGATCATCCAATACCAGATCGACTGAAAATCATTATCGGTGACTTCCTGGTCACTCATCTTGAAACTGCCCATGGAATCCCCCGCCGGGACGGTGATAAACCGGAAGCCAAATACATCCCGCTCATCCTTAGCCAGTATCTCGAACTGGATATCGGCAAAACCGGAATTAGTGATATCGGCTACCGCGTCCCAAGTAACTCGGTTGGTGATATTGGCTGCCACATTGTTGGATAAAAAGGAACCAGTGCCCTCAACGAACGTTTTCATCAATGTTATTCCCCCCAAATCATTCCTGCCGTCATTAAAAGCCAGTAGTCCCGCCTTTACCGAAGGGCTGTCACGATCCGTGATGGTAAAATCGATATCGATCAGGCCGCTTCCCAACCGTTGAGATGCGTTAACGATGGATGGCTCGGGAACCTGGTTGAACCGGGGTGGATTGCCCTGCTTATAAGAACGAACCAAGGCATCGGTAGAAACCACGGCATTAGTTGAATAATCCTGCGGCATGGTTTTTATTTGGCCGAAGGGGTTGCGGGGCGAATATCGCAACACCCCAGCGCTTGCTCCCACCAAAAATTTGTCGTCCAGGGGAAGGATTAAATTGGGAGTATAGCCAAAATGCTGCATAGGCTCAGCTATCCCATCATCATATAAGAAAGTGGGGCCTAAACGAAATTCCCCCAACGGAAATCCCCCCAAGTTGTTGAAGTAACCCGAGACTGCTATCCTTCCGTCCGGCATTATTGAAAGGTGGTAAACTTGGTTGTTTGGCCTTGGATTGAAGGCCTCGTCCACGCTGCCATCCGAATTTAGCCGGCCAAGGTAACTGAGATCCAAGCCCC
>CAIMWS010000049.1 GCA_903845125.1 uncultured Verrucomicrobiota bacterium
CAATGATCCCCTGCCTCGCGGTTTATCCAGAACCTATGAGCAACAGATTGCGCGCCCCAGCCAAATGATTGCTTTAGCCGATGGCATTCCTGTCTACCGAATATCCGGCCTTGTGCAACATTGCCCGGTGAAAGAGTGTTATGCTATTGACGGTAACACCTTATATTGGAGCTCGCTGGCGAATCTTCCCACCCTGGAATTTCTGTTTCGCGATCCCAATTTCATACCACTCACCACGAATCAGATATTATCCCACGCGGCCATTAAAAGGCGGCATGGAGGCAAGTGGAACGTGCTGTTTTGCGACCAGCATATCGAGTCCCAGACCACCAGCGGGATGTGGGATGTGCGAATGCGTGAGGTGGCCCGGCGCTGGAACCGGGACAACCTCCCGCATAACCAATGAATTATGACCTCGCAATAGATGGGAAGGCCAAGCAGGTTTTCCGCCAGGGAATGCCAAAGGACCATAGGCGAACGGGAATTAAGGGTTCTACCACGGTCCCAAACTCATCCGTTATTTCCCAGGATTTGCTTGGTGCCATCCAGGACCATGGGCGCTGACGCGTGGCTGGCCAAAAGGATGCTATTATTCAGGGATATTCCCAAGTAGCCGGGTTCCTGGCGTTTCGCCAAATGAAAAGCCGCGTCCGACGCCCATCCAAAAAAAATCGCACATTTACAAATTATAACCACAGGTTTTGACATTGGCACGGCCAGTCGATAACAAGGGCACATGCGCCGCAAAGACAAAGCCATCGCCGACCGGCGGCTGATCGACCAAATCCTGGCCCAGGCCCAGGTGTGCCGGCTTGGTTTATGCCGGGACAACCAGCCCTACATCGTGCCGCTTTCCTTCGGCTACGATGGACAATGCCTGTTCTTCCACACCGCCCTGGAAGGCCGGAAAATCGATTACATGGCCGCCAATCCCCGGGTGTGTTTCGAGTTGGAACAGGAGGTCCGCCTGGTTAGCCATGAGACGAATCCCTGCCAATGGTCGTTTTCCTTTTATAGCGTGATCGGTTTTGGCAGGCTTGAGGAATTGATGGAACCCAAGGAGCAAATGCACGCCTTGAACCAGATCATGCGCCATTACTCAGGGCGCGCCTGGGATTTCAGCGGGGAAGCCCTGGGGAAAGTGCGGGTCTGGCGGCTGGTGATCGGGGAAATCACAGGCAAGAAATCCAAGGATAAACCGGCCTGACCGATTTTTTCATTGATCGGCCCCGACCTTGGCGAAATACTCGGCTGCAATCCTGCAAACGCTATGAACCAGAACCAAAACATGGGGAAATCCAACCCGGCCGCCCGGATCCATTCTCGCCGCGTCTTCCTGACCAACCTGGGCCGGGCCGCGGGCGCGATGGCGATCGCCGTCCCAGGGCTGCGGGGCGCCAGTGAGGAAATCCGGCTCGCGGTGGTCGGTTGCGGCGTCCGCGGCGGATCGCATGTGGCCGAGTTCGGCAAACTGCCGGGAGTGCGCATTGTGGCGGTGTGCGATCCGGATCGCACGCGCACGGCCGCCTTCGCCAGGAACATCGAAAGCCGGTTCCATTACCGTGCCGGGGAGGTGGCCGATGTCCGCCACCTGTTGGACCGCCAGGATGTGGACGCCATTTCCGTGGCGACCATGCAATATTGGCACTCGCTGCCGCTGATCTGGGCCTGCCAGACCGGCCGCCATGTATATGTGGAAAAGCCGCTGGCCCATTACATTTGGGAGGGGCGCCAGATGGTGAATGCCGCCCGCAAATACAACCGCCTGGTGCAGGTGGGCACCCAAAGCCGCTCCCTGAAAGGCTATGCCGCCCTGGCCCGCTGGCTCCAGGCAGGCCAGTTGGGCCGCATCCAGTACGTGACTTGTTTCGCCAACAAGCCGCGGCAATCCATCGGCAAACGCACCACACCGCTGCCGATTCCCGATACCCTCGATTACGAACTCTGGTGCGGCCCCGCCCGCAAGGAACCGATTTACCGCGATAAACTCCAATACGACTGCAGCTTCACCTGGAACATGGGGGACGGGGAATCGTGCAACCAGGGCGTCCACGAGGTGGACCTTGCCCGGTGGATCCTGGGCTACACCGGCCTGCCCCGCCGGACCATGAGCATCGGCGGCCGGTTCCTGTTCCACGATGCCGGCGAGGTGCCCAACACCCAGATCATCTGCTACGACTACCCCGGGGCGCCCATTCTGTACGAGGTCCACAACCTGCCCAAAGCCAGGGAGTTTCTCACCCCGGAACTGTGGAGCACCCAACCCGACTTCAAGGGGGCCAAAGTGGGCGTCTGTGTGCAATGTGAAGGGGGCTATACCCTGGGCCTGGCGGCCTTCGACCCCGCAGGCAAAAAGATCCAAACTTTTGAGGGGGGCGAGGACCACTTCGCCAATTTCATCCAGGCCCTGCGCAGCGGCCGGCGCGAAGACCTCAACGCCGAGATCCTGGAAGGCCATCGCTCCACCGCCATCTGCCACGCCGGTAACATCTCCTACCGGCTGGGCAACTCCGCTTCGGTGGCGGAACAGCGCCGCCAGGTGGACGACACCCCGGGCTGGCGCGCCATGCATGAACGCTATGTCCATTACCTGGCCGGCTTGGGCCTGGATCCGGACTCCTCCATCCTTGGTCCCTGGCTGGAATGCGAGGCCCAGGCCGAACGGATCAAGGACAACCCGCGGGCCAACGAATTGGTGAAGGGCTCCTACCGCGCCCCCTTTACGGTGCCGGAAATCCCGGCGTAGGCCCCTGGCGGCAGGCACTGTTGGGAAGCCCATGAAAACCGAGCGTTACCAGCCTGAGTGGCGGCAGTTCACCGATGCCGCCACGGGCGCCTGCATCCGGCAATGGACCTCCCACGAGGCCATGCACCATCATTTTTATTTCACCAATCCCTCGGTGTCGGCCAACGGCAAGCAGGGATTCTTCGTTTCCTACCGCACCGGGTATCCCAACCTGTTCGCCATCGACCTCGAGAGCGGTGAACTCACCCAGCTCAGCGACCGTGCCGATATCAACGCGTTCTCCCCTGCCCCTTCGCTCCGTGGCGGCTGGATTTTTGTGTCGGCGCGCAACTCCATCCGGGCCTTCCCCATGGCGCCGGGCGGGGAATGGGAACTTTGCCGGCTCGGCAGCGCCCGGCTTGGCAACTGCAGCTTGAATACCGATGCCAGCCTGCTGGCCGTAAGCTGCCGTTATGACGAATACTGTGAGCTGGCGCTGGTGGACACCGCCACCGGATCGGTGGAGATCCTCACGCGCCTGCCGGAAATCGGCCATATCCAATTCTGCCCCGCGGACTCCACCCGGCTGTTGTTTTCCGGGAGCGTCACCCAACGGATCTGGATCCACGACCGCCAAACCGGCCGGAACCAATGGGTTTACCCGCAAAAACCGGGCGAGTGGGTCGTGCATGAATCATGGCTGGGCGCGGGCCGGGAAATCATCTTCCCACACTGGCCGCAAGCCCTGCGGGCCATCCGGCCGGATGGCACCGGCCTGCGAACCATCGCCCACCTCAACGCCTGGCATGCCTGCTCCAACGCGGCAGGCACCCGGATTGTGTGTGACACCAACCATCCGGACCGCGGACTGCTGCTCATCGATCCGGCCACCGGCCGACACCGCACCTTGTGCCATCCCCGGGCCACGCTGCGCGGCACCCAGTGGGTTTTCGACCACCCGGCCGTTGGCGCGGGCATTGATACCTCCATCATCCGCTCGGCCACCCCGGAAAAAGACCCGCCGCCCCATCCCGATGATCCCGCCTCGGTTTACGGACCCCAGTGGTCCCATCCCCATCCCGCTTTCTCACCGGATGGCCGCTCCGTCATATATACCAGTGACTGCGACCGCTGGAGCCAGGTTTACCAGGTGGAAATGCCGGCCCGCGTGGATGCCTGAACAACCACCGCATCCCCGCCATTATTTGATCCAAACCACTCGGATCATCAAAACCCTGTTATGGCCGAACGCTTGAGTTTGCCGATGGCAAACCGTCCCCAGATTTCAACTTGCCGGCCGCCGTTGCGCGGTTGCCATTCTTTACCACGCCAACTTCTTCCGCCGCCCCAGCGCGCCATACCCGAACTGGCTGGCATGGTTTCTCTTCAACGATTTCCTCGAGCCGGTTTAATAAATATTCTGGTTTCTGTTGTCTAATCTAATTCACCCATGGCTCAAATCAAAATATTCAAATATAGGAATTTGCGACATGCTCATGACGGATTTTAGGCGGGAAGGTTTTGACCATAGTAGCCGAGGGAGCGGCGATTTAACCGAGCTGGGATGCGCCTATACCGTTGGCCCGGCGCCAGGCGTAATAGCTTGATACATGGCTATAACCTAAGCGAAAGGCGATTTCCTTGCTGGGAACACCCTCCATGCTCAATCTTCTGGCCTCCAGAAGTTTATGCTCCCGCATCCAGGCTAAAGGAGTGCTTTTGATCTGCCTGGCGAATTCGCGTTCGAGCTGGCGTTCGGAGCATTGGCAATGTGCCGCCAGGGCCTTAACCTTATATTGAGCGGCGCGGGCGATGGCGGCTCCCAGCCTCCGTTGCTCCGAGGATTCGATGTGCCCCAAAAACGATGGCAGGTCCCGCGCCAGATGACGCTGGCTGAGATCGTCATAGCCTCCCTTGCCCCGAAATCCAACCACCCTGGCCATAAATATCCATTATTTGCCGGCTTGAAACATCGCTAATTATTCAGCCGAATCGCCGCATTTCCAGCGAAACAAGCCAGCCATTGCATGAGGCAATAGAAAACTGCTGGTTTGGCCTGTCAAATAAAATCGTTATATTTTTAGTCTCCGAAATATCCAGTAGCCCCCAGGCCTCGACCATGATCGGTTCTACCGCCCTGCTCCTGGCCGGAACTTAAACCTGGTGGCCGGAAAGCTGAACCGCAAGATTCGCCGTCGGATTGCCTGGCGGCCAGGCAGCCAGTGGTTGATTAGCCGTTCCCGTTCCCGGCCTCAACTGGCACTTAATCCGTGCTAATCCGTGCTAATCCGTGCTAATCCATTCAACAAGGTCCTGGGCAATGACCGGGCGCCGCTCATAACTGAACATTGCCATTGTTGTCCAACCTGCCCATAATCCCCTTCATGATGACCAACAAGATTCACCACCTGACCCGGCGCGAATTCGCCGCCCGGCTGGCCCAAGCCGGGGTGGCCCTGTCGCTCTGGCCGGCGGCCCAAGCCGAGGAAACCCCCACTCCGGCACTGCCGGATCCGCTGCTGACCTTTCCGGGGCCGTGGGCCTTCAATCTGCCGAAAGGCGCCATCATCCTGGTCAACGACCAGCAATTGGAGGACCTGCAGGATCCGGACAAGGAAGTGGACATCAGCCTGACGGCCACGCCCAACCGCACCACGCTGCGCAAAATTTGTGAGCAAAACCAGGCCAGTGGGGCGAAAACCTTGATCCTCGCCTTTGATCATTTTTGGGCGCAATACCGGGCGGGCCAGGGGGAGAAACCGCGCCGCCTGATGCCGGATACCGATGATTACATCCGGGTCGTGGGACGCCTCAGCGAGACGCTCAAGAAATATGGCCTGGGATTGGAACTGAGCCTGTTGAGCCCGCTGGAGCTGGGCCCCGGATACCGCCACCGAACCGGCGAGCAAGGCCGCTGGGTGCAATACCGGGAGGGCCTCCGGGATCCCCGCACCGGCACCTATGAGGTGCAGCTATGGCAGCAGAATAAATGGACGAACAACAAAGGAACCATCGAGATCAAACGGACCGGCCTGCGCGTATTCGCCTTCCGGGAGCGCCGCGTGGGCGGCACCCCCTATTACGTGGTGAATCCGGACGACATCCGCGAACTGCGCCAGCCGCCGACCGTCAAAGAATGGTCCTCCGTGACCTCCGGCAATGGCATCCCCGTGACACGCCTGAGCATCTCCGGCGCCGGCGAGGCGGAAGCCGGGGGCCTGGACCGGGTGGTGGTGGTGGCGGCCTACGAAACGCCGGAGCTGGATTACTTCAGCCCGCAGGCGCTGCCGTTCCTGAAAGACCTGGTGGAGCGTTACCACCGCGCCGGCATTCCGCTCAATGGGCTTTATTCGGATGAGATGCACATCCAGCAGGATTGGGCTTACCATGGCCACCATGACGAAGGGCAGTTCACCTTCCGCTACCTTACGCCCAACCTGGCGAAAGCATTCGCCGCACAATATGGAGCGGAATTTGCGGATCTGGAGAAATACCTGGTCTATTTCGCCTACGGCCAGCATGGCTTTTACGGCAACCTGGAGGCCCGGCTGCCCGCCCAGCATGTGCTGGGTGCGCAGTCGGACGAGATTCAGCGCACCTTTTTGCTGCGCCGCAGATATTTCGACCTGCTGGGCCGGACGGTGGTGGGCTTGTTCCAGACCGCCCGCCTCCACGCGGAACAGCTCTACGGCCACGAATTGGAAGCCCGCGCCCACGCCACCTGGGCCCAAAGCCCCACCATCGACAGCTGGGTCGCCGGCAATACCCCGCACGCCCCGCGCCAATACGAATACACCTCCAACTTCCTCTGGTCGAACACGGTCCATCAGTCCGCCGCGGCCTGCGATGATTATTTCCTATGGAACGACTTTCTGACCGGCGGCGGCAACGACCACACGGAAGGGGGCTGGCTGGACCGCGATTATTACGCGCTGGCGCTGGCCTGCTCCACGGGGCTTTTGAACCGCGTGCCCTACGCCTATGCCGCCCATTGGGGCATGCCCCAGGCAGTTTCCGAACGCCGCCAGGCGCTGGTGGAAGCCTATGGCGCCGCCGCCAGCCCGCCGTTCCAGGCGATCGAAAACTCGGAACACCGCGAAGCGGAAGTCTTGATGCTTTACCCGCTTTCCCTGGTGGCTTGCGAGGAGCGGTTTGGCAGCTGGATGGTGCAATATGGCTACGCCAATTACGTGACCCCGCAGCAATTGCTGGCCCGGGGCGAAGTCGCGCCCGGCGGCAAAATCAAAATGGCGGGCCTCACCTTTTCCACGGTGGTGGTTTTGTTCGAGCCGCTGCCGCCGGCGGGGCTGCTGCCATTCCTGGAAAAGTTCACCGCCGCGGGCGGCCGCCTCGTGTGGTCCGGTCCCCCACCCCGTCTGGATATGGCCGGGGCGGGCATCCTGGCCCGCTGGATGGCGCTGTGCGGGGTGAAAGCCCCCGGCTTCCAGCAGCAGGGCATCCTGGCTCCCGGAGAGATGGTGCAGTTTGACGGATCGCTGGCCAAGGTGCCGGCGCAAACCATCCTCACCGATTTCCTAGTGGACCACATCTACCCGGTGGCACCCGCCGAGGGCGCTGAAATCGTGGCGCGCGTGGGCCGGCAAATCGTGGGTGTCCGCCGGCCAGGGGCCGGGCAGGTGGTCTTCCTCGGTTTCCGGCCGCGGGACGACCAGGCCGCCTCGCTCGGTTACGAAGTCCGCACCTGGTTTGAGGTGCTGAAGACACTGGGCGCCTATCCGGCCAGTGATCCCCAGACCGGCGCGGCCGACAACCCGGCCATCATCTCGCGCGAATCCCCCTGGCTGGCCTGCCATTTTCCCAACGGCACCTTGACGGTGGCGGCCCACTACCGGCATCACGTCGAAAGCTGGTCCGGCGGTTTCCACCGCGATGCCAAGCAGGACCAGGCGGCGGTGGAGCGGAATCCCCTGGGCTCGGACCGGCTGGAACTGAACAGCCTCGCCATTCAAGGCCATCGAGTGAGCTACCAAGGCCGCCTGGTGGTGGCGTTCCGGCCCGGCCCGGGGAAAAGCCTGCTGGCCTTCGGCGGTTACGATTGCCGGGGCATCACCGTGGACGGGCGGGAATACGCCTTCGCCGACCGCCCCTTGGGCCAGCTGGCCTGGGCCCCCGTGGCGGAAAACCGCCAGGTGCCCGGTGGCGCCCGCCTGGAACTATGGGTGAGTGGCGAAGCCAAAGTCCGGATCCCGCTGCCGCCGGGCATCGCCCAAGGCCGGCTGATTTCCCAGAACCGGCGGTCCCACTCGCCGGGCCGGGAGATCCCCAGCAGGATCCAGGAGGGCTGCCTCTGTTTTGAGGCCAAGCCCGGAGCGGCCCAAGGCCACTTGTTTTTGGTTTAACCCGGGGGCGTTGGTCCCAGGCGCGCCGCGTTTCACCAACGCCGCGCGCCGGCCCGTTTTACCGATGCCACGTGGGGGCCAGAAAACTGACCGCCTCTTCAAAGGTGGCCTGCCGCCGGAAATCGGCCGGATCGTAGGCGGGCACCGCAGGATCCCGGTTGACCCATTGCGGATGCTGGCGGCCGAAGTAGCTGCCATAGAACTGGTAGTTGCTGTCCACCCACCGGCTGAGAACCATTAACTCCATGGGGGTGAGCATCTTGGAATGGTTATCCCGGACGTTTTTCGGATTCGCCGGATCAGTCAGCACCGCCATCAGCTTGCTGGTGGGGCAACCCAGGCTTTTAGGCTGGCGATAGGCCCCGTTGTAATTGCCCTGGTCGCCGCGGAGGAAAGAAGTGAATTCAGAAATGATGGGCCCGGCCAATTCTTTCCGGGCGATTTCCTCATAGGAAGTGTTGTAATAGGTCGTGATCTCACCGGTCAGCCGCAAGCCATCGGCGGGCTTTTGCGCTCCGTGGCAGGAGACGCATTTGGCGTTGAAGATCGGCTGGATGTCGGTGGGATAATGGATGACTTGCCCGGCGTGGCCATCCCCCCCGTTTTCAACGAGGTCGCACGGTTGCGGCTGGGGCACGCTCGGCGCACGGCCGAGGGCGATCGGCTGCGCGACGGCCACCTCCAAGCCGGCGGAGCGATGGGCCTGGCCATGGCAGCCGCCGCAGGAACGGACCTCGCCGGGAGCATAATTCACATAGGTCCGCTCGCGTTGGATTTCCCGGAAATTCTCATCCAAGGCCTGGAAAAATATGCTCCGGCGGGCGGGCACGAGGAAGTGGGCGGAACCATCCTTTTCCACCGGCACCACACCCCATTGCACGCGCGGCCAGAGGGCGGCCTTCCAGCTCGAGCTGCTCAGGGAAGGCTCCCACCGCCGGCCGGTGGACCAGTAGCGCGGCAGCGCCTCGTTGATACGGAGCCATTTGATCTGCCCCGGTTTGACCCCCTCCATGCCATGGTAAACATTGGCCAGGATGCAAACGGCCTGGTTGCTGGCGGCGTATTGCGCGTTCCGATCCGTTTGGATCCGCGGCGGGACCGCCCGGGCCACCAGCGGCAACGGGTGCCAGCAGGAGAGCTTGGGATCCGCATGAACCAGGCGGCGGCTGCCCTCGGTGTCGATGAGGTACAGGGCGTAGGCGTTCGGAACCTCTTTATAATGGTCGGTGGGATTGACCTTGTAGGAGACCAGGAACTGGTGGTCGTTGACTGGGAAAGGATGGGTGAAAAGGTGGCCGTGCCGTCCCTCTGTGTCGTGCACATAGGTGCCTTGCGCAGTTTTGAAATGCCAGCCGGGTTCGGTGCGGCGCTGGACGAATACCTCGGGGGTGATATTATTCACCGGATTCCGCGGGTCAGCCTGGATGTAGGTGGCCTGGTTGGGATCCGGGCCGCGCTCCCGCACGCCCATGCCGTAATTCACCACCATGATCGATCCCAAACAACCCCCTTGCGGAAAATGGCAGGTGCCCACGCAGACAAAGCGATGATCGCCCCCCGGCAGCGGCTGCGGATACATGTAAACCGTGGTGGTATCCTCCGCCAACCCAAATACCTCCTCGGGACGGGAGCCATCGGGATTCATCGTCCAGACGGTCTTGGCGATCCGGGCCCCTTTGTCGATATATTCCCAGCGATGATACATGACGCGGCCGGAATCCATAACCACGGGGCAGAATTCGCTCACCGGGCTCTTGGTTAACTGCTCCACCTCGGTGCCATCGGGATTCATGCGGTAAAGGCCGGGCGCCACCAGGTGGGAGGAACCGCCGCACAGCACCGTATGCTCATTGCGGGTGGAGGAGAAAATGATCCGGCCGTCCGGCAGATAGTTGGGGTGGATGTCGTCGGTATGCCAGCCGGGCGCCCACCGGGCCACCTTTTCGGCTTCGTCCTTGGGGGCAAACGACACCTGGCGCAGGCCGGTGCCATCCACGCCGACTTCCCAGATGCGGAAACCGGAGGCGGGGGTTTGGCGGAAATCAAACAGGATTTTGCGGGCATCGAACGACAGGCTGATCTTGCCGATAAAGCCTTTGCCGCCCGGCAGGCTGGCAGCGGTCACCACGGGCCGCTCCGTCCGGGTGCGGAGGTCGTAGATATAGATGCCATTTTCAGGCAGAAACCGGTCCGGGCTGGTACCATTATTGATATCGGTGTAATAGTGGTCGGAGGAATACGGCTTGCGCTTGACGAAGAGAATCTCCTCGAAGCCCAGTTCCCCGGGCGACACCGCCGCTGGGGCCGCTCCTGGATTACCCGGAGCCGGGCCTCCCTCAGTGGCGGCTCCCAACGCCGCAGTGGCCATAAATCCCCCGATGGCCACCACGATTAAGTTCCGCAGGATCACCTGGCACCGGGCCAGCAATTCACATCCAGATTGGTTCATAATGGCCAATCCTGCCAAATCACCGCCTGGGATGCAACCGCATTCCCACCCGCATTCCCACCCTGGCAAAAACAAAAACGATCCACTCAGTTAATCCCCAGGATGGCATCGACGTTGGCGACGATGATCTCGAGTTCTTTTTGGGTCAGCTTTTCGCGCATGGGCTGGTGGCGAGCCTCCTGGCGATGCTTCAATTCAGCCTCCTGCTGCGCGAGTTTCTGGCGCTGGCACTCCAGCTCCTGCTCGCGGAGCTGGACCTGGCGAGCCCGCAGCACCAGGGGGCAGAGGGCTTTCAAATCGGCAACGCGGGGCTCGGACTCCAGGGCCAGCTCAAAGATTTTTTGCTGGAGCAGCTCCCAAGTGGAGCGAGCCAGGGCACCGGCCTGGGGGCCGGATTCGGGATGGAAGGATTTGGCGGCTATCAAAAGATCAGCCCGCCGGGCCTGGAGGATCGGGAGGCAAACGACGCGATAAAAGTTGGAGAACACGGGCAGGCTAGCGTGCACACCGAACTCGCGCCCGGCACGGGTTTGGGCCTGCTGATAGCTGAGGCCGCCCAGGAGCCATTCAGCCAGGAGGGATTGTTGATCCGCGGGCAGGTTCAAGAGGACCGCATCGGAACGAGGTTTCATATTTCAGGGAAAAATAATTGGGTTGAACAGGGTAAAATAAAGTTTAAGAGCCTTTAAAAGCCTTTAAGGGTTGGCGGGCCAACGGGATGAACCAAAACCGGCTTTGACCGAAAAATGCCGAAGATATGGAGCAGCCAGGCGAGGCCGGGCGCCGGGACGGTGAGGAGCACAGGGCGCAGGGCAGAAAAACAACCACGGAATAAACAGAAAACGCGCCGGGAGCGGAGATGGGAGGGCCAACCTGCCACCCACCGCGCCCCCCACCCCACAGAGCAGTTCGCGCCAGCGGCGAAATCGATGTTTTCAAATTTTGGTGCACCACGAAACAGAGGGGAATGCCACCGCAACCAGGGGCATCCCCCGGAGACATCGCCCGAGCGCCATCCGCAGGCAGGATCATGCTGCAAACCGCTAAACAGGGCCAGCCTTCCATTGACTCAGTGGACTCGATTGGGGAAAATTATGAAGGTTTAATTATGAAGGATGAAGTTCCACGGAGGTTGCGCGAGCTTTTGGAGTGCGCGCGCCGCTGCGCCGCTTGGGATTCCTGATTCGAGATTTCAATCTCCGGCATGTCCTCGCGGCAGGGGAAGTTCGCCGGGGCGGGCGGGAGGCATATGCCACGCGCTTTGGTTGCTGAACGATGCTGCCTGCGATGCTTACAACTCAAAATCAACCAGCAAAATCCCGGCGATAAGGCAATCGTCGAAATTTATAACAGCTCGGAAATGCTGAACCATGACGTAAAAAGCCTGTGCCTGCTCTATCTGGAACAGGTGGACCGGCTTATCACCGTGGTTGAGCAGAACCATCGGAATGCCATGCATGTGCTGAACCATGTCCGGCATGGGGTTCTGCAGGCATTGGAGAAGGAATAGAATGTAAGCGTTCATCGGGATACGTGGGAATCGCCGGGGCAACCTGGGATGACCGCGAGCTGCGCTACCGAGTCGGCGCCGCAGCGGCTCGGGCGGGTTTCATCTGATGAGGTAGAAGTTCCCGCACCTGGCTGGTGGTCATCGA
>CAIMWS010000050.1 GCA_903845125.1 uncultured Verrucomicrobiota bacterium
ATTGGAAACTGCTACTTGGAAAGAAAAAAGCACCGCTTCCTCTGTAGCATCAGTGGCTCAGTTTATCTGAGCAGAGGTGGGTCAATTTAAGTGAGCCCTATCGGGCAATCAATGCCCTGATCCACGAGGCTTTGCGCCGCTCCAGCCCGGCTAAAGCGCAAGACTGAGATCTCAGATCCTGGAAAACACCGGGTTCCCCAAACCAGGGCAGCCTCCATATCCTGGCGTGTGGTGGTATGGATGCCAATGATTTTTGTCCCGTTACACTTTTTCTTGGGCGCCTGAATTGTCACTGTGCTGCAAGTTCGGATTACGGTTAAATGACAATGATATAATTGTTTTCATCCAGGCCCTGGCCGCTGGTGAGCCGGGCGTGCCTGTTCACCCTGGCCCCGGAAATGAAAAACTGAAGGTTCTGAACGAAACGAATTGACCTTTTTAGCTGATATTGCTAAATAAAGAGGACAGTGAAGTAACACTCCTTGGAAAAACTCAAAATGAAAAATAAACTGTTGGCAGGATTATTGCCCCTTTTGGCGTTCACATCCAACGACTTGCAGGCCGCGCAAGCCACCGTGATGCTGAACAATTATGATGCCGCCATACCCATCTATTACCGCACGGTGGGCACTTTGGCGCCGATGGGTCAGCAAATCAGCGCGGAACTGCTTGGCGGTCCAGTGGGGGGCGCCATGAATCCGGTCAAAGTGGCCGGTTCAGCCAATTCCATAATTCCATTGAGCGAAGCGGGCTACTTTGATGGCGGTTGTGGTGTGGTAACCGGTGTCACACCTGGGGGCCAAGCCCAGTTCGTGCTCCGGGCTTGGAAGGGGCCTTCACCCTACGCCACAGCCACGGAAAAAGCTGAATCTGCCACCTGGACTCAGGCAACGGGTACCTGGAATGATTTATCCGTGCCCCCCTCCCCGCCTTCCGGCCCAACCATGAAATTGCCGGCTTACCTGCTGGTCCAAACCCAGCCGGCCCAGACGATCACGATCACCTCCCAACCGGCGGATGCAGCGGTGGATGTCCTGGGGACGGCCACCTTCCGGGTGGCCGCCACCGGAACCGGGCTCACTTATCAGTGGAAAAAAGACGATCAGCCGCTGGCCGGCGCCACCAGCGCCACGCTGACACTTGGCCCGGTGCAAATCGCCCAGCGCGGCGTTTATTCCTGCGCGATCAGCGGCACCGGGGGGGCATCGGCCACCAGCCGGGGAGCAACCTTGACGGTGCGCATGGTGGAATTCGTCCGCCGCCAACTGCAATCCGGAGCAGCGCCCGGGCAAAAAATCACGGTTAGCCTGGACGTCAGCTTACCGGCCAACTTGAATGTGGCGGCCTACGCCGTGGAGGACATCCCGCCCGCCGGTTGGGTCGTTGGCACGGTCAACGAAGGCGGTTCCGTCAGCGGCGGCAAGGTCCGATTTGGCGCGTTCTTCGATGCCGCAACCCGCACCCTGACCTATGAATTGACCGTGCCGGTTACGGCCACCGCCAGCGCCACCTTCGCGGGCTCCGCCTCGGCGGAAGGCCTCAGCAGCGTGGTGGGGGGTGCCTCCACCTTGAACATCATACAGTATCATCCCGCGGACAATAATCCCAGCGATTGGAAGATCACCATGGATGAAGTGACCGCTTACGGTGCCGCCTGGAAACGCGGCCAGGCTTGGACCGTGCCGCCTACGCCGATTCCCATCACCTATGTCACCCGGGCGGTGGCGCTATGGAAAGCCAACGAGGCCTATCGCGTGAATCCGGCGGTGACCTCCGCGCCACTGTGGTGGGAACCCACGGCGGGCATGGGCAGCTTTGTGGGATCCGGATTGAGACATATCACCCCCATGAGCGCTCCCGGTGACACCCTGGTGGCGGACCAAACTCCCAACAAATATGTGCCGAACGTTCCGTTCAAGGTGGCCTTGGTGGTGAAGCCGACGCCCGCCGCGGCCGGTTATGCCGTGGAGGAAAAAATCCCCGATGGGTGGGAACCCCTGGAAATCAATGAGAACGGCTCCCTGGATACGGTCAACCAAATGATCAAATGGGGACCATTCCTGGACGCCAAACCTCGCACGCTGGCCTATCAATTGATGCCTCCCAAAGCGGCCAAAGGCCCCATGACGTTCCAAGGCACCGCCTCCATCGATGGCCAGAGCATCCCGATCGACTCGGTGGCCCATGCCAGCAGCAAGATCGGCCAGTTGCGCCTGCAGGCCGATGGCGGGGTGGAGGTGCCGGTGGCAGGAGTATTGGGCGCCAAATATAACATCGAGGCTTCCAACGATCTGGGCCAGACTTGGGAACCAGTGACCTCCGTCATCAATGAAAACGGGTCGATCACGGCGTCCGATCCAAACCGCCAGCGCCCCTCAGTGCGCATATATCGCGCCGTGCTGGTTGAATAAAGCCGGCGATTTATGGCGCAACGGCGATTTGCCGTTGCCCATGGAGATCGTTCAGTCAGTTTGGCTAAGGGTGCGTGATCTGCGCACCCTTTCTCATTTAGGTTTGCCTCTTCAGGACGCGCGTCATTGCAGCAGTTGTTTTCCCCGCCTCAGCGTCCAAACCCGGAATCCATACCGAGACTGTCCATAGCATTAATGGGACAGTTACTTACGCAATCATAAAAATCGAATCCTCCCTCTTCCTCAATCGGATCCCTATTCAACCATCCTCAGTTCCATATAATTCTGGGATATCTCTCATAAGTCTTATCAGTCAGATCGTAGATCGTTATTGATAGAATATTAAAATGCAATTCGTATTTATATCCATTAGTTTTAAAACATATCCATTTAGTATTTTGCTTGCCATAAGTGCCTATATATTCAGTTTTAAAGCCGTCATATTTATTACGTCCTTTTGGAATATAAAGTATAACATCCCCATTTTTAAACTCATAATATGCTGTCCCTTCTGAGGCAATATTATCATTACGATATCTGCCATCAGGTTTATACGGCAATGTCACTATTATTGCACACACCACTACTATTATCGCCTAAAAGCAAAATACAACCTTATGCCTCACAATATTATTATATGGCTTATATATCATTGCGCAATAAGCGTTTGTTTGCCGTGCGAAAGATTCAAGCCGTCGTGGCCTGTCGTGTTGCAATGCCCGTCATACCCCAGTGCGGCGGGCAAAACAAAGAAGGCAGCCATCAGGAACGCCCAAATGACGATAGGGCTCACTTAAATTGACCCACCTCTGCTCAGATAAACTGAGCCACTGATGCTACAGAGGAAGCGGTGCTTTTTTCTTTCCAAGTAGCAGTTTCCAATGAGCTGCCAGGAGGCAG
>CAIMWS010000051.1 GCA_903845125.1 uncultured Verrucomicrobiota bacterium
CCCCTATTTCACCGCCGCCGAACCAATTATCCCTCTTCTTTCACTGTGCTTTGAAAATCGGGAAACCGGACGTTTCCCTGAAATCATCGGATTATTCCATCCTGTTTTATACGAATTACTTATGAAACTTGTTCTCTCCGCGCATAACGTCAAACTGAGCGATGCCATCGAAACTCACATCTTCGATAAAATCCATAAACTGGAACACATCGACGGGGACGCCATAGATGCCCGGGTTACCGTGGAACACGACCATACGCGGGTAAGCGACAAGCAGTTCAATTGCTCGGTTCGCATTTCGGTGCCGGGTCCCGATCTTTATGCCGAGGATTCCGAAACTGACCTGTATTCGGCCATTGACCTGGTGATGAAAAAGATCGAACAGCAAATACGCAAGCGCCAAAACAAAGATAAAGCACGCAAACACAAATTGGGCGCCCGCAGTAAAAAAGAACGGCAGGAGGCGCCCCTTGATGGAGAATAGGCTGAGCCCGGACCTCTGGCATTTTCGTCCAACGCTCCGCTTTTAGCCGGGGGGGGATCCCCCCCCGCTCCTGTTTTTGAGTTTTAGATGAAAGTGATTGCACCGCATTTTTTTGCGTAAGGAATGGTTACTCCCAAAGCTGATTTTGAACCGGCCTGTAAGTGGCGGAAAACGAACGTCTTGCCCCAAGAATCAAGCCCGAGCGACCCATCCCATGGCCTGGGCGCGGTTCCGGCCTGCCCGGGGGGATCTGCCCCTGCCTAAAGTGCCTGCCGGTGGTTTTGTATTTTGATACCCGCTATGATTTTGCGAGCCCGCACCGTTTTGCCGCTGTCCCAACCCCTGATCGAAAATGGCATGGTGGAAATCCGGGAGGGGAAGATCACGGCGGCCGGTCCCTGGGATGGCCGGCACTCCGGCAGTGATGAAGTATTCGATCTGGGCGAAAGATTGCTTCTGCCCGGGTTGATCAATGCGCATTGCCATCTGGATTACACCGATATGGCGGGCATGCTTCCTTACCCGGGGAACTTCGTGAATTGGATCAAGGCCATAACCGCCTTGAAGGGGGGCTGGAGCCAGGAGGAATTCGTGAACTCCTGGCTGCACGGGGCACGCATGCTGGTGGCCTCGGGAACCACTGCCGTGGCGGATATCGAAGCCTTGCCGGAACTCGTGCCGCTGGTCTGCCACCAGGTTCCCCTGCGGGTCCGGTCTTTCCTGGAGGTCATTGGGATACGCCCGGGGATCGATCCGGAAACCCTCGTGCGGGAATTGTTGAATCGCTTAAACCACCCCGCAACGGCCCTGTGGAGCATGGGTCTCTCCCCGCATGCCCCCTATTCCACCACCGCGGATTTGTTGAAGACGTGTGGCCGGCTGGCCCGGGAACGGGGCTGGCCCTTGACCATCCATCTGGCCGAATCGCGCGCGGAATTTGAGATGTTCATGTATCAGGAAGGGCCGCTCTGGGCCTGGCTCAAAGCGCAGCGGGCTCCCGGAGATTGTGGCCTGGGGTCACCGGTCCAGCATCTGGAACGTCAAGGCCTGCTGGGTCCGGATTGCCTGGCGGTGCATGTCAACTGCTTGTGGGATGGGGATGCCGGCATCCTGGCGCGCCACGGAGTGCCCATTGTCCATTGCCCCCGCAGCCACGCCTATTTCCGACATGAGCGTTTCCCAAGCCAGTCATTGTGGGCGGCCGGATTGAACATTTGCCTGGGGACGGACAGCCTGGCCTCGGTGGCTACGCCTGCGGGTGTTCCCCAGCAATTAAGCATGTTTTCGGAATTGCAGGCCTGGTGCACCGCCAATCCGGGCCTGCCCCCGGAAGTGGCGGTTCGCATGGCGACCGTAAATGGCGCCAAAGCTTTGAATCGTGCCGGTGAGATGGGGGAGATCAGCCCCGGCGCGGCGGCGGATCTCATCGCCATTCCCTTTGCCGGACCGGCGGAGGCGGCTTGGGAGGCCGTAACCCAGCATGACAAACCTGTGGATGCCTCCCTGGTGGCCGGCCATTGGGTTATCCAGCCACAGTGACGGCCGTCAGGCGGCTTTTTTCCGGCTGCTGGCGGCCCTGATAGTGATTTGATCGGCCAATTCTTCCGCCGGATAGGTCCAGATTTCAGCCAGGGTGGGATGGAAATGCGGGGTGCGGGCCAGTTCGTGCACGGTCATCTGCTTGTGCATGCCCACGACAATTTCGTGAATCAACTCCCCGCCCTGCGGCCCCACGACACACCCGCCCAGGATGACCCCGGTATGGGGGCAGGCCAGCAGTTTTACGAAGCCATCCTTGGCTTCCATGATCAGCGATTTGCCATGGTCGTCGAAAGGATAGCTCGCCGCGCGGAAGGCGATATTCTGGGCTTTGGCTTCGCGCTCGGTCAGGCCCACCGTGGCCACTTGGGGATCGGTGAACACCACCTGGCACAGCAGGCGGTAATCCATGCTCTTTTTCTTGCCGCGGTGGATGATGTTATAGGCGGCGGTTTCCCCCTGCTGGATGGCCACGTGCACAATCTCGTAGGGGCCGGTGCAATCGCCCGCCGCATAGATGTGGTTGGCGGTGGTCTGCATCTCGGTGTTGGCCAGGATGCGCCCGTTTTCCACGAATACCCCGGCTTTGTCCAGGGCCAGCCCGGCCGTATTGGGCGCCCGGCCCAAGGCATAAAGTATCTCCTCGGCGGCCACCCGCACCGTCTGCCCCTGGTGCAGGAAGGAGATCCCTTTCATGTTTCCTTCCCGCCAGGCCTCCTTCAGCTTGGTATCGGTGAAAACCGTCATGCCCTCGCGGCGGAAGACTTTCTCCACCACTGCCGCCGCATCCGGATCAAAATGCCGGAGTATGTGCTCACTGCGCTGGATGAGGGTTACCTTGACATTCAGCCGGCAGAAAAGCTGGGCGAATTCGACCGCCACCGGGCCGCCGCCCAGCACTATCAGCGACTTGGGCAACTTGGTCAGCGAAAGCGCGCTGTCACTGGTCAGGTATCCCAACTCCTCCAAATGCGGCAGCGTCGGGGTGGCGGGCACGGATCCGGTTCCAATGAGCAGGTATTTGGCGCTGAGGCGGTCGCCGTTGGATAGCGCCAGGTTATGGTCATCGAGAAACTGGCCCGTCGCGCGGATGAATTTGAACTTGCCATCGTTGAGCTGCTGGCGCCGGAATTCGGCGAATTCCCGGATCTGCTGGTCCTTGCGTGCCATCACCCGGGATAGATCAAAGCCCACCTGCGAGGCGTGCAGGCCCCACGTAGGGCCTTGTTTCATCAAGTGGAGCACCTCCGCCGCGTAGAGCAATGCCTTGGTGGGCATGCAGCCTCTCAAGATGCACAGACCGCCCACGTGTTCCCCGCCTTCCAGGACCACGGCGCGCAAGCCGGCGGCGGCCACCGTTCTGGCCGCCGCGTATCCCGCGCTGCCCGCTCCTAAAATGGCAACATCATAATCATAACCCTGCGTAAGGCTCATAGCCGTGGATTATGCCCAAGGGCCATGGGTTTGTCAAAAGCAAATGATTTGCGAGCGAGGGCGCAAGGCCCCGTCAGGAAATCAGGCCTTGGCCCGCCACTTCCCCACCCCGCGGCCAGCCTTTGAATCCTCCTTGATTTTTGCCGGCTATTAATTTAGCTTGCGCGCTCAGAAATTGTGCTGATTCCAAGGCTGCATTGTCTGCCGGTTGTGAAATCGCAGTTTCCAGCGGTGTAAAAATTAAGTATTAAGTGCAATATTATGGAAAATAATAAGAGTCAGTGTGTGAAGTTCTATAGCGGCCAAGAGATTCCCTTGGAACTGCACAAGGTGCGTATTGTGCAAAAGCTGAACCTCATCCCCATTGAGGAGCGGCTCAAGGCGATCGTCGAAGGCGGTTTCAACACCTTCCTGCTCACCACCAAGACCGTGTTTCTGGACATGCTCACCGATAGCGGCACCAACGCCATGAGCGACAACCAAGTGTCTTCGATGCTGCGGGCCGACGACGCCTACGCCGGATCGCAAAGTTACATGCGCTTGGAAGAGGCCATCATGGAAACCTTCAACTGCAAGTATTTCCTGCCGGTGCACCAGGGCCGCGCCGCCGAAAACATCATCTCCCAAACCTTCATCAAACAGGGCGATGTGGTGCCGATGAATTACCATTTCACGACCACCAAGGCCCACATCGAGATCAACGGCGGCACCATTTTTGAGATTTACACCGACGAGGCCTTGAAGGTCAAAAGCAGCCATCCCTTCAAGGGCAACCTGGACATCGGCAAGCTCAAGGACATCATCAAGCGTTACGGAGCCGACAAAGTGGCCTACATCCGGTTGGAAGCATCCACCAACCTGATCGGCGGGCAGCCTTTCTCCATCGCCAACATGCGCGAGGTGCGCAAGGTCGCCACCGAACACGGCATCATGATCGTGCTGGATGCCAGCTTGATCGGCGAAAACGCCTATTTCATCAAGCAGCGGGAGGCGGAGTTCAAGAACAAGTCCATCAAGGAGGTCCTGCATGAGATGCTCAGCCTGGTGGATGTGACCTATTTCTCCAGCCGGAAGGTCAGCTCCACCCGCGGTGGCGGCATCTGCACCAACAACGAGGAGATCCACAAGAAAATGCGGGATCTCGTGCCGCTCTATGAAGGGTTTTACACCTACGGCGGCATGTCCATCCGCGAAGTGGAGGCCATGGCTATCGGCTTGATCGAAACGCTCGATGAATCCGTCATCTCCCAGTCCCCCTCTTTCATCAAATACATGGTCAACGAGCTGGACAAACTGGGGGTGCCGGTGGTGACTCCCGCCGGCGGCTTGGGTGTGCATATCGACGCCGGCCAGTTCCTGTCCCACGTGCCCCAGAAGGAATATCCCGCCGGTGCGCTCGCCGCGGCCTATTTCCTGATCTCCGGCGTCCGGGGCATGGAGCGCGGCACCATCTCCAGCGTGCGCGATGCCAACGGCAACGACGTGCTGGCGGACGTTGAGCTGCTCCGGCTGGCCATGCCGCGCCGGGTGTTTACGCTATCCCAGGTGATGTATGCCACGGACCGCTTGAACTGGCTCTACCGGAACCGGGAGCTGGTCGGCGGTTTGAAGTTCTACGAGGAACCGCCCGTCCTGCGCTTCTTCGGTGGCAAGCTGGAGCCCACCAGCCCCTGGCCCGCCAAGCTCGTGGCCAAGTTCCGCGCGGACTTTGGCGACAGCCTGTAATCCAAATTTTTCCATACCGATCAGGAGCCCGGCCCGCCCGGGCTCTTTTTTTTGCCCAGGCGGGAGCCGGGATCGCCTGCGGATGGTTGGGCTGGAAAGGATTAGGCCGCCGTACTTGGCGCCGGATGGCAGCCTGGCGCCACCGGCTTCAGCCGGCAGCGAAAGGAGCGAATGGCCTGAACACGGCTGGATCTGAAGGCTTGCCTTCCGTGCCCTGGTGTTCAATATTGGAAAGCATATGAAATCCACCAACGTCAGCACCACGGAGCCATCCTCCCGGCGTGAATTCCTCAAAACCTCGGCCCTGGCGGGGGCGGCCTTGGCCACCGCCATCACCCGGCCCGGTTATGCGGCAGAAAACAACACCATCAAGGTGGCCTTGGTCGGCTGCGGCGGCCGGGGCACCGGGGCGGCCGCCAATGCCCTGAACACCAAAAGCGGGCCGATCAAGCTGGTGGCCATGGCGGATGTGTTTGAAAACCGGCTGACCCGGAGCCATGACAATCTGAAAAAAAGCCGGGCGGACCAGGTCGATGTGCCCCAGGACCGGCGGTTCGTGGGCTTCGACGCCTACCGCCAGGCCATTGATTGCCTGAATCCCGGGGATGTGGCCATTTTCGCCACGCCGCCCGCCTTCCGCTGGGTCCATTTCACCTACGCCATCGCCAAAGGGATCAACGTGTTCATGGAAAAGCCCGTGACGGTGGATGGCCCGAGCACCCGCAGGATGCTGAAGCTGGCGGAGGAATCGCGGAAAAAGAACCTCAAAGTGGGGGTGGGGTTGATGTGCCGGCATTGCCAGGCCCGGCGGGAGCTTTTTGACCGCATCAAAAGCGGGCAGGTGGGCGACCTGCTCACCCTCCGGGCCTACCGGATGCATGGGCCGGGCGGGGTGGCCGGGCCCAAGCCAGCCAGCCAATCCGAGGTGCTTTACCAGGTCCAGCGGTTCCACAGCTTCCTGTGGGCCAGCGGCGGCATTTACAGCGACTATTACATTCACAACATCGACGAATGCTGCTGGATGAAGGATGCCTGGCCGGTGAAAGCGCAGGCCGTGGGCGGCCGCCAATACCGGGGCGAGGCCGTGGATCAGAATTTCGACCATTACTCCGTGGAATACACCTTCCCCGATGGGACCAAGCTTTTCCTCTATGGGCGGACGATCAAAGGCTGCCACGAGGAATTCGCCAGCTACGCGCATGGGACCAAAAGCATGGCGGTCATTTCCACCTCCTCCCACACCCCCGCCAAATGCCGTATTTACAAGGGCCACAATCCCGTGGAGGAAGAGCTGGCCTGGCGGTTCCCGCCGCCGGAGCGTAATCCCTACCAACTGGAATGGGACCACCTGGTGGAGGCCATCCGCCAGGACCTGCCCTATAACGAAGCCCAACGGGGCGCCGAGGCCAGCCTGGTCACCTCCATGGGGCGCATGGCGGCGCACACCGGCCGGGTGGTGACTTGGGACAATATCCTGAACCTCCAGCATGAATTTGCCCCGCTCGCGGACCAATTGACCCCGACCGGCCCCGCCCCGCTGCTCGCGGAGGCGGATGGCAAATATCCCCTGCCCCAGCCCGGCAAGGTCGTGGACCGGGAATATTGATCCGCCCCGGCGGCCGGTTCGCCTCGGGGCCCGCACCGGTGGCACCGGTCTGGGGGATTTTTATGAAGACCGCCTGGAGCTGAAGGACGGGATCCGGGCCAGGTCCAGGCTGGCACCTCGGGAAGTGCAGGAGGCCTCATGGGGCATCCGCCAAGTCCCCAAGCCGATGGCCGCAGCGCTTCCGCAGGAGCCGTGGTTGCTCCCTGCCGGGCGCCAGCGCGGGATTTGTCGCTGACCTTGATGGACCTCCACGATGGATAAATCATTTATATTCTTGACCTTTTGCAGCGCACCTTTTTAACTGGGGCGAACGTGTAGGCAAAATCGATGTTCGGCCAGTTCAAGAGTTTGTTTTCCAATGATATTGGAATAGACCTCGGTACCGCAAATTCGTTGGTGTATGTGCGGGACCGGGGCATTGTTTTGCGCGAACCGTCTGTGGTGGCGATCGAGGCCGGGACGACGAATGTCCTGGCGGTAGGCGAAGAAGCCAAACGGATGTTGGGACGCACACCCGGCAACATTGTGGCCATCCGGCCCATGAAAGATGGGGTCATAGCCGATTTCGAGGTAACGGAATCGATGTTGCGGTATTTCATCCAAAAAGTTCAGAACCGGAAGCTCATAGCCCCCAGAGTGGTCGTGGCGGTGCCTTCCGGAATCACTGAAGTGGAGAAACGGGCAGTGAAGGATTCCGCCAACCATGCGGGAGCGCGCGAGGTATATTTAATAGAGCAGCCCATGGCCTCCGCCATCGGCGTCGGCTTGCCGGTCCACGAACCGGCGGGCAACATGATTGTGGATATCGGCGGAGGAACGTGTGAGATTGCGATTATTTCACTGGCGGGGATTGTGTTCAGCCGCAGCATGCGCGTGGGCGGCGATGAATTTGACGAGACGATCGTGGCTTACATGAAGCGCGCGTACAACTTAATGATCGGTGAACGCACTGCAGAGGAAATCAAGATCCGGATTGGGTCCGCCTACCCTTTGGAACAGGAATTGACCATGGAGGTCAAGGGACGGGATTTGAGCGCTGGATTGCCAAAAACTATCACGGTGCGATCCGAAGAAATCCGCGAAGCCCTTAAAGAACCGTTATCAAGCATTTTGGAGTCCATTCGCATCACTTTGGAGCGTTGTCCGCCTGAATTGGCGGCTGATTTGGTGGATCGGGGGATTGTTTTGGCCGGCGGAGGTGCCCTCTTGCGAGGGATCGACCGGCTGGTGGCCGAAGAGACCGGCCTGCCGGTCCATGTGGCCGAAGATCCACTGAGCGCCGTGGCCGAAGGCACGGGACGGGTTCTCCAGGAAATACAATTTCTCAAGCGGCTCGCAGCCAACACTCGGACATGATTTTCTCGTGCGTTCGCCCATCTGACAGGCTGCCGGAATGAAACCCGGGCCTGTTAGTCCAGGCGAGGCATGTTTAAGAGGCCGGTTTATATAGCCATTATTGGCGCACTTTTGCTCGTGCTGGTGGCGATGAATCTTCCGCCGCGGGCGGCCTTGCGTTTAAAAATGGCCCTGGCGGGGTTATTCCTCCCGCTGTTCGGCCTCGGCAGTGCTTCCCAAAACCTGGGCGCCAAAGCCCGCCAGGCGGTGGTGCCCCGTCAAACCCTGGCTGCCCAAAATGAGCAGTTGCAGCAGGAGAACCAGGTTTTACGGCTCCAGGCCCAGCAAAACGCCGAATTGCTCAAGGAAAACGCCCGGTTAAGTGAATTGCTGGCCTACACCAAGCAGCATCCCCGGCAATACAAGCTCGCCCGGGTGATCGGCCGCGATCCTGCCAATTGGTGGCGCAGCATTCACATTGATCGGGGCTCCCGGGATGGGATGAAAATCAACCTGACCGTGCTCACCCTGGAAGGATTGGTGGGGCGGATTGCGGAAGTGGGCCTGAACCGGTCCCTGGTTTTATTGGTGGGCGATCCCAATTGCCGCGTGGCCGCCCTGGTTCAGCAAAAGAGCGAAACCGGAACCCAAACTGTCGACACCACCGGGGTAATCGTCCCGAATTCAGGAGATATTATCGATAACGCCGTGGTGGATCTGACTTTTCTATCCCGGCATAGCAATATCGTCCCCGGCCAGACGGTTTACACCAGCGGCCAAGGGGGGATTTTCCCGAAAGGCATCCGGATCGGCCAGATCATGGATTGCCGTGAGATGGAATATGGGCTTTACCTGGAAGCCCGCGTCAAATTGGCGGTGGACTTTGGCCGCCTGGAAGAGGTGTTTGTGATCCTGCCATGAACAAAGTCACCGCCAGCATACTCCTCGCCGCCGCTTACCTGGCAGTGTACTTCACCGTCGCCAGCACCTGGCCGCATCGGTTGCTCGGGGTGCAGGTAGACTTGCTGCCTTCGCTGATGGTTTTTACGGCGCTCACCCTCGACTTGCCAGCGGTTTTTTGCCTGGCGGTGGTGGGTGGTGGTTTCTTCGATGCCTTCTCCTTTAATCCGCTGGGAGTCAGCACGGTCTCCCTGCTGGTGGCCGGTTACACCCTGCATTTCTGCCGGGAACTGGTGGTGCGGAACCAGGTGGTGACCCAGATGATTTGCGGAGCCACGGCCACGCTGGCCATTCCCGCCCTCAGCCTGCTCCTGCTCCACGCGGGTTTGTTCGAGCCGGCCCGGCCCGGCAACGGCCTCTCCCTCGACACCGCGCCGGCCTTGGAAGCCGGGGCCATCCTGCCGAGCCTGGCCCAACCGGCCCCTTTGGTGGCCCTGGCCTCCCTGAGCCAGGGCTTGATCCTGGTGGCTGCCGGAGCCGTGCTGGCGCCTTTGGTGTTCGCCTTGTTGGACCGGTTGATGCGGGCGTTGGAACATCCAGTGGCCCATCCGAGCTGGTTCCGGTCGGACCGCGAAGTGAAACACGGAAGGTATCTTTAGGCGATGTTGATTTTCGACCAGTTTAAAAAGAGCGACCGGCCCCTGTGGTTTCTGACCGTGGTGGTGCTGGCCGGCCTGCTGGTTTTGCTGGGCGGCCTGTGGTATATCCAGGGCGTTTCCAGCCGAAAATATGTGGAGAGCCTGCGGACGCAATCCTTCCGGAAAGTGCGATATCCCGCCCTGCGTGGCCGCATTATGGACCGCAATGGGATGGTGCTGGCGGATAACCGGCCCAGCTTCAATATCAATCTTTACCTGGAAGAGCTCAGCGGCTCCTTTCAGGAAGCTTTCCGCGAGAAACAAAAAGCCTGGCGGGCGGCCCATCCCCGCCAGCGGATGGCCAAGGCTGAACGGGACGAACTGGGCCGTCTGGGCCGTTTTTCGGTGGTCAGCAATCTGGTCCAGCAACTGGGGCAGCAGCTGAACCAGCCTTTGGCCCTGGACCCGGCCGGATTTTTAAAGCACTACACCAACCGCCTCGCTTTGCCCATGCCGATCCTGGAGAATTTGCCCCAGGAAAAGGTCCTTCTTTTTGAGGAGCAGCCCAACCGTTTGCCGGGCTTGAGCCTGGATTTCCAGCCCATGCGGACTTATTTGCATGGCACGCTGGCCGCCCATTTGCTGGGCCAGGTGCGGATGACCGAGCGCGTCGAGGCCAGCGATGGCGAGCCGGAAATTGATTATGACTATTGCCTGCCGGACTGCCTGGGTCTGGTGGGAGTGGAAGGGGCGTTCGACAACGAGCTGCGCGGCAGCGCCGGCGTGAAGGCCATCCTGGTCAACCACCTGGGCTACCGGCAATCCGAAAAATACTGGTCCGAGGCGGAACCGGGCTGCAATGTGGTGCTGACCATCGACTGGCGGATCCAAAAAATCGCCGAGCAAGCTCTGCAGGCGGCCAAGGAGGATGTCCGGGGCGCCGTGGTGGTGGTGGATTGCCGCAGCGGGGACATCCTGGCCATGGCCTCGGCCCCCACTTTTGATCCCAACCAGTTCATCCCCCGCGTCAAGCCCGATGACTGGGCGAAACTGAGCGATGAAGAGCGCAACCCCACCTTGAACCGGGCCACCTTCGGGGCCTACACCCCGGGCTCCATTTTCAAGATCGTGGTGGCCCTGGCGGGCCTGGAATGCGGGATCATCACCCCGACGGACATTTTTGCCAGCCAAGGCCATTACGTGCTGGGCAAACGGTTGATCAAGGATACGGCCGGCGCGGGGGATTTTAATTTGCGCCGGGCCCTGGTGCGGTCCAGCAACTCCTATTTCATCGAATACGGGCTCCGGATGGGGTTGCCGCGGCTGATGGACATGAGCACGCGCTTTTGCCTTGGCCAGCGCACGAAAGTGCCCCTGCGCCAGGAAGTGGCCGGTTTTTTCCCCACCCCCGCCTGGGTGGAAAAAATGAAGGAACAGGGCACGCCGATCCACATCGGGGAGATCGCCAACCTCTGCTTTGGCCAGGGCCAGGTGACCGTGACGCCGCTGCAAATGGCCATGATGACGGCGGCGGTGGCCAATGGCGGCAAGGTATTATGGCCCCGGCTGGTGGACCGCATCGAGGCGCCCGGCCCGGCGGGGAGCCGGCTGTTGAAAACCTATCCGGCGGGGGCCGTGCGGAACCTGCTGGGGGTCAATCCGGCCAACCTGGAGGTGGTGCGGGAGGCCATGCTGGCCGATGTGGAGGACCGCCGGGAGGGCACCGGCTGCAATGCCGCCGTGCCCGGCTTCCGGGTGACCGGCAAGACCGGGACCGCCCAAGTCATGAAAAACAACATCTTTCATCACTACAACACGTGGTTCGTCTCCTTTGGCCCTTATGAAAACCCCAAATATGCCATGGCCATCCTGGTGGAATACGGCGCTTCCGGCGGCGCAACCTGTGCCCCGGTCGCCAGGAAAATCTATGAAGTGATCAAACAACTGGATGAGAATCCCAACTATTCATTGCCGGAAAAACCGATCTACCGGCCGGTCCAGCCCGCGCGCAAATCCAACCGCGCGGCGGCCAGCCCGCCAGCCGGCCAGAAAGTGGCCATGGCCAACCCTTCCGCCAGCCAACCCTGACCATGTATGAGCAAATACTAAGGGAGCGGGTGACGCGGGTGGATTGGGCGCTCTGGATTGCCCTGGGCGGCCTGATGTGCATCGGCCTGGCCTTCATCCACAGCGCCACCAGTGTGCAGGAGCATTTGCGCGATCTGCCGTGGTACCGGCAATTCGCCTTTTTGCAGGCCGTGTGGTACGGAGTAGGCATTGCCGCCGTCGTGGGGATGTGCCTGGTGGACTACCGCGTGTGGGCCCGGTGGTCCATGCTGTTTTATTGGCTGGCCATCGCCCTGCTGGTGCTCGTGCTGTTCATGGGCAGCACCAAAGGCTGGGGTGCGCGGCGCTGGATCGATTTAAAATTCTTCAGCCTGCAGCCTTCCGAGTTCAGCAAACTGGCCTTCATCCTCGCCCAGGCCCACTTCCTGAGCCGGCCCACCGAGGAGTTGCGGCAGGCGCCGGTTTTCTGGCGCGCCATCGGCATGATCGTGCTGCCGTTCCTGCTGATCTTGAAGGAGCCGGATCTGGGATCGGCCCTGGTGCTGATGCCCGTGGGGCTGGCCATGATGTTCGTGGCCGGGGTGCCGGAGATATTCCTGCGGCGGTTGGTCGGCGGCGCCATTTTGCTGATGACGCTGATCCTGGTGGATGTCCTGTTCCTGCCGTCCCGGTGGCACGTCATCAAGCTGGAGGACTACCAACGCCGCCGGATCCTGGTTTATTTTGGCCGGAATTACACCCCGGCCAACACCACCCGGGAAGCCACCCGCCTGGCCCGGATTCAGCAATTCAACGATTCGTATAATGTGCGCCAGGCCCTCATTTCGGTGGGCAGCGGCGGGATCACCGGCAAGGGCTGGCGGCAGGGGGACCAGATCCGGCTCGGTTTCCTGCCGCGGGGGGTGGCGCACAATGACTTCATTTTCTCCGTAATCGCCGAGGAGAAAGGTTTTCTCGGCAGTGTCACTGTCCTGGCGCTTTACACCGTGGTGTTATTTGCCGGGATCAGGACCGCCAACCAGGCGCGCGATCGCCTGGGCAAGCTGCTGGCCAGCGGGGTGGTAACCCTGTTTTTTGGCCATGTTTTCATCAACATCGGCATGAACATACGCATCATGCCTGTGACGGGCATCCCACTGCCGCTCTTAAGTTACGGCGGATCTTCAGTGTTATGCTCGCTGATCGCGGCAGGCATTTTGCAGAGCGTTTATTGGTACCGAAAAACATATTAACCATGAGTGAACGAACTTTTTCCCGCCGGCATCCCGGCGGCATGCGCTTCCGGCCCAAAGGCGGCATGAACAACCAGAGGCCCCGGCCCGGCGGCCCCACTCTGCCAGCCCGTTCCGAATCCGCCAAAGAGAAGGCCGGCCAGGAGCCGGTGTTTGACCAATCCCGCCACGCCAAGGAGATCGAACGCTCCGAAAACGTCGCCGCCGGCCTGCCGCCCGAGGGAGTCGAAAAGACCGCCGAGACGGCCGCCCCGGCCAAGAAAGAATTCCGCGAACCCAACCTGGAGGTGCCCGAGGTGCTGCAGGAAATGCCGCTCTACGAGCCGGTGGCCATCAAAGATGCCCAGCCCAAGGGCTTCGTGGAAACCATCAAGGCCGCCGCCAACAAGGTGATCCAGAAAGTCACCCGCTTCATGCGGCCCAAAAAGAAGCTCCACAAGGAGATCATCATCAACTCCGAGTCGCTGGAGACCCGCGTCGCCGTCCTGGAAGATGGCAAGCTGGAGGAATTCACCATCGAGCGCACCAACGAGGAGCGCCTGGTCGGCAGCATCTACAAGGGCCGCGTGAAAAACCTCGAGGACGGCCTGAAGGCGGCCTTCGTGGACATCGGTTTCGAGAAGAACGCCTTCCTGCATTACTGGGATATCGTGCCCAGCAATTTCGACAGCACCGTGGAAATCGTCGAGCGCGAAAACCGCAAGCGCGATAAACCCAAGATCACCCAGCGGGATATTCCCCGCCTTTATCCCGTCGGCAGCGAGATTGTCGTGCAGGTGACCAAGGGGCCCATTGGCACCAAGGGGCCGCGCGTCACCACCAACCTGTCCCTTCCCGGCCGCTACCTGGTGCTCCTGCCCAACTCCGATCAATCGGGCATTTCCCGCAAGATCGAGAACCACGAGGAGCGCCAGCGCCTGAAAAAAATCCTGCGCAAGCTCAGCATCCCCGAGGGCATGGGCGTCATCATCCGCACCGCCGGCGAAGACCAGCAGGCCCGCTATTTCGTGCGGGATCTGGCCTTCCTGCTCGAGGAGTGGCGCACCATCCAGGAAAACATCTCCCGCAAGACCACCCCTTTGTGCGTGTTCCAGGAGCCCGATTTGATGGAGCGCTCGGTCCGGGATTTCCTCACCGAGGATGTCGAGCGGATCGTCATCGATTCGCCCCAGCAATTCGAGCGGATCCGGACCATCATCAGCAAGATCTCCAAACGCTCCGGCAACAAGGTCAAGCCCTACAATGACGCCCAGCCTTTGTTCGACCGCTTCAACATCACCCGCCAGCTGGAAAGCGCCTTCGCCCGGCAGGTCCACCTGAAAAGCGGCGGCTATATCGTAATCGATGAAACCGAAGCGCTGGTCGCCATCGACGTCAATACCGGCAGCCACAAAAGCAGCAGCCGGGATCGCGACCAGGATTCCACCATCGTCAAGGTCAACCTGGAGGCTGCCGAGGAGATTTGCCGCCAGCTCCGCCTGCGCAATATCGGCGGCCTGATCGTGCTCGATTTCATCGACATGAAAATGCGGCGGGACCAGCAGTCCGTCATGCAGCGCATGAAGGAAGGCCTGCGCCGGGACCGGGCGAAAACGCATGTGCTGCCCATCTCCCAGCTCGGGCTCATGGAAATGACCCGCCAGCGGCATTCCGAGAGCGTACGCTCCGCCGTCTATGATGACTGCTCTTATTGCAAAGGCCGCGGCAAGGTCAAGAGCCCCCTGAGCATGAGCGTGGAAATCCAGCGCAAGCTGTCGGAAATCCTCAAGCGCCGGGAGCGGGATGAGTCCGATTTCCAATTACGCATCGTCGTGCACCCCTCCGTGCTCGAGCGCCTGCGCACCGAGGACGAGAGCCTCTTCATCGAGCTGGAAAAACGTTATTACGGCAAAATGGCTTTCCGGGCCGAACCGAGTTTCCACGCCGAGGAATTCAAGATCATCAACGCCGCCACCAACGAGGAGATCGTTCACGTCTGCCGGTGATCGTGCAGCCAGGGTGTAACCCATTAGTGATTCGCCACCAGGATGGGCCGGTGTCCATCCTGGTGGTTCTCTCCCGGCTGTTGGCAATTTCGCCAGTTCCATCCCGGTGAATCCGCCGCCTTCCCCCCCCCAAGTCCAGTTCCACCAGGCCATGGCCACCAGTTTCAAATTGGTGGTGCATCACCCGGAGCCGGTCTATGCCCGCCAGGCCATGGCGGCTGCCTGGACGGAATTGGACGCGCTCGAAATCCGCTTGAGCCGCTTCATCGAGCATGGCGATCTATTCCGCATCAACCGGTTGGCGGCGGGCCAAAGCACCACCATCCATCCGGACACCGCCCGCTGCCTAGCCATCGCGCTCGAGTTGACCGCGGCGGCGCTGGGCGCTTTCGACGTTGCCTACGCGGCGCGGCGCCGGCATCCAACCGGGCCAGTGGTGCAGGTGGATTGCCTGCCCCCTCAGGCCACCGCCCTGGTGGACCATCCCCAGCTGGATTTGGGAGCCATCGGCAAAGGCTTTGCGCTGGACTGCCTGGCCTTGCTGTTGGCGGAGTGGGAGATCGAAACGGCGTTGCTGTGCGCCAGCCAAAGCACCATTTACGCCCTCGGCCGGCCCCCGGGAACTCCCGGTTGGAAGGTGATCCTGGAACCGGGCCAGGAACTCTGGCTGGCTGATGGTGCCTTCAGCGCCTCCGGCCTGGCGGTGCAGGGCACCCACATTTTCGATCCCCGCACCGGCCTGCCAACCGCGGGCCGTTGCCGCGCCTGGAGCCAGGCCTCCTCGGCCGCCGAGGCGGACGCCCTTTCCACCGCTTTCATGGTATTGAGCGAGCCGGAGATCCGCGAATTTTGCCGCCCCCGCCCCTCGGTGTCCGCTTTCGTTAAAGAGACGGAGGCTTCACCCTGCCGGTGCCTGGCGCTGGCCTCTCAAAGGTGATCGGCATCCGCGGCCGGTGGGATGGGGCTCATCTCAAGGAGGCTAATCCTAATAGCATGAACAGCCTCTCAAGCGCCACCGTCGCAGCAGCAATCCCACCCCTAACGTGAGCACCGAAACGACCCAGGCGCCGGCAACCGGTTCAGGCACGGCCGTGATCTCCAATCCCCATTGATTCAGGGTGGCCACATCGCCACCATTGCAGTCCGCGACGAAAAGCGTCCAGACGCCGTTTGGATCCAGACCTTGAAATGAAGTCAACGGCCCACCGTCAGGCCGCCAAAGGCCGGTGAGTTGGCCGTTGCTGTTGAACAGAGGGGCGTGGTCCAGGTAGTAATGAACACTGTAAGTTCCGAGATCACTGAGACGAAACGGTTCCGATGAGTCGTTCAGGCCAAATCCAGTGTTGGGGTAGCCCAAGGTGTCGGTGATCGAAGTTCCTACCCGGTTCAGCAACACGGCGAAACCGGTGCCACCGATGGTTTCGTGCCGTAAAGTTACATAAAGATCCCCATTCCAACCGCCGCTGATATCAAGGGTCACGGCCAGGTCTGTGATGCGCAGTCCGCTTTCCAAGACGACCACCTGGCTGTTTTGCCAACCCCCATAATCACCATCGGGAATCACCCCATAATCAGCAAGATTGCTGGTGAAGTTGTGGGTGTATGTCACGGCCGAGAAGGTACTGGTGCAACTCCAGATCGCCAGCAAAAGAACCGTGTGGATCTTCGTAGACAATTTCATTTGAATTATTTCTTTGTGATGGTTGTCCCCAACCAACACGGGATCAGTATTTGACCTCTTTCGGGGCGCCAGGCAATGGTTCAAGCCGTTCGAGGCGCCGGATAGCCGCCTGTAATTCCGCGACGCAAGATTGGAGCGCTTTCAGTTCGGCTTCCTTGGCCGCCAGTTGGATTTCCAAACCGGCGCTCCTGGCCAGCAACTCCTGACTTCGTGCTTCCAGTTTTTGATTCAATCCCTGAATCGCCGCCAGGGCGACGCCGGACTCGTCCACGGTGCCGATGGCCCGCTCGTTGCTGCCCAGGCCAAAAAGGGCGTGAAAATCCTGCGCCACGGGTCCCAGGTGCTTGATGCCGTCCGGTTCGGACTTATATTTCCATTGCGTGACCGGCAATGCCACCACTTTTTCCAACACCTCACAGGGTTCGATGGGGATGAAGTTTTCCTTGATATCCCGGTCTGAAACGTTCTTCCATTCCATGCCATCACAATAAGCGCCACCCGCCAATTGAAGTGCAAAGCCGGGAACCGTGCCCAAACCGACGTTGCCCGTAGTGGTGATCATCAGGCGCGAAGCGCCCACGGTCCGGTCCCAAATTTCGAAGGCGCCAAAAATGGGCGGCATGGCCTGAGCATGAATTCCACTGATGCCGGTGGTTTCAACGGCGTTTTGGCCGGTGCTTTGCAACGTCCAGAGATGCCCGACGGAATCAGTGCTTTTGATCCCGATCTGGGCGTTGCCCGAGGCATTGACCTCCAATGTATGCGACGGGGTGGTCGTGCCGATGCCGACGGCCTTGGCGAAGCTGTTGGAACCGGTGAAAACTTGATTGGAACTGAGCAGGGCCACGTTGGTCGAGAGCCGCGCATCGGCAATGGTGCCGGCCAGATCCGTGGCGTCCAGGTTGGTCAACCCACCGCCATTGCCGCTGAAACTCCCCGCATAAGTATTCGCCACATTGGTCAAGGTCACCACACCAGAAAAGCGGTTCGCGGCGCTGAAGACTTGGTTGGAGCTGAGCTGGGCCACGTTGGCCGAGAGCCGCACATCGGCAACGGTGCCGGTCAGATCCGTGGCGTCCAGATTGGTCAACCCACCGCCATTGCCGCTGAAACTCCCCGCATAAGTATTCGCCACATTGGTCAAG
>CAIMWS010000052.1 GCA_903845125.1 uncultured Verrucomicrobiota bacterium
CACCGGCCCGCATTCAGGCCATTTCCAACGGCCGCGCAGAGGGGTTGGAAAAACGGCTTCAACGGCGCATAATGGTCCCCGCCGGGCGTTCGATCCCACCCATTGCCAGCCCGCACCGCCACTAAATCCAGGCTCGGCACCACCAGGATCAGGCTGTCAAACAAGCCCCAGGCCCAATATGCGTCCCGGGGGACTTCCGGCAAATGACCGTCGGCGTTGTTCCACCACAAAAGGCCATAATGGGAGGAAGCGTCCCCGTAGGTTTGGTGCTCATACACCGGCAAAGGCATCGGCTCTTTGGGCACAATGCTGACCAACATCACGAACTCCCTGGGCAGAATCGTTTCCGCCTTCCACATGCCCTGGCGCAGGTAGAGGTAGCCGATCCGGGACATGGCTTCGACATTGGCGCTGATGCCCGCCCCGAATTCCCGCCGGGGCAGGCCGAAAAGCTGGTTTGGCCGGTAGGAATTGTTACGCCATTTCAAATCCGCTTCGGTGATGCCCAACGGCTTGCATATCCGCTCAAACAACAGCTCTTTGAGGTCCTTTTTGTAAGCCAAAGTGAGGCATTCCGCCAGCCAGTTTGGGCCGCCATCGCTGTAATGCCACTGGGTTCCCGGCTCGAACAACATTTTCTCAAAACCTCCCGGCTTGCTGAAGCCGGCGGTTTGCCGCGCCAGCATGCGCAGGGTTACCTTTTCGACCCACCCGTGAGTGATATTTTCCTCCGGTGGCACCGCAAACGAGGGATGGTGTTTGATCGCCCGGTCTTCCAGGGTGACGCGCTTGTCGCCCAAGGCCAGCCCCAGGAGGGTCACCCCGATGGACTTGGTGGTCGATTTCAAGTCGTATAATTGGCGGGGATCCCCCCAGCTCAAAACCAGCTTGCCTTGATAAATGACGTATCCTGAACCCTTGGCCTTGGCCGCATAATCCCGGGCCTCGTGCAGGCGGGCCGCACTCAAGCCCAGGCTTTCCGGGCTGGCCAGGGGCCAGGCCTCCCCCGGCCAGTCAGCGGCCCGGGCGTTTGCGACACTGATCCAAGCCAGCAAAATCCCGAAAGTGGAGCGCCAATTCATGTCAGGCGATGGTAAATTGTGGCAGGCGCACCAACGCCCCGCCTTTTTGAGCCGATTGATGGGCACAGAGCCCGACGCAGGTCCAATTGGCGGATTGCCTCGCATTCGGGAATGGATCCCGGTCCTCCACCAGGGCCGTGATGAATTCATGGGCTAAATGCGGGTGGGATCCGCCATGCCCGGCGCCTTGGACGAAGCTCAGGTGGGTTTTCCGGGCCAGGTCATACACCCCTTGGGTGGTAAACCGCCGGATGCCCGCCGGCAGCCGCTTGGCAAAGTCGGGGGCCTTGACCGGTTTGGGGATTTTCGCTTCCGGCAACTTGGCCCGGTGCAGGATCAACGGCTCGTGCTCGATCAACGGCCACTCCACCGAGGCCTTGGAGCCATAAACATCAAAGCTCTCCCGATATTGCCGGGCCACGTCGAACAAGGAGCGGTAAATGCGCGCTCCCAGGTCGGAATCCTTGAACTTGATGTGGGTGGATTCCACGGCGTAAGGGGAATTGTATTGGGCGATCAATTCCTTCCGGATGGTGCCGGAACCAAAACAGGAAACATATTCGGCCGTGGCATTGGTCAAGGCGCAGACCGGCCCCACGCAATGGGTGGCATACCACATCGGGGGCAGCCCTGGCCAGTAGTTGGGCCAGCCATCCATATCCTGTTGATGGCTGGCTTGCAGGAATTGGATTTTGCCCAATTCGCCCCGCTCCGCCAGCTCCTTGATGAACAAAAATTCCCGGCTATACACCACCGTTTCCATCATCATGTATTTGAGGCCGGTTTTCTTCACCAGCTCAACAATTTGCCGGCACTCGGCCAGGGTGGTGGCCATGGGCACCGTGCAGGCCACATGCTTTCCGGCTTTCAAGGCCGCGATCGATTGCCAGGCGTAGTCGGGTATCGGGGTGTTGATGTGCACCACATCCACCGCCGGATCCTGGAGCAGATCCTTGATATCCGTGAACCGCTTCTCCACGCCAAAGGCATCGCCAATGGCATCCAATTTCTGTGGATTGCGCTGGCAGATCGCATACATATTGGCCTGGGGATGCCGTTGGTAAATGGGGATGAATTCGGCGCCGAATCCCAGCCCGACAATTGCCACATTGATTTTCTTTCCGCTCATATGATCCTTTGTTGTTTGGGAATTGCGCGTATCTTAGCGGACCTATAAAGACCAGACCAGCTAATTCGACCCTCCGTTCCTGCGCCGCGCAACCCCGCATCACCACCGCTGCAGGCCTGGCGCAGGGGTTGCCTGGTCAACCCATAAACGGGGCGTATTTAGCGGCATTCATACAATCCGAGGCAAGCAACAAAATTGGCCTCAGGTGGGCCAGGCGATCCGGGAACGCGGTCACCGCCTTGGGGCTGCCCTGGGCAGCGTTCTGCCGGGCCCTGGATTCGGAAAACGGCAACCGCTGCCTCGCCGGGAATTTTCCAGCCGGGAATTTTCCGGTTGAATCCGAAGCCGATTATCCTACGCTGCTACCGTCATGATACTTGTTCACCCAAAAGCCTCCGAACCACGAGCCACCACCAGGATGGGCGTGCCTGCCCAAAAGAAAGCCGGGCGCCCCCTGGCATTCTCCCTTGCCTGCCGACTCCTCCTCGTCGCCGCCTTCCTGCCTGGTCTCGACCGCGTTGGCGCCCAAACCTCCCCCACCCTGCCACCGCCCGAAGTCGTCCAATATAAGAGCTTTGAAAACGAAACCCTTTCGCTGTTCGCCTGGCAAGGCCGGAAGGTGGCCTTTCTGACCGAAAGCAAGGACTTGGATCCGGAGGCCATGGCGCGCCTGTGCCATACCTTTGACCAAGTGTATGATTTTTATCAAAAGGCCACCGGCCAGGAGCCCGCCCGCGCCAAACACCTGGCGGGCCGCATCACCGTCGCCGAAGTCAAAAAAACCTGCGGTGCCGGGTGCGGTTATCTGGGCGCCACGGGCATTGAATTAATGCCCGATTGTTTCCGAACCCTTTATGAAGGCGTGTTGCGCCAGAATGTGTATGACCAGGCGCTGCCCTATGAATTCGGGCGCAATTTTTGGTTTTATTCACCGCAACTCGCCTACCACAAAGACGCGGACGCCGGCTCCATCGTGACGGGTTATGCCGTGTTTATGCGTTTTCTGGCCCTGGACGCGGCCGGTGCCAAACTGGGGCCGTTTCGCGACCGCAGCGGCGACGACTTCCGCCGGGAACTGCAAAAGCTGGTGGATCTTTACCTGGCCGATCCTGCTTTCCGCTGGGAGAACACTTTGAAAATCGGCGCCGCTCCCCCCAACCCCATGGGGCTTAACGGCACCGATTTGTTCGCTGCCTTTTGCTTCCGCCTGTGCCGGGATCATGGCGGTACCGCCTTCGCCGAAAAACTTTGGCGGGAGGCCGGCCAGCGCCCGCCCGCCAAAACCACGCCCGAAGCCATCGATAATTTTGTGATCGCAGCCTCCCTGGCGGCCCGCCAGGATTTGACCCAGCTCTTCCAAAAAGACTGGCGCTGGCCGGTTTCCGACCACGCCCGCCAGGAAGTGGCCCGGCTCCTGGCGGATAAAAAACCGTGAGTCCCCCCCGCCCCGGCCCACTCCCGCGGAAGGAGCAAGCCCGCCTTTAAGTATTCTGCCCCGTGGCAGCCGGTGATCCGGGGCAGTGGCTCCCATAGCCACACTTGCGAATCATCCAGGCGGTGGCCAGGGTCACCAAAGTGCCGGTCAAGGCATACCAAGGCCAGGCCAGCTTGGTTTTCACCACCAAACCAGCGGCGGTTTGCGTTTCCCATTCCAGGCGGGAGATCAATACCATGGCCACCAGGGAAACGCCCGCGCCACCGACCACCGGCCAGGCCGGGCCGCGCTTCCAGAAAACCACCAGCAGCAAACCGCCCAACAGGGCGCCGCTGGTCAAACCCCGCAGGGAGAACGCGGCGTTCAACACGTATTCCACCTCCCGGCTCAAAGAGGCCACGATAATCAGCAAAACCGCCCAGCCCACCGTCGAGATTTTGCTGAACCGCAAATAATACTCCTCGCCCCGCGGCCGCCGGGCCATCGGCTTCACAAAATCCATCGTGGAAACGGAGGCCAGCGACGTCAGGGCTGAACTCACGGACGACATGGCCGCCGACAGGATGGCGACAATGAGGAAACCTTTCAGGATGTGGGGCACCGCGGTCATCATGAAAATGGGGTAGATATAGTCGTTCGCCTTGATCCCCGAGCCGGCCTTGACCTCGGGAATCGGTATGGCCAGGGGCGCCTGTTGGTAATAAGCCCAGAGCATGGCCCCCACCAGCAGGAAGGTGAGGAACAACGGAAAAATCACCACCGCGCTCAAGACGAGCGCCTTCCGGCCATCCGCCACATTCTTGCACGCCAGCACCCGCTGGACAATCAACTGCTCCGCGCCGTGCGACGATAGGACCACAAACGTGCCGCCAATGATCCCCATCCAGAAATTAAATGGCAGGCCCAGGGTGAACCCCATATTCAGCCAATGCAGTTTGCCCGCCGCCGCCGCTTTGGACAGCAGGGCGGTGGCGCCCCCCTCCACCAAGGTCGGGATATAAAACAAGGTGAACAAACCGCCCGCCATGAACAATCCAAACTGGACCGCGTCCGTCCATATCACTGCTTTCACGCCGCCTATGTAAGTGTAAAGGAGCGAGAGCGAGACAAACAGCAGGATCGCCCCCAGGATGGGATCCCCCGTGCCCATAGCCAGCAACCGGTCGCCCAGCATGAGCTTGACGGGTATGGAAGCCACGTACACCCGCACCCCGGCCGCAAGCGTTTCGCTCAGCAGAAAC
Source organism: uncultured Verrucomicrobiota bacterium (assembly GCA_903845125.1). Classification (GTDB taxonomy): domain Bacteria; phylum Verrucomicrobiota; class Verrucomicrobiia; order Limisphaerales; family UBA1319; genus CAIMWS01. The sequence goes on from CAIMWS010000052.1 coordinate 4,888, forward strand.
AAGGCCGCCGCCATCCGGCGCGCCGCCGGGCCAAAGGCCTGTTCCATCAGCTGGTAAGGGGAGTAGATTTCCCCTTTCAGGTAATGCGGCACCATCACCACCGCCAGCAGGATGCGCGCGATCACGTAGCCGAGGATGATCTGGATGAAGGAGATATTGTCCCCGTAGGCCATCGCCGGCACGCTGATGATGGTGAGGGCGCTGGTTTCCGCGGCGACAATCGATAAACCGATCCCCCACCAGGGCGTGTTTTTGCTGCCCAGGAAATAATCACGCGTGTTGCGCTGGTCTTTGCCAAACCATACCCCCAGCCCGATGATCCCGAACAGGTAACCGGCGATCACCAGCCAGTCCGCGGCATTGAAAAAACTCATGGTTTGGGGTTCAGCGCCGAAACGTCCCGGGATTTGGGCAGCAGGAAGCAAAGCGCCGCCGCCACGAGCATGCCCGTGCCCAGCACCGCGAAGGGAATCGTGATCCCCCCGGTGGATTTTTTCAGCGCCCCCACGATGTCGTTGCCAAAATAACCGCCCAGGTTGCCGATGGCATTGACCAGGCCCATGACCAGGCCCATGACGTTGCGGGGCAAGGTCTCCGCCGGGATCGCCCAAAACGGGGCCATGGCCATGAACGGGCCGGGCACCGCGAGGCACAAAAACACATACGAAAGCCAGAAGGAATACGGTTTCAACAGGACGCTGAGGATCAGGCTGGTGCCGCTGATGATGTAAGCGATGGCCGTATGGCCGCGGCGTTCATGCGTTTTATCCGAATGCCAGGAGTTCACCACCATGAACACGGCGGTCACCACGTAGGGAATGGCGAAGAGAATGCCATATTCCAGGCCGGTCGATTTGCGGCCCGTGCCTTTCAAGCCTTCCGTCAGGAATGTCATGCAGCCATAGGCGGCGCAGTTGTGCAGGAAATAAATCACCAGCATGATCAACACCTGCCACCGCAGGAAGGCCTGCCAAATCGACACCGGCTTGCCCGTATCCAGCTGGCTGGCTTCCCGGGCCTGGGCCGCCTCCAGGAATTCCCGTTCCTCTTTGGAGATCCACCGCGCATCCCGGGGACGGTCGCTGATGAAATAAAGCCAGATGGGCAGCCAGATGAACGGCAGCGCGCCTTCGATGATGAGCATGGTTTTCCACCCCCAGGCGCCAATCAGCCAGCCCGTCAGTGGCGCCGATCCCGCCACCGCCAAAGGCTGGCAAAGGTTCCAGTAGGCGTTGGCCCGGGCCCGCTCCGCCCGCGGAAACCAATGGGCCAGCAGCACCAGCGTGG
>CAIMWS010000053.1 GCA_903845125.1 uncultured Verrucomicrobiota bacterium
GATCCCCATGGGCCGTGCCTCCCCACCGCGCGCCGGAAGCCATCCGTGGCCCTCAATTTTATTGGGCTAGCTGGTCAGCGTTGACTTCCATATCCCCTTGTTCCACAAGGTCCACACGGGCAATGTCCCCGACGCCACCGTCTTCCAGGCGATCACCCAGGAACTGACCCTGCGCTACCGGCAACTGGCCGGGACCTGCGAGCATCTAACCTTGATCTTCGACAAGGGGAACAACTCCCAGGAGGCCTTCGACACGCTGAATGGGTCGGGTTATCACTTCATCGGCTCGCTGGTGCCCACCCAGCACCGCGAGTTGCTGGCCATCCCGCTGGACCGTTTCACCCCGTTGACCGGCGCCCGGCTGGAGGGGGTGTTGGCGTATCGCACCAGCCACAAGGTGTTTGGCCAAGAGCGGACCGTGCTGGTGACCTACAACGAGCATCTGCTGGCAGGCCAACTGCAGGGGATCACCGCCAATCTGGAGCAGACCCGGCGCAAACTCGACGCCTAGCAACAGGTTTTGCGGCGGCGGCAACAAGGCCGGGTCAAAGGTGGCAAAGCCCCCACCGTCCAGAGTGTGACGCGGCAGGTGGAACAGATTCTGGGCGCCCAATTCATGAAAACCTGGATCCGCTGCCGGGTGCAGGAGGGGCCGGTGCCGATGCTGACCTACTGCACAGATGCTACGGCTCTTTCCCGGCTGGTGCGGACACAATTGGGCAAGACAATTCTCTTTACCGATAATCAGAACTGGAGCGACGAGGCGATCGTGTTGGGCTATCGGTCGCAGTATCAGATCGAAAGCGCCTTCCGGGACATGAAAAACCCGCATTTCCTGGGCTGGTCGCAGATGTTTCACTGGACGGACAGCAAAATCCGCGTGCACGCCTTTTATTGTGTGCTGGCCCTGATGCTGATTTCCTTGTTGCAGCGCGTGCTCCATCAGCAGGGGGTAGACCTGAGCCTGGTCCGGGTGTTGGAACTCTTGGGCGGGATCCAGGAAGTGCTGCTGATTTATTCCCCGAAATCCGGACGCCAGTCGCCGCGCACGGCGACGTGTTTATCGGCCCTGGACACGGAACAGGAACAGCTGTTCAAATTGCTCCAATTGGGTCGCTACCAGCGCCGCTAGGTCATACAACTCAAACCATTGTCCCAAGCCCTCCAGCAGGCCCTAAGCTCCCATTTTGGCGCTCCTAACTTGTAAACTCCTGCTAGGTCCATTCTAGAAGCCCTCCCCCAGTGTCTGAATTGCAGATGCCACTGCCCCTCAACTATTTGGGGTGGTTTAAGATTTTGCCATTTTTTCTTGCCTCTCGTCTACACTTGTGGGATATTATGTCCTACAAATGTAGAATAGTCATTATGAAACCACGGATCCGAATTTCCGATGCCGAATGGGAGGTCATGTGGCTGGTCTGGGAAAAACCGCCCGGCACCGCCAGTGAAATCACCGATCGCCTTGTCGAAAAGAAAGGTTGGGGTGTCCGAACCATCCGCACTCTGATTGAGCGACTGGTCAAAAAGCAGATGCTGCGCACCGAGGTGGATGGGAAGCGCTACCTTTATTGGCCCCGTGTTACCAAAGAGGAATGCGTGCAAAAGGAAAGCCGGTCCTTCCAAGAACGGGTTTTTGGGGGCGAACCGGCGGCCATGCTGATTCACTTGGTGAAACAGACTGAATTTAGCCCGGAAGAGATTCAAGAACTTCAGCGGATTTTGTCCGAAAAAAAGGATTAGATTATGACGGCTCTGTTGGATTGGTCTGGTCATGTCTTCGCCGGGTTGGTTCACGTCTCGGCTCAGGCTGTCGTGTTGATCGTTTTGATTTTACTGGCCCAGGCATTCTTCAGTAACTGGTTGACGCCCCGATGGCGGTATGCCCTATGGATGCTGGTTGTGGTGCGTTTGCTACTACCCGTAACGTTCGACAGCAGCTTCAGCATTTTCAACCTGATTCGTCCCCGCCCGCCGACTCAAGCCATGGTGAACTTGCCGCCAACGCTGGCAGATGTCACCTCCCCCCAGAAAACGAGGAATACAGGAATCGCTTCAATGGATGGCGTGAATCCGGCAGATACTCTCCCCTCCCGCAAGCCGCAAGAATCTGCGGCAGCAGCATCCGTGAACCAAAATCCTAAGATTTCTAAACTTACCTGGTCCTGGTGGACATGGGCCGTTTTGGTGTGGTTGGTGGGGGTCGCAATCCTGGGCCTTCGTATTATTTGGCAAAATATTCTCTTTTATAAGCGACTGCGGTGGGAACCAACAGTGACGAATGCGGCGGCTTGGGTGGTCCTGGAAGAATGCCGTCTTTTGATGAGCGTACGATACCGGTTGGTCTTGGTGGAAACCTCCTTGGCCCATAGTCCGGCTCTGTACGGTTTTCTGCGGCTCCATTTGCTACTACCAGAAAAGACCCTCGCGGCGTTTACGCCGGAGGAGTTGCGTTACGTCTTTCTACACGAATTGGCGCATGTCAAGCGCCGAGATATGCTGGTGAATTGGTTCCTCACCGTATTACGGGTGTTCCACTGGTTCAATCCATTCGTGTGGCTGGCGTTCCGACGGATGGCGACCGATCGTGAGTTGGCTGCCGACGCCTTGGCGCTTAACTGCCTGGAGACTCAGGAAAACAAGGCTTATGGGAAGGCCATTATTAAGCTACTACAGAATTTGCTGCGCCCCCCCCTGGTGCCAGGTGTGGTTGGTATTCTCGAAGATAGAAACCAAATGAAACAAAGGATGCGTATGATCGCAAAATTCTCAAAAACAGATCGTTGGCCGGTGCTGGCGATAACGTTATTCACCGGGCTGGGATTAATCGCGCTGACGGATGCACAGACCAGGCCGAACAAAAGCGGTGAATCCGGATCCAGCCAGCCCGCGACAACCAAAGTCGCCACGTCGCCAGTTGAAAAAACCAACGATGAAGCGGCTATGATTAAGAAACCGAAGATCACGTTAGAAAAAGTGAAGTCTTTCACCGGAACAAATGACATCATTGAGAAATCGGTAGGGATGTTCTTATCCCCCAATAGTAAATTCCTGCTGTATGAGGGCAAGATTATCCCCGTATTGGGCGGCACGTCTTTCGGGCTGGATGAGTTGCACGGCGCAACGGCCATATGGTCTCCCGATGGAACAAAGATAGCGTATTATAAGGAAGGTGTTCAGGTGTTGCCCATATCACCGGAAACCGGCCGCTCTACCGGGCCATTAAACTCGTTATTGCATGGCAAGGACAAATATTTTCTCTCGTTAAAACATGCGTGGGCCGCCGATTCACAAAGTCTCTATGTAATGGACCAACAGCAGAAACTTTGGAAGCTCCCGCTGAACGGCAGCCCTTGCGAAGAGATAACCGAACCGTCAACGATGGGTGTTACTTCCCCTGATGGCAAATGGGTGGTTTACTCCGTTCTTAAAGACGGTCTTTGGATCAAGTCAATCCAGGATGGCACCATTCGCAAACTCAACGGTAACACAGACTCAACGGCCTTAGTTCCATATTTTTGGTCGGCTGACAGCCAATGGATCGTCTTCAGAGGGGAGGGGTGGGATAGTGGCCATGCGATGACTCTCCACATTTCCGATGGAAGGCGAATTGCGATTGAGCCCGAAGTCAGCATGCCTTTAGTCGGTTGGTCAGCCGCGAGCAAAAAACTGTTCTTTTACGGGTCATCGTTTCGGCATAACTTCGTGCCGAAACTAGCGCCAGTAGCGGGAGGACCCACTGTGTACGCATTAAGATCATTAAAAATGGGGATAGGAACTTTCTTGTGGTCGCCCGACAGTAGGCCGCCCTGATCAACTGGTACCCCGGAGCCAAGGACAATCTGTGGCTCATCAAGATGTATGA
>CAIMWS010000054.1 GCA_903845125.1 uncultured Verrucomicrobiota bacterium
ATTGGATGTTTGCATTTTCAGCAGAGTCAACTGGATGACAGCCTTGGAAACCTGCTGGCGCTTGGTCTGGAGGAAAATTCCCGTGGTTAAGGCAACGCATTACTTGCAGGCTGAAAAAGTGCAGGTGGCCAGCCAGTCACGAACGCCCGTGCAATTGGATGGAGAGCCGGTGGGCGTGGCCCCCGCCACGTTTGCGGTTGAGCCATCCCGGTTGCGCATCCTGGCGGGTTGATCCAATCGGGTGTTTCACACCACCACGAGGTTGTCCCGATGGATGACTTCCGTGCGGTTTTTTTTGCCAATTTGAATGTCCTTGGAGGCGATCTGCACAATTCCCCGGGCAAATTCGGTTCCGTCCAGATCGCAAAGCCGAACGATGTCATCGGCTTGGAATTGCCCTTCGCAGCGGACAATGCCGGGGGCGAGCAGGCTTTTGCCATTGTCCCGCAGGGCTTTTTTAGCCCCGTCATCCACCACCAGCATACCTTTGGGGTGGTGGAAAAAGGCGATCCAGCGTTTGCGTCCGCGCATTTTTTGAGCCCGGGGAACGAACCAGGTTCCGATTTCGTCACCAGCCAGGATCCGCTTAAGAACATCCCCTTTTTTCCCGGAGGCAATGACCAGCGGAATGCCGGAGCGGACCACGATTTTGGCGGCCTGTATTTTGGTGGCCATGCCGCCGACGGCGGTAGTGCTGGTGGTGCCCCCAGCCTGCTTTTCCAAGGAGGGATCGATACGTTCCACCAGAGGAATCACCCGGCTGTTGGCCTGGCCATAATTTTCCATCAAACCATCCACGGTGGTCAAAATGGCCAGCAAATCGGCTGGCAGCAGGGTGGCCACCAGGGCGGACAGGCGGTCGTTATCGCCAAATTTCAATTCCGTATAGGAGACCGCATCGTTTTCGTTGATGATGGGGATGACCTTGCGCTGTAGAAGCGTCACCAAGGTATTCCGGGCGTTCAAGTGGCGGTCATGGTGTTCCAAGTCATCGTGGGTCAGCAGCACTTGGGCCACGTGTTTGCCAAACTGGGCAAACAAACGCTCGTAGATGGCCATCAGGCGGGATTGGCCCACCGCCGCACAGGCTTGCAGTTCGGATAGTTCCGAAGGACGGCGGTTGAAACCCAGGACGCCCATGCCTGCGCCCACCGCCCCGGAGGTTACTATCACCATTTCCTTGCCTTGGTCATGGATGGCAGACACCTGGGCCGCGAGTTGGCCCATCTGCGCCAGATCAGGCTGCTTCTGGGAATCGGTTAGAACCCCCGTTCCGAGTTTCACCACAATCCGGGTGATTTCCCTCAAAATGTTTTCCCGCTTCATAACCGTGCTGTTTCAATTCATTCGCCCTGGGCTGGGGCTTCCATGGTTTTCTTGGCCCATCCAAGGCGGCTCTCAATAGACCTTCTAACAATGAATGCTGGCAAGCTTTTTAGTGCGCGATTGCCGCGATTGAAGGAGTCGATTAGATTGGCCGCATGCGAAGTAAATCACTCGAATTTCTGCAGACGCTGGTGAACACGCCAAGCCCATCCGGCCATGAAAAGCGGGGGCAGCGTGTCTGGTTGGATTACGTGGCCAAATATGCTGAAGAAACATTTACTGATGCCTATGGCAACGCCGTGGCTGTTTACAACAAAGGCGGTTCGCCCCGCATCATGCTGGCGGCGCATGCGGATGAGATTGCGTTGACGGTGAATTTCATCAATCCCGAGGGATTTATTTACGTGCGCAAAATCGGTGGTATCGATGCCGCCATCACCAAGGCACAACGAGTAACCATCCACAGCCACCGGGGCCCGGTTACGGGGGTGGTGGGCAATGTTGCCCCCCACTTGACCAAAGAAGAGGGCGAGCGCAAAACGCCCAAAATCCATGACTTGTTCATTGATATCGGTGTCAGCAGTCGCGCCGACGCGGAAAAATTGGTGCAAATTGGCGATCCGATCACCCTGAATGACGAATTTGAACTGCTCAGGAATGATTTGGCGGTGGCGCGCGCTTTCGACAACCGGATAGGCACTTTTGCCGTGGCCGAAACCCTGCGGTTGCTGCAGGAATCGAAAAATCAGCCGGCCTGTGAGATCTGCGCGGTATCCAATATCATGGAGGAAATCGGACTGCTGGGAGCGAGGCAGATCAGCTACACTTTGAAGCCAGACGCGGCCATCATCGTGGATGTGACTCATGCCACGGATTATCCCACCGTGAACCAATTGCAGCATGGAGAAGTTAAATTGGGCAAAGGCCCTACGTTAACCCATGGCGGGTGCAATCATCCGGCGTTGGTTAAACGGCTGGAATCGGTGGCGCGCAAACAGGAAATTCCGATCCAACATGAGGCGATGTCAGCCACCAGTGGCACGGATACCGATGTGGTTTTTTGGACCCGGGGCGGCATCCCGAGCGCCTTGGTGAGTCTGCCCAACCGTTACATGCACTCTCCGGTGGAATTGGTCAACTTAAAGGATTTGGAGAAAATTCCCAATCTGTTGGCGGCCTTTGTTTTATCCGTGAAATCCGGCGAGGAGTTCCGAGTGGAGATATAAAATGGGAGACGGCGAACTCTCCGCAGCAAAAAAAAGACCGGCTGGTGTTTTTAAACGAGCCCAGCCGGCAAAAATCAGGAAGCCAATTAAAAAGGCTTAGTCGTAACCACCGGTAGTGTTATTGACGGTAGTCACCGAGGACCACCATTTGACGTCTTGAACCGAGTCTCCGGCAGATACGTTCAGGGCCAGGGAACTGTTATTACGAACCGGGGCTTTCATGGTTTTGCCCAGCCACTTGTGGATTTCCGCATGGCCATCGGCGAATGAAAAACCGCACGCTCCGTTATGGAAGCTCGCCGGGAAGTCGATGATTTGCGCCGTGGTCGCGCTCGGGCGGGCCATCTGCACAGCGCAGGCGGCGTCATTAATGCTGTCTGGATGCTCATCGACCAATACCCAAGTCTTGGCGGGCTTGGAGATCCCACTATGCTTGGAAAAAACCCGCCAAGGAGGCGCAGGCAGCCAACTGCCGAAATCAAACGCCTGGCTCATGGAATTGCTGCGGACGCGAGGTACCAATTGGCCCTTGTTGTTTTTTACTTTAACCATATCCGCTGGACATTTCCAGACGGTGTAACTTTTGCCGATAAAGGGTTGCAAGGGGGACTTGGCCAGATCGACTTGGATGTCCCAATTGCTGGCGTTGGCCGTATCATAATTCAAGCCTCCGCTGACCCACAACACACGCCGGGCATCGTCAGGGGCGCCACCGCCTTTTAAAGACTCCAACAGAAGATCATAATATTCGTCCGAATATTGGCGCCAGCCCAACATCATTTGCCGGAGGTTATTCAAACAGCCAATACCCTGCGCTTTGGATTTTGATTTGGAAAGCGCCGGGAGCATCATCGAAGCCAGGATGGCGATGATGGCAATAACCACCAGTAGTTCAATTAACGTGAATCCACAGCTTTTCAAGGCCGCCATGGGTCCGAACTTGTTCTTCTTCAACTTCATAAAAAACACTTATACCTGATTTACTGCAAATTGGGGTAGACACTACGTTGCCACCTGATCCATGTCAAATTAATCAATCCAGAGTTCTGCGCCAAGTGTGCGTTTGCGGGCACACCGGAGCGCGCCCGATTAAAATTTGTTCTGAGCGAACGGTTACTTCAACATTTCATTAAGAAGGGTTATTACCTTGAAAGCATCGGCGACATACAAGACATCGGCTTTGCCTCGCGCCCAGCCGCAATTCGGATCGAGGTTAATGGCCCGGCGTTCGCTGATAAAACGCCAGCCAACGGTATGTGGTTCCTCGCCGTGGCAGCAAGTGGACAAACCTTTGGCATGGCGGGGAGTGGCGCCAGTTTGGCCGATTTGGTTCAAATGAGAAAGGAAGGAAAGTATGGCCTGGCCTTCGCCCCCAAGATCAACCAACGATTTGCTGCTTCCCAGGGAGGATCGAGTTTTGCGGATGAAACCCAGGATCAACTTTTCCGCGTCAGGGACGTGGGTTTGGCCATCCGGTTGTTTTTTGGTCCAGCCGGCTCCAGCCACAAAAAGCAACTCCGCTTCCGGGCGGATGGTTTGCTGATCGGAAACAGGCGCCTTGATTCCAATTGCGGAAGTTCTTCTTAGTGAATCGGTTATGGCAGGGTTTATTTTTTCGATGGGCGCTTTGCCGGAGGCGCCGATCCAGGCCGCCAAAAAGCCCGATTCCAAAAGGACCACCCAAGGGCGCTGTGCCCGCTTCAGCGTAGCTTCCATCCTCTGGCGGTAATACCAACGGTTAATCTCCAGGTTGCCACCGGCGATGGTGAAGGAGGTTACATGCGTATCCACCCGGCCGTTCAACCGATGGGCCACCCCGGGGAGGACGCGATTCCATCGGCTGTTGGCAGGCGCAACCACCACCGTGGCTTGTGCCGCCTTCACTAGCGCTTCTACGGCCAGGGCATCAGTTCCATACCGGCTTTGAGCGAAATCAGCTCCTTCAACCGCCAGGAAACGGTCCGCACCGCACGTTGCCACCTGATCCATTGCAGCTTCAACTTTTTCACCCACTAAAGCCACCGCAAACCGGGACGCAGGAATCGACTCAACCAGGCGTTTGGCGGCGCTTAAAGCTTCCAGGGAGGATTTCGAAAGCAGACCGCTGTTTTCAACATCGGCCACCAGCAGAATATATTCGGCCATAAGGATTTAGGCAGTAGATTGGATTAAAGTTCAGTGGGCATTGCCCAGCCAGGCCGCAATTTCTTTGGCAATAGCTTCCGGCGGCAGGTCTTTAACAATTTTGGTTTCCCGCAGTTGCTTGGGCAAAGACACCTGCGCGAAACTCATACCTTCCCCCGGCATTTTTACCGGTTTGGCTTTTTGGACGGCAGGCATGATTCCCCGCATGTTGGCCATGCCCACTTGGGGATTATTTTTGGGTTCCGGGAGATTGCCCGTGGCCCAGCCGATCAATAATGGAGGAGCCACACAGCGCGAAATCTGGTGCTTTCCACCCTCCATACGCTCCAATATTTCAAAAGCGCCATCCGGTTGGACAGTCAGTTGGTCCACCCCTTGGAATTGGTCGAGAATCCCGAGGCGCTCACCCACTATTTGCATGGTTGACCCCGACCCCCGGGAAGCTGATTCCCAGCCACCGAAAACTAACAATCGGGATCGATCCAATGCGGGAATGGTTTGGATGGCCTCGGCGAGTATAGCTGCTGTTTCAACGGCGTCGGTAAAGCCGCTGGCCGATCCATCCAGGGCAAACAGCTCAAAGGGAACTTTTTGAGCCACGGTCATCATCACCTGCTGCAATTTCGCTTTGGGGGCCAAACTGACCAGCCAGACTTTGGAACCGGCATTTTTTGAGGCGAGATGGGCGGCCTCGTAAAGAGCGTGGCTGGCCCATGGGTCCAATACCATGGGCAGCATCATTTCGCTTTTTAAAACGGGCCCGGCGGGGGTTGTTTGCGGTTCCAAGGTTTGCAATGGATCCGGAACAATACTCCCGCACACGACTATTTGGTATCCTGGCGTCATAAAATTTTTTCGGTGTAATCTGAATCAAATTCCACCTGGCGGCGGCAAATTAATGGCACGGATAAGGAAAATGCAAGTCCGGATATAATAATGAAGGCCAAGGATAAGACCGGATTTAGGGGAAGCCGTCGCGACCAGAAAATCCAACTTGCCGGGGGGAAGAGAACCACCACGGCATTTACTTATGAAGTGGGCAGCCAGGTTATGACCGGCCGGGAATAGCTTGCCTTAAATGCTTACTGGAATTCCGGGCTTAAGCTGCTTTTGGGAACCGCCACCAGGTGGAAGGGAGAAGTCACCACTTGGGCCAGGATGGCATCTGGAGGAGGGCTTTTCCGGAACACTTCAATCCTTAATCGTTTGCCAGCCGGCTGGATTTTTGTGATTTCGACGAAATACCCACCGGTCGGTTTTTGGCCCATGGCCACCAGAACCACCATTTCCCGGGAAAAATCGATTTCCGGGATTGGATCCGGAGTTTGAGTGCTCAGTTGCTTCCAAATGCTTTTAAAGGTGGAAAGGTCTTTAATAACTTCCTGCCTCGGTTTTGAAATATTGCAGTAAGCCCCTTTGGCCAGGGTGCGCATGCCAGAGGATTCTCCAGCCAGGGGTTGGGGAGCCAAAAAGGCGGAAATGGCCATCAAGTAAAAGAAGAAGGAGGTTTTCATAAAAGAACCGGCCGGGGCGGGAGCCCCGGCCGAGCGAGGGGATATTTGCCAATCGGCTTCTTTAATTCACGGTTATTTTGACAGTGCTTTGATGAGTAAGCGAACCACTGGTGCCGGTGATGGCCAGGGTATAGGTTCCTTTCACCGTATTGCTCTGGGTGGAAACCTTCAAAGTGGATGAGCCTGAGTTGATGACCAATGCAGGAGTCAGCGAAGTGGTGGTATTCGCGGGATTCCCGGAAACTGACAAGTTCACAGTGCCGGTAAAACCGTTCAAAGGCTTTACCGTTATAGTATAAGTGGTACTGCTGCCACGCCTCACGGTTCTGGAGCTGGGACTGGCGGTGATGGTGAAGTCAGGTTGGGTCACGACCAAGGTAACGCTCACAGAATGTGTCAGAATCCCATCGGTGCCGGTGATGGTTAATGAGTAGGTCCCACCAGGGGAAGAACTCGTGACAATTGCGAGCGTGGTGGAACCCGAACCGGATAAGGAAGACGGAGTAAAAGTCCCAGAGGCTCCCGGAGGCAGGCCGCTGACGGTAAAGGATACTGTTTTGGCATATCCACCGGAGGGGGTGAGACTAATTGAGAAAGAGGCGGATCCGCTCGGCGCCACCGTGCTTGAAGAAGGACTGGCAGTAAGGGCGAAATCCGGCGGGGGAGGCTGGGTGTTCAGTGCATTGGGCACATAGACAATCCCCTCGCGCACGCCGTCAAAGGTGTATCCAGACAGGGTATAACCCAGGCTCGTCTTGGAATCCAGCGGGGCAACTCCGATGCGATCACCATGGGCAATTTTGTATTTGGCATCCGCCGGCAAAAGAGCCGGATTCTGCTCGTAGAGCAAAGCTGCCACGCCCGCGACATGCGGAGCCGCCATGCTGGTGCCGGACATGGTAGTCGTGCCGCCACCCAGCTTCAACGAAACGATTCCGACCGTGCTTACTCCGGAACCCACGATGTCTTCTTGAGTTTCACCGGGAGCTGATATGGTTACTCCGGATCCGTCGGTGGTGAAGTAGGAGGCGGTATCGGCTGCGATAAAGCCATAAACTGGGCTGGCAACGCCTTGTTGGGCGGTGGTGCTGGCCACTGCAATCACCTCCGTGAAGCCGGCGGGCACCATGTTTTTCACATCTTTGGTGGGATCATTTCCGGCAGCAACCACGACCGTGATGCCCTGACTGACGAGGTTATTTATGGCTTGATGCATCGGATTATCAACCGCGGTGGTGCTGGCCGGGCGTCCAAGGCTCATATTCACCACCCGGATTCGTGGGGTGACGGTGGAGGCATTTTGCGCAACCCAGTCCAAACCGGCGATGATGTCGCTGTCAAACCCGCTGCCGGTGCTATCCAGCACTTTCACCGGGTAAAGAGTGGCGTTGGGGGCGACCCCAACCACGTCATAGAGGTTATTACGGGCGGCAATAATCCCACCCACATGTGTGCCGTGGCCGTTATCATCCTGAGCTGAAGATCCGTAGGCAGTGAAGGAGGCTCCACCCAAGGGGAATAAATCGACATGGGCGCTGTCCAACCCTGTATCAACCACGGCCACTCCAACTCCGGAACCGGTATAGGCAATCCCTGGGGTGGCGCCAATCCTGGCCACCCCACTGGGAACCACTTGCTCCGAGAATGCGGTCACCTTCAAGTCCGGGGTTATGGATTCCACCAGGGGATCATTCTGAAGTTGAGACAACATGCTGGCGGGAATGCGGCTGGCATAACCTTTGATCAGTTTTGAGTATACTCGATTGGGAACCACGCCTTGGCCCGCTGCGACCGTGGATACGGCACGTTGGTGCAAGTCCTGCCTTACTTGCGAAAACGCATCGGTCCGCAGTTTAACGATGTAGCGGTCAGATATCTCATCATCAGCGTCATCGGCTTGAACGACCCATGGCAGGCTGCCCAAAACTCCGGCCACAGTGATGGCCCATATAAAATTGCGACGTTTCATAATCATAGTCTTTCAAGGATTTTCCGCCGCCAGTTACGGCAGAAAGATTTTTCTCTAATCTTTTAATTATCATACACTAAATGTTCGTTTGGTAAAACGCAAAAAACTCAGATACCAAGCCCTTCAGGTCGATCGCCAACGGCTTTTCCAGCCGGCAAACCCCGTGGATTGATCCAGGAGCGGTCTCCTTTTGGAGTTTCAGAGCCAGACGGCCAAACTTTTCCAAAGCAAAATGGAATGATCATGACAACCACCCGCCGTTGGGGTTAGGTTGTGGATTATGAAAAGGCCATTGGATCCACGCTGCCTGGCAGGTTTAATTGTCTTTTGGTTTTTGTGGATTGAGGCGAGGCTCTTACCGGCCGATCCACATCGCGATGGATTCGTTCGTGTCAGCACTCGCGATGCCCGATATTTCGAATTGTCCGACGGCCGGCCGTATATCCCCATTGGACTCAATCTGATCGCTCCGCCGGGGGACGATAAAATGGGCGTCATGGAGGATTGGATGCGACAGTTATCCGAGAATGGCGGCAATTTCATTCGGATCTGGCTTGGCCACGCCTATTTCGATGTGGAACATCAGCGTAGCGGGGAGTATGACGCAGAAAAAGCCAGGCGTTTGGACCACTTACTGGAAGTGGCGCGAAAGTATAACATCCGCGTTAAGCTCTGCCTGGAAAGCTTTCGCCATTTGGGCACTCAAAACCAACGCTGGAGCAGCAAGCCGCTACATCAGGTGGGGAATGGGGGAACGGCCACGGACATTGCCGACTTTTTTGATGGCCTGCCCAGCCGCGATCAATTTAAACGCAAGCTGGCTTGGTATGCGCGGCGATATGGGAGCGATCCAATCATTTTCGGCTGGGAACTTTGGAATGAAATCAATGCCGTGGCGGGAGGGGATTACATGGCCTGGACCGAATGCATGCTGCCCGAATTACACCGTCTATTCCCCCGCAATTTGTGCATGCAAAGCCTGGGCAGTTTTGACACCGAACGGGTGGATCCGGTTTATCGGAGATTGTGCACCATGGCAGGAAACGATGTGGCCCAGGTCCATCGTTATCTTGATTTGGGAGCGCAAATTGAAGCGTGCAAAGGGCCGGTGGATTCGCTGGCCGCTGAGGCCATTCGTCGCGGGCTCAGCTATCAGCCGCAACGCCCGGTCATTCTGGCTGAAAGCGGGGCTGTGGAGCCACGCCATTCCGGGCCATTTTTACTCTATCAAAAAGACCGGGAAGGAATGCTTTTGCACGATGTGCTGTTTGCGCCTTTCTTTACGGGAGCTGCTGGCCCTGGGCACATCTGGCATTGGGATGTTTATGTGGCCAAATTGAACTTGTGGGGTCACTTCAAACGCTTTGCCGCGGTGGTCAAGGATATTGATCCTCCCGCTGAAAAATTCGACCCAGTGGTTTTGCCCCATGCCCAATTGCGGATATATGTATTGAAAGGCAAACAACATATCCTGATCTGGTGCCGCGATGCGCAAAATGACTGGAAAACGGAGTTGGCGCAAGGCCAGGCCCCGGCCAAACTCGAAGGTGTGTTTCTTTCCTTGGGCAGCCTGAAAGCGAACGTGAGCAATGCCAGCGCGCGTATTTATGATC
>CAIMWS010000055.1 GCA_903845125.1 uncultured Verrucomicrobiota bacterium
GCAGATATTTCTCCAGCGCTTCCTTCCAGGGACTGTCGTACTGATCGTTTTCGCTTTTCATCGCCAAAGGGCGTTTCGTCAGGGCTGAGACAGAAGGCTACCGCCGACTGACGGACTGTCAATCGCCGGTTTTTACATGCGCAAAAAACCGGCGTGGTGGCCAGTGGATCAACGAATGGGCAAAGCCTACCCGGGTTGATTTTTCAAAGGCTTGCCCGCCTGCGGATTCGGGCAGCGCAGGATTCAGGCGGTGTCTGGCAAAGCGGAGGTCTCGGACCAGGACGATCCCCGCTCGCTGGCCCGGCCAAGGGTGTTGGATGGTTCCCAGGCCTCGTCGTTACAATATGGAACTGCATCCTGGCTGCGAACGTCGACCCAAATACGCCAATTTTCAGGTCAATGGCCACCAGGCATTTTAACCGACGGTGGAACCGGAGTTGGTCGATGAAGTATTCCTGGGGATCCACTTCCAGCCGAAATGGGCTACCAACAATTAAAGATGAGTTTAGGGAGTTCTGTCTTGGGTGAAAAACGACAAAACATGGTTGGCATGGCGAAACGGCGGTCGGGTCCCGTGTTCCTGGCTGGGGTCAAGGGGCTCCAGCGCTGGCTTTCAGCTGCGCGAGCTGGTTTTGGTAGCTTTCCAGGGTGGCGCTGCCGAAGCAGACGAAGACCACTTTATCGAAGGTGGAATCCTGGCGCAGGAACGCGACGGTTTCGGCCAGGGCGATGCGCGTGGCGGATTTCAGGGGAAACCGGTAGGCTCCGGTGCTGATGGCCGGGAAAGCGATGGACCGCAAGCCGTGTTCCCGGGCCAGGGCCAGGCTCCGGCGGTAGCAGTTGGCCAGCAGCTCGCTCTCGCCCTGGCCGCCCCCCTGCCACACGGGTCCCACCGTGTGGATCACGAACCGGGCGGGGAGGTTGCAGCCCCGGGTTATTTTCGCATCGCCGGTGCGGCAGCCATTGAGCTTCCGGCATTCCTCCAGCAAATCAGGGCCGGCCGCCATATGAATGGCCCCGTCCACCCCGCCCCCGCCCAGAAGGGAGGAGTTGGCCGCATTGACGATGGCATCCACTGCCTGGCGGGTGATGTCGCCCTCGATGATCTCAATTTTTTCAAACATAAAGGCCAACCGGTTGTTTTCCCAGCTGTGTCCCGGCAATTGGCTCAGCCGTGCCGGCCGGGACCGCTGCCCGCAGGTTTCAATAAATCGGATTTTCGTGGGGCAGCCGGTCCCAGGACGGTGTCCCCTGCCAAACTTCGATGGTGGAAAATTCCCGGCGCGGGGGCCACAGGCTGGTGATCCTGGGGATGGCTGCCCCGGGGGCTGGCGTTGAACCCGCCGGGGAAATCGCCAGGCTCGCCCCGGCCGCAAAAGCCGTGGCCCCGGGCTTCGGCAGAAAATCTGTGGCGATCCCCAAAGGCGGCGCCTGGTTCACCCGTGCGCTGCTTCCGCCCGCGGCCTCCGCCACGGAGGTTTTTCCGATGCCCCGGGCGGGCTGGGTGACGGTGGCGAAGTAATTGGCGATGACGAGGTCCAGGTCCTTTCGGTCCACTTTCTGGTCACCGTTCAGATCGGCGGCCAGATTCTGGGCGCCGATCGGCCGGATCCAGTTTTGCCATACCAGGTAGAGATCCAGGTCGTTGACCACGCCGTCCGTGTTGGCATCGCCGGACAGCACGCCGAACCGGAAGCGATAATCGGCCCCCAGCGGGAAGCCATCGGGATCCTGGATGCCCGCGGCTTTGACCGTGAGCACCCACCGGCCGTCCGGCAATTGGCGGTCCGCCAGCCCCGGGAAAGTGAGGAGGGCAGTGCGGGCAGCGGGTTGGAATTCCAGGTTCATCTGGGCGGCCCCGATGGCGGTCCCCGAGGCCTGTACCAAGGCCAGATCCTCCAGACCCAGGCTGTTCCCCACCGACTCGGAGAACACCAGCTTCAGCTTGGCCAGTCGTGCGAACTGCCTGCCGCCTTCATCCGCGCTCACCTGCACCCGCAAGGGCAGCTTGACCCGCAGCGTGGCGTCCACCACGGTGACGGCATAATTGTTGTCCAACACCGGGGCGATGTGGATCGGGTAAATCCCCGCCGGGCTGGCGCCGGTGGCCGTCGTGGAGACGCTCACGGGTTGGTCCAGCACGCCTGGATCCTCGCCGTTGACAAATCCCGCATACCGCACGGTGAGCGGCGGATCCGGGCAGGTCAGCCAGCGCACCTGGTTTTCGGCGGTGACCACCAGCGGCGCCGGGAGCACCTCGAGGCTGGCCGTGGCCGTGGCGAGCTGGTATTTGGCGGGATCAGCGGGCGTGAAAACCACTTCCAGTTTTTGCCCGGTGCCGGCGTTCAACAGAGTGTCGGCCGCCGGGCTGTAAGCAAAGGTGCCCGGCACCTCGGCGGAGGCGTCCAGCTGGCGGGCGCTGAGCGGGGTGCCATAAACGATCGCCGCCGGAGTGGCCCAGGTGATGGCCGGGGTGGTTTTGCCGGGATCCAAAATCATGGTCCCGGGGATCTCCAGCGCGGCGCCGGCGGGCGGTGCGGGAGGCTGGGCGCTGGAGTTCCAATAGCCGGATTTCTGGGTCCAGACCGTCGATTCAAACCGCTGCGTGGCCGAGGCGTAGTCCGTGGCCCCGACCCAAACCCGAAGCTGGCATTGCACCACGGAGCCACCGGTGGCGCCGGGCACTACTCCCACACCCCCATCGAAATAGCCCGGCTCGGTCAGCTGGAACCTGGTCTCGTCCGGCTGCCAGACTGGGGAGACCGGAACCAGGGCCCCCCCCACCGGCCCGCCCAGCAACTGGATCCAGATATCGTCGCCGGAGGTCAGCTCCCCGGGGCGGAGGTAAAGCGGGGAATGCGCGTCGTAATTGTTGATGGCCACCATGGCTTGGTTGGCGGTGGAAAGGTTGATGCTTACCGGGGCCGGGATTTTCAGCGCCACCCCGGCGGCTTGGCCGGGCGGAGTGGTTAGTGGGTCGTAGCTGCCCGTGCTCTGCACCCACAAGGCGGATTGGCCGCGGAAAGTGGCCGAAGACCAGGCCTCCGCCCCCTGCCAGGCGCGGACCTGGAATTGCACCAGGGCATTGCCCGGCTGCCCGGGCACCACGCCCACCCCCGCATTGAAATAGCCCGGTTCGGCCAGCGGGAAGCTGGTGGCCTGGCTGGCGAGCGATTTCACCGGCACCAGGTAGCCGCCGGGCACTCCGCCGAGCAACTCCACCCGTACCACGCTCCCGGAAGCCATTTGGCCGGTGCTGCCCATCAGAATCGCCATCCCGGTGCCCAGGTTGGTCAGGTCCACGGTCGCCACCCGGTCGAGCGCCTTCACGATCACCGCCCCGGGCAGACGCAGCGCCACCCCCACCGGGGCGGCGGCTGGAACCGCGTTGGTCTGCCAAATGCCGGTGGCCTGGGTCCAGACTGGTGTTTGGCCCCGCTCCTCCGCCACCGCGTAAACCGGCGCGTTTTTCCACACCCGCAATTGGAATTGCGCCTCCTGCCCGGCGGCCACCCCCGGCAGCACTCCCACCCCGGCGTTGAAGTATCCGGGTCCGGCCAGCGGGAATTGCGCCTGGCTGCCATTGGCCACTGCCACCGGCAGCAGCGTCCCGCCCACCGGGCCCCCCAGCAGCTCCACCCGGAATTCGCTCCCCGTGGCCCTGACCTCCGCCCCTTGGTAAAAAATCAGGGCGTTCGTGTCCGGCAGGCCCAGGTCGATCGTGGCGCTGTAAACCGGTGGCACCGCCACCACCAGCGGGCCGGGTATCCGCAGGGCCGGGCCGGTGGCGGGCACCGGGGGGATGGCATTCCGGTCCCAGCTGCCCACCGCCTGGGTCCATTGGACCGTTACCGCCCGTTCCGCCGCCTGCGCATAGGTTCCGACATCCTTCCAGGCCCGCAGCTGGAACTCTGCCACGCCGTTTGGCTCCACTCCGGCCACCGTGCCGATGCCCGCATCAAAATGCCCGGGATCCGACAAGTGGAACCGGCTCGTGTGGCTGGACGTGGAAAACACGGGATTGAGCTTGCCGCCCACCGGCCCCGCCAGCAGCTCGATCCAGAAAGACGTTCCCGACGCCTGGGTGGACGAATTCTGATAATAGATCAGCTGGCTGGCATCGAAATTATTCAAGGCCACCGTGGCCACGACATCCGGCGGCCGGCTGATGACCACCGGTGCGGGCAGTGCCAGCGCCGGGGCGCTGGTCGGAGCCGGATCCTGGAGCCAGTTCCAGCTCCCGGCGGATTGGGTCCAGGCCGCCGATTGGCCTTTTTCCGTGGCCTCCTCGTAGGTGGCGGCGTTCATCCATACCCGCAATTGGAATTCCACTTCCGCACCCCCGGTGGCATTGGGGATGAATCCCAGGCCGGCGTCAAAATACCCGGGTCGGGCCAGGCTGAACCGGGCACCGCCATTTTCCAGTTTACATACCGGAGTCTTGGCCCCGCCCTTGGCGCCGGCCAGCAGCTCCACCCATACCTCCTGCCCGGACGCCAAATCCGGGCTCGTCAAATAATAGATCGGCTGGTTCGCCTCCTGGTTGTTCAGCGCCACCAAAGCCACGTTATTGGAGAGTTGGCCGATGAACACCGGGCCAGGCAATTTCAAAGCCGGCCCCTGGGGCGGGAACGGCGGCAAGGCGTCGGCATTCCACCGGCCGGTCACCTGGCTCCAGACCTCGGAGACGCCCCGTTCCGTGGCCGCCTCAAAGGAGACCGCCCCGCGCCAGACCCGCAGTTGGAATTGCGCTTGCTCGTTGGCCTGCACCCCCTGCACCAGCCCGCAACCGCCGTCAAAGAAGCCAGGATCCGACAGGTTGAATTGGGTGAGGCCCTGGGCGGCATCCACCACCGGGGTCATCACGCCTCCTACTGGCCCGCCCAGCAACTCAACCCAGATGTCCCCGCCTTGGGCGGGCGTCAAAGGCGTGATCTGGCGGATCGTTTGGTTCGCATCGTAATTATTCAGCATCACCGTGGCATAAACCCTGGAGCCGGTTGCTTCCGCGGCGCTGATGCTCCCGGCCTCCGGGGAGGCGGGCGGAGCGTTGGCGGCTTTCAGCGTGGTGACCAGCACTTCAACCCAGGGATTCCCGGCCGCTGGGTTGGCCACGGGGGACGCCGTTAAGTCCGGATTGGCGCTGGCCGGGGAAAGCTGCGGATTGGTCTCCGCGTTCAGTCCGGTTCCGATCCGTTCCGGGGCAGCTTGATCGGTTGCGCCGGACAAAACCGTCGCCGCCGGATTGGCCTCCACCAACGGGGTGGCCGCCACGGCCAGCCCGGCCAAACCTTCCGCCACTGAATTCATGGCGGTCCCCCCGGCGTCCTCCCCGCCTGAAACCGGAGCCTCAAACCAGACTTCCAGGCCGGCAGGTTCTGCCGGCGACGAAGCACCGGGAGCGGCATCCGCCGGCGCTGCACCCCCTGAGAGCAGAATCCTCCCTTCCAAAGGTTCCAGCTTGAACGGGTCGTTGTGGAACTGCGTATTCAAGTTATTCTATGGATTGAATATCCAATTTAAGGCGGGGCCAGTCAAAATAAAAACCATGGCCGGTCGGGGCTGTTGCCGCGCCCCTTTATCCCGGCCCCGGATGCAGGCCCGTGCGGGTGGAGATAAGGCTTGCGACACGGCGGAGGTCTGAACTAATTTGAGCTGAATTCAGCCAGGATCTGTCTATGAACAAACGAACGATGAATTCAGCCCAATTCGCCGTGCTCCGTGCCACCTTGCCCAGCCTGTGCGCGCTCGTCTGCGCCACGGCCGCCCTGGCGGCCGCGCCCGCCATTCCGGGGGTGGTATTCCTCGAAGCCGAGCAATTTGCCGACGCGGGTGGCTGGGATCTGGACCAGCAGTGCATGGACCAGATGGGCTCGCCTTACCTGCTGGCTCACGGGTTGGGGGTGCCGGTGCGCGATGCCGTGACGACCGTCCAGTTTCCCGCGCCGGGCGCCTACCGGGTCTGGGTGCGCACCCGTGACTGGGTGGCGCCGTGGAACGTCCCCGGTGCGCCGGGCAAATTCCAGGTGCTCGTGGCGGGCAAGCCGCTGGCGGTCACCTTCGGCACGGAGGGTGCAGCCTGGCATTGGCAGGAGGGCGGTACAGTGCAGGCCGGCGGCCCGACCTCCATCGCGCTGCATGATCTCACCGGCTTTGAGGGCCGTTGCGATGCGCTGGTGTTCAGCAGCGATCCCGCCTTCCGTCCGCCGGAGGATCCGGTCACCCTGGCGAAATTCCGCCGCGCCGCGGGTGGCCTGCCGGAGGAACCGGAGGTAGGCGGCCGGTTCGACCTCGTCGTGGTGGGGGGCGGCATCGCCGGCACCAGCGCCGCGCTATCCGCCGCGCGTAATGGCCTGCTGGTGGCCCTGATCCACGACCGTCCCGTGCTCGGCGGCAACGGCAGCTCCGAGGTGCGGGTGTGGCCGGAAGGCAAAACCCGGCAAAAGCCCTATCCCCACGTGGGCGACATCGTGGACGAATTGGTGCCGGCCAAAACCGCCGGCGCCGGCAACGCCAAACATGGCTCCTTTTTCGCCGACGAGCGCAAACTCGGCCTGGTTCGCGCTGAGCCGCGGATCACCCTGCTGACCGGGCAGCATGTGAACGCCGTGGAGGTGCGGGAGGGCCGCATCCGCTCCGTGGTGGCCCAGGACACGCGCACGGCCCGGCGCCTGCGGTTCACCGCCCCGCTGTTCGCGGATTGCACCGGGGACGGCACGGTGGGCTTTCTGGCCGGGGCCGACCACGAGGTTTCCCGGGAGGGGGTAATGGGTGCCAGCAACCTCTGGAACTTGATGGACGCGGCTGATCCCGCGCAGATCCTTCTTTGCGAATGCAAGGACAAGGACGCGCTCTCGCTATCGGTGCAGGCGGGCAGCGTGGCCGCCCCTTTCCCGCGCTGCCCGTGGGCGGTCGATCTGTCCGGCAAGCCTTTTCCCGGGCGCCGCAATCTGAACGGCCAGTGGGCCGCCACGCCGCTCGGCAACCTGGGGGGCTGGTTCTGGGAAAGCGGCTTCGACCGCGACCCCATCCAGGACATTGAACGGATCCGGGACCTGAACTTCCGGGCCATGTACGGCGCCTGGGACACGCTCAAGAACGTGGATCACCTTTACCCGAACCACCGCCTCGGATGGGCGGCCTTCATCGCGGGCAAACGCGAGTCCCGTCGCCTGCTGGGCGACGTGATCCTCAGCGGCGATGACTTCCGCCTGGGCCGGGAATACCCGGATGGGTGCTTCCCCTGCTCCTGGCATATCGACCTGCACACGCCACATCCCGAGTTCGCCCAAGGCCATACCGGCAACGAATTCATCTCCATGGCGACCACGGGCACCAATTACAGTTATCAGGGGCCATACTGGGCGCCCTACCGGAGCCTGTACAGCCGCAACGTCACCAACTTGTTCATGGCGGGGCGGGACATCAGCGTCAACCGGGAGGCCTTGGGCCCCGTGCGCGTGATGCGGACCTGCGGGATGATGGGTGAAGTGGTGGGCAAGGCGGCGTGGATTTGCCTCCGCCACCAGGCGAGCCCGCGGGGTGTCTATGAGAAACATCTCCCCCTGCTCAAGGAACTGCTCGCCCAGCCCGGAGCTTTGCGCCGCGACAAAATCGACGGTGCGCTCGCGCTGCCGCCCGGCGTGAAGCTCCTGAAGCCCGCGCCGCCGGGCATCAATCCGGTGAGCCTGGCGGGTCTGGTCATCGACGACGAGGCGGCCCAGCTGAAAGGCCAGTGGCGCGACGACGGCGGCCTCCGGCCGTTCATTGGTGAGAATTATCGTTATTCCAGCGATCCATCCGCCAGCGCCCGGTTCAACTTCACCGTGCGGGAAAGCGGCCTCCACGAAGTACGCGTGGCCTGGCAGCCGCATGCCAACCGGGCCCAGGCAGTGCCCATCACCGTGGCTTGTGCCGATGGCGAACGGACCCTCACGCTGGACCAAACCAAGCCGCCCGGCGGGGAGCAGGGCTTCCAGGCCTTGGGCCGCTTCCGGTTCCACGCCGGGGAGCCGGGAGCGGTGCTCTACCGCGTGGCCGGGGCGCGGGGCGTGGTCCATATCGACGCCGTGCAGGTAGTGGCGGTGAAGTGAGGCAGGCTCGAAGGTTCCACCACCCGGGTGGCGGCGGCAGAGGAAAAACGCTTTCGCCCTGCGGATTTTACCGTGACCTCTTTGCCCGGGGTTTTCGCCCTCCGGAAAACCGGGAGGCCGCGCCTCCGGCCGGATTGGCCATGGGATCAGGCGCCGAGGCTGCCCATGGAGGCGCCGGCCAGTTGGTTTTCCAGGATGCGGATGAAGGCTTTGACGGTCAGTTCCAGGGGCACGAAGGGCTTGGTGACGAAATCGGTGCCGCCGCTGATGAGGGAGCGGGCCCGGGTTTCGTAATCAACGAGGCTGGTGATGAACACCACCGGGGTTTTGGCATTGGTTTCCGAGGAACGTAACTCCTTGCAGATCGCGAATCCGTCCGCGCCGGGCATGAGGACATCCAGGAAAATAACGCTGAAATTTTCCTGGTTGATCATCGCCATGGCTTCCGCCGCCTTGGAGACGGTGGCGGCCTTCAGACCGGCATTTTCCATGGCCAGCGAGATGATTTTGAGGGTGATCTCGTCGTCATCCACCAGGAGAACCCGGGAGGAGGACGGAGTTTGCCGCTCGATGGTCCGGATATGACCGGTGAGCACGGCCAGGAAATCGGCGGCCTGCGAGAGGGTGCGCTCCACGGAAGCCTTGATGTCGCCCGGGACCTCGATGAGGTGTTTGAGCAGGGCCTCGAAAGCGCTGCAAAACACGGCGAACCGGTGGAAGCCCACCATGCCCGCGTTGGCGGTCAGGGAGCGCACCTGGCTGTGGAAATCGCGCAGCTTGAGGATGCGCCGCTCGTTGCCGCGGTCCGCCAGGAACTCCTCGCACGCCTGCCGGATGCGTCCGAGGATGCGGGGTGCCTCCTCCAGGAACTGCTCGGGGTTTTCCGGCTGCGGCGCCGGCTTGGCGTAGCTCGGATCGAGGCTGCGCAACAGATCGTGCGCTTCGCGGAAGACGATGACCGGGGTGTCGGAGGCGTCGTCAGATCCGGGCTTGAACTGGGTTCCCAGCGGCTGGGCCAAGAGTTTTTGCACCACGTTGACCACCGACTTGGGGGTGCATTCCGCCTTGCGCAAAAAGCTGTTGGCGCCCGCCCGCCAGGCTTCCTGGGTCAGCTCCGGCAAATGGGTGTTGGTGAACACGATCACCGGCAGGTTCTTCATGGCCAGCGTGGACCGGATGCGTTTCAGGACATCGATGCCGCTGATTTTGGGGATTTGGAGATCTAACAACAGGATATCAGGCAGATTGCTGCGCAGCCGCTCGATGGCGGCCTGGCCATCGGCAGCCACGGATACCTCAAACCCCTCGGCCCTAAAGCGGGTGGCATAGACGCCGGAGATGAGGGTGTCATCCTCAACAATCAGGATTTTCTTCATACTAGCCTGAAACCCAACTTTACAAAATGAACGCCGGGAAGTCCAACCCCAAATCAACCCCGGAGTTGACCCGTGCCTGGGAACGGCGGACAATCCCGGCTGCGGCATGTTAAAAGTAGTCAATTTAAAGTCCGGATACCATGGCCTGGTGGTGGTTGACGGAGTTTCCCTGCGGGTCCAGCCCGGCGAAGCGGTCGCCTTGGTGGGGGTCAATGGGAGCGGGAAAAGCACCTTGCTGAAGACCATCGCCGGCCTGGTGCCGGCCACGGCAGGGCGCGTGCTGCTGGCGGGGCGGGATGTCGCGCGCCAGCCGGCCCACCGCGTGGCCGCCGCCGGGTGCACGCTGGTGCCGGAGGGGCGCGGATTGTTCCCCGGCTTGAGCGTGCTGGACAATCTGCGCATGGGGGGCTACGCCCGGCGGCTCGCCGGGCGGCAACTGGCCCGGCTCGTGGAGCTGGCCGCCGGGTTCTTCCCCGCGCTGCAAAACCGGCTGGGCCAGCCGGCGGGCACGTTGAGCGGCGGCCAGCAGCAGATGCTCGCCCTGGCCCGGGCGCTGGTGGGGGAGCCGCAGCTCCTGTTGCTGGATGAGCCGTCCACCGGCTTGGCGCCGCTGGTGGTGCGGGAAATTTTCGAAAAGATTCGGGGCTTGAAACAAGCCGGGGTTTCCCTCATGCTCGCCGAACAGAATGTTCAGGAGGTTTTGCGCCTGGCGGACCGTGCCTACGTGATGCAGACCGGCCGGATTGTCCTGGAGGGACCGGCCGCCGAGTTGGCCCGTTCCGGCGAAGTGCAAAAAGCCTACCTGGGCATGTGATACGTGAAACGATTTGAAGAAATGGAACAGCCATGTCGACCCAATTGACCAAAACTATTGCCCTCTTGGGCGCCTTCGCCCTGGCTTCCCTGCAGGCGGCCGAACCCATCAAAATCGGCGGCTTGTTCGATCTCTCCGGCAAGGCGCAACATATCGGTGGCCCCACCCGGGAAGTGGCCCAGATGATGGTGGACCGCCTGAACCAGGGCGGGGGATTGAACGGGCGCAAGATCCAGTTGGTGGTCGCGGACACCCAAAGCGAGCCTTCCCAGGCGGTGGTGGCCTTGAAGCGGCTCCTGAGCCGCGACAAGGTGGTGGCGGTGATCGGCCCCACGACCACCGGGGCGGCCATGGCCTGCCTCCAGGCCGTGGAAGAGGGCGGCGTGCCGATGGTTGCCTGCGTGGGGGGCGATGCCCCCGTCAAACCCGCCCGCAAATGGATCTTCAAATCCCCCCAGCGGACCAGCACCGCGGTGGAGCGCCTCTACCAATATTTCAAAGCCCAGGGCATCAAATCGGTTTCCGTGCTGACGGCTTCCGATAAATTCGGGCAGGAGGGCCTCGGCTATCTTAAGGAGTTGGCGCCCCAATTCGGCGTCGCCCTGGCCGCCCAGGAATCCTTCGAGCCCACCGATGCGGACATGACCGTCCAGTTGACCCGGGCCGCGGCCGCCAAACCCCAGGCCATCGTGGTCTGGACCATCGGCCCCGCCGGGGCGGTGATTGCCCGCAACGCACGCCAGGCAGGGTTAGCCATGCCGTTGTTCCAGTGCCATGGCTTGCCGGACCCCGCCTATATCAAGCTGGGCGGGGAGGCCGCCAATGGCACGCTGATGCCCTCCACCAAACTGATGGCGGCGGATCAATTGCCTGCCGGCGACCGCCAGCGGACGGCCTTGCTCGATTTCATCAAGGAACACGAAAAGCGGGGTCTGGGCAAGGTGAGCACCCATTCGGGCTACGCCTGGGACGCGGTGCAGTTGGTTTTCAACGCAATGAAAAAGGCCGGCACCAAGCCCGAAGCCTTGCGCGCGGCCATCGAAGGCACCCGCGATTATGTGGGCGTCAGCGGCATATACAACCTCTCCCCCACCGATCACTGCGGCCTGGGGGTGGATTCCCTGGTGATCATCAAGGTGGAAAACGGCCAGTGGAAGCTGGTGGAGTGACCGCCGGCTGGCGCTGGCGTGTTTCCCACCGCGGACGGTGGTTCCGAACTGGATGCAGGTGCCCATGAGCCTGGGCGCCGAAGTCAAATTATGGACGCGCAACTACCAGCGGTTCACCGGGCTTGGGTGGGTACCAATCGATCTGCGCGGTCGTTTTTCGGGCAGGAAGGCAGCTTTCGGGCTGCTCGTGCCAGGCGGCGCATTTGATTTCACGCCCGTTCCCTGGCGCACCGGAATTCGCTGGGGGTCACTCCCATGGCCGCTCGAAAAGCCCGGCTGAAAGCGCTGTGGTCATAGAAACCGCAATCCTGGGCAAGGTCGGCCACGGGACGATCGGTTTCCCGCAGGAGGCGTGAGGCAACCTCCAGGCGGGTCCGGGTGATGAATTGGCTGGGGGTGAGATCGAAGAACCGCCGGAGGAGCCGGGCCAATTTCGACGGGGCCAGTTGGGCACGTCGGGCCAGGCCGGACGGGGTGATCGGCTCGGCAAGGTTCTGCTCAAAAGACTCCAGCGCGCTGGCCAGTCCCGACGGGATTTCATTCAAATGGACCGGGGCGCGCACGTCGCGTGAGAAGCCCACCAGCCCAATGATTTTGCCCTCGGCATCATGCAGGGGCAGCTTGGTCGTCAGGCACCAAACCGGTTTCTGGGGCACGTACCACTGCTGTTCCAGATGGTCGAGCAGCGCCCGTCCCGTCCGCAGCACTTCGGCGTCCTGCTCAGCGGGAATCCGACCAAAATCCCCGGCACAAAACTCGCAGGGGCGCCGGCCGATGACTTGGGACTTGTGGCGCAAACCGTGGCGTTTGACCAGCGATTCATTCACCGCCAGGTAGCGGCCGGCCACGTCTTTGACAAAAAAAGCCATGTCGGGTGCATGGTCGAAAAGTCCGGCCAGCACCGGCAGTTCCACGGCCAGGACGCTGGCCTGCCTCCCCGCACGAGGCTTGATTGTGCCCAATTTCACGCTAGGGTGAGAAACTAGACCAAGACGCCCCGGGCGGCAATCCCGTAGAATGTCCGCCAACACTGGGTGGCATTCAGAGTTGCCGTTCGGCAGCAACGGACGGAAGCGAAACGACAGGCTATGGCCGTCAGTATCTACAACGCTGTGATTGGCCCCGTAAGGCGCGGGCCGTCGGGTTCCCTTTGGGCCGCAGATCCTGCGCGATCTGGGCGCGCAAATCCCCATCGCGACGGTCGATGTCGGGGATCCGCTTCCGAACGCTTACCGCCTCACCTGGCCTCCCCTGCAGGGGCATCGCCTCACGCCCTTTTTGCCATATCGGACTGGCCTGGCTGGAGTTGCCGCAGGCGCCGCCCATCGAATGATCACTGGAGAACGAACCGATGACTGGCAAACAAAACCGGACAGTTCCGCGTTTGGCGATCATCGCCGCGCTGCTTTTTGCCTCGCCGCGGGCAAATACCGCTGCGCTGGAAGCTGAGTTTCGCACCCCGCCGCATCCGGCCCAGCCCTGGGTGTACTGGATCAATATGGATGGCCATTTTACCCGGGAGGGGATTACGGCCGATCTGGAGTTCATGAAGGCTGCCGGCATCGGGGGCATGATCCATATGGATGTGGATGTGGGAGTTCCCCGGGGGAAGGTTCCCTTCATGAGCGAGACTTGGCAGGAGAATTTCCGGCACGCCGTCCTGGAATGCGAGCGGCTCGGGCTTGAGTTCACCACGATTACCGGACCGGGTTGGACCGGCACCGGCGGACCCTGGGTCAAGGCCAACGGGTCGATGCAGCACCTGCTCCCGGTCAGCGTGAACGTCCAGGGGCCGGCCACGTTTAACGAGCTCCTGCCCATACCACCACCACGGGTCTCGGCGTATCACTCGGAACAAACGCCGGAGATGCGTAAAACCCTCGCGGCTTTCTACGAGGATGTCGCGGTGTATGCCTTTCCGCGGCGGGATCCAGTGATCGGGAATATCGACGAAAAGGCCTTGTTCGTCCGCAACCCCTATACCTCCATGCCCGGCGTCAGGACACACTTCCCGTCGCCGGCCAGTTTCCCGGAACCTGGAAAAGCGCAGGTGATCGACCCTGGCCAGATCATTGACCTGACCGGCCGCCTGCAACCGGACGGCCGCTTGCAATGGGAGGTTCCACCTGGCGAGTGGACCATCCTGCGCATGGGGCGGCGATCCACCGGAGCCAACACCCGTCCCGCTCCCGCGGCCGGGCTGGGATTCGAGAGTAACAAGTTTGACCCAAGGGCCTTGGAATCCCATTTCGAGGCCTACTTTGATCCGCTGCTCAAGCGCATCGGCCCGCGGCCGCTGGATCGCATTTCGGGTTTTACCGGTCTGGATGCCGATAGCTGGGAGATGGGCGCCCAGAACTGGACGCCAGGATTCCGCGAGGAGTTCAAGCAACGGCGGCGTTACGATCCCTGGCCCTACTTTCCCACCTATTCGGGACGCGTGGTGGGCAGCCGGGAAATGACCGAACGCTTTCTTTGGGATGTGCGCATGACGTGTCAGGAACTGTTGCTGGAAAACCACATCGCGCACCTGAAAACGCTATGTCACGCACGCGGCCTGAAACTGACCATCGAGCCCTATGACATGACCCCGGCCAGCGACCTCGATCTGGGCTCGTTGGCGGACATCCCCCCAAGGCGAGTTCTGGTATAACCACTTCAACTCGGCCTTTAGCTGCCTCGAGGCCGCTTCCATCGGGCATATCATGGGCAAACCCATTGTCGCGGCCGAAGCGTTCACGGCCGTCAGCCCGGATTGGATGGAAAAGCCCTGGACACTAAAGAACCAGGGAGACTGGGCCTTCGCCGCCGGCATCAACCGGTTTGTGGTCGTGTCCTTCGCCCACCAGCCGTGGCTGGACCGGTCCCCGGGGATGGCCTTTGCATCCTATGGCCTTCACTGGGAACGGACGCAGACTTTCTGGCCGCTGCTGGGCGGCTATCATCAATACCTGGCCCGCTGTTCCCATCTGCTGCAACAGGGCGTGACGGTTTCCGACGTGCTTTACCTGACTCCTGAAGGCGCCCCCCATGTGTTTCGCGCGCCGGACAGTGCTTTCGATGAGGCCCACAGCGCCATGCCTGACAAGAAAGGTTACGGCTTCGACGGATGCTCCCCGAAAATCCTCATGGCTGGAGCTGCAGTGAAGGACGGCCTGATCACCTTCGCCGGAGGAAGTTCCTATCGCCTGCTGGTGCTGGCGCAGGTGGAAACGATGACCCCGGTGCTGCTCGCCAAAATACGGGATCTGGTGAAGGCCGGGGCCACGGTGGTCGGTGCGCCGCCGGTCAAATCACCCAGCCTTTCAGACTATCCCGCCTGCGACGGTAAGGTCCAAGTGCTCGCCAAGGATCTTTGGGGGAGCCAGGACACACCGCCGATGGCGACCAGGCGCAGTTATGGCAAAGGAGTCATCCACTGGGGCGGCGAGTTGTCGCCGGGGGTAAGGTCATCCGGGCCCAATTCCATGTCCGAAAGTCAGTGGATCTGGTATCCCGAAGGCCACCCCGCCCAGAGCGCACCGCCGGGGACAAGGTATTTCCAGCGCATCATCACGGTGGACGCGGCGAAAGTCCTGGCGACCGCCACTGCCTCGGTGAGCGCGGACAATGCCTTTATCTTGTGGATCAATGGGAAAAAAGTCAGCGCGGGCGACAACTTCACCGTCACCGTCAGGACTTCGATCACCTCCTTTCTACGTCCGGGTGCCAATGTCATTGCGGTGGCAGCCACCAACAGCGGGCCAGCCGCCAATCCCGCCGGATGGATCGGTGTCTTCGACTGGTCCTACCAGGACGGCTCCCGCGAGATCGTTCGGACGGATGGTAAGTGGTCGGCTGGAATGGCCGCCCAGCCGGGTTGGGAGCAGGCGGCGACGAAACCGGGAGATTGGCAGGATGCCCTGGTTCTGGGTGCTTATGGCATGGCGCCATGGAACCGTGTCCCGGAGAGCCAAACCCTCCCGCCGCTTTATCCATCCTATGAGCTGGCGGCGGCTTTGCTCCAGGGCATGGGCGTGCCGGAGGATTTCACCGCCACCGGTCCCGTGCGCTATGGCCACCGGCGCACCAAGGATCGGGATATTTACTTCGTGTCCAACCGGGCCGGCGCTCCGATCAAAGCCAGCTGCCGCTTCCGGGTCGGCCAGGGCCGCCCGCAACTCTGGGACCCCGTGACGGGTGAGCAGCAGCCGCTGCTGCAATTCGAGCGTGCCGATGGCCTCACGGCCATTCCGATGGTGTTCGATGCTTTTCAGAGTTTCTTCGTCGTGTTCGGCGGACCGGACGAAAAGCCCATATCGAAAACCGCCCGGAATTTCCCGGAGTTTAAGATCGGCCAGGAACTTTCCGGCGCATGGGAAGTTGCGTTCGATCCGAAGTGGGGCGGACCGGGGAAGCCGGATGACCGAGGACAGCCGGCCGGCAACCGCACCGATGGGAAGATTGTCTTTGAGCAGTTGCAGGACTGGACGACCCGGCCGGAAGCGGGGATCAAGTACTATTCCGGCATCGCTACCTATCGAAAACATTTCAACCTGGCCCAGGTTCCAGCCGGCAAAACTTATCTGGATTTGGGCGTCGTTTACGACCTGGCGAGAGTGAAACTGAATGGCAACGACCTCGGTGTGGTGTGGTGCTCGCCGTGGCGGGTCGAGGTTACCGGTGCCATCCAGGCCGCCAACAACCAACTCGAAATCGAAGTGGTCAACCGCTGGCCGAACCGCATGATCGGCGACCAGCAACCCCCCGCCGCAAATGCGCGCAGCGCCAGCCGCTACACCTTCAGCACGCATGAACCATACCATGCCCGGTCGGCGTTGATCCCGTCCGGCCTGCTGGGACCGGTGCGGGTGCTGGAACGAACACCGGATTGATCGCTCCACCCAAAGCTCCCATGACACCCCGCCAACGAGTGCTTGCCGCCACCGCGAAGTCGGTGCGGTATTTCCCCATGGAAACCTCAGACCCATCCAGCACCCTATGACCACCGTGAACCAAAACCCGTCCGGGCCGTTCCCGTCCGAACCGCCAAGCTCCCGCCAGCGGTTCCTCGACACGCTCAAGTTCAAGCCCGTCGCCAAGCCCTGGCTGCGCTGGGGCGCGTTCCTCTGGGAAGAAACGGTCGAGCGTTGGAGGCGGGAAGGCTGGGACGGCACGCCGTTGGACGACCTGTTTGAGCTGGACCGGCTCGTGCGCGTGGATCCCTGGTATGGGCCGGTGCCGGAATTCCGGCATGAGGTGCTGGCGGAGGACGCTGAAACGGTTACCTACGTCAACCACGAAGGCATTGTGATGCGCGAGTTCAAGCAGCACCACGATGCCAGCATGCCGCAGTTTATCAAGTTCCCGGTCGCGAACGAGGCCGAGTTCGAGAAGTTCGCGGCAGAGCGGCTCGTCCTTAACGCCGCTCAGCGGCTTTCGGCGGATTGGCAGAAAACCGTCGCGGGCGGCCGGGTGCAGGTCGCGGTGGGGCGGGGGGAGTTGTGCGACGGAGACCAGGCCGTTTCGCCGACCACTGCCGGGGCGGGAGAGAGGTGGCCACGCAAGTGTTGGGCGGACCGTTGGGGCGGCTTTTTCGGATCGCTGCGCAACTTGATGGGGGTGCAGAATCTCTGTATGGCTTTTTACGACCGGCCTCGCTTGATCGAACGCATGATGGAAGAGCGGGCCGAGCGCATCATTGAGATTACCGCCGAAGTGCTCAAGCACACCCGCTTCGACGTGTTCTGGTTCTGGGAGGACATGGCCTACAACGGCGGTCCGCTGGTCGGGCCGGATCTGTTCCGCAAATTCGCTTTCCGCCACTACCGGCGCGTTTGCGATTGGCTCCGCAGCCAGGGCATCGAGCACATCGGACTGGACAGCGACGGCCGTATCACCTTGCTCATCCCGCTCTGGCTGGACGCGGGCATCGACCATCTGTGGCCGTTCGAGGTGCAGTCCGGCATGGATGTCGTGGCGGTGCGCAAACAATATGGCAACCGGCTCGGCATCGTGGGCGGCATCGACAAGCGCGTGCTGGCCCAAGGCGGCGCTGCCATGCGTGCCGAGGTGGACCGCGTCCTGCCGCTGGTCGAGCAGGGCGGTTACCTCCCTGAACTGGACCACAGCGTGCCGCCCGATGTTTCGTGGGCCAACTTCTGCGAATACATCGGATACCTGAAGCACCGGCTGGGCCGAGGCTGATCCCGGAGGCCGGCCTGCCTCCCTGCCGTACGAGGCTGGACTGTGCCCAATTTCACGCTGAGGTGATAAACGAGACCAAGACACCCCGGGCGGCAATCCCGTAGAATGTCCGCCGACGCCGGGTGGCAATTCAGAGTTGCCGGCCGGCCGCCACGGACGAAAGCGAAGCGACAGACTATGGTCGTCAGTATCTTCAACGATGTAATTGGCCCCGTGATGCGCGGGCCGTCGAGCTCCCATTGCGCCGCGGCGCTGCGCATCGGGCGCCTCGCCCGCGACCTCATGGACGGTCAGTTCAACGAGGTGCTGGTCGAGTATGACCGCCATGGCTCCCTGCCCACCACCCACGAATCGCAAGGTTCGGACATGGGGCTCTTCGGCGGGTTGATGGGCTGGGACGCCGCCGATGAACGGCTGCCTGGTTCGCCGCAGATCCTGCGCGACCAGGGCGTGCAAATCCGCATCGAGACGGTGGACACCGGGGATCCGCATCCGAACACTTATCGCCTCACCTTGCGCCACGGGCCGGAGCGTCACTTTATGCGCGCGATCTCCACCGGCGGCGGCATGATGGAGGTGCTTGACGTGGACGGTTTCACGGTTTCCATGTTTGGCGACTGCTTTGAGACTCTGTTGTGGGTGCCCAGTGACGGCCATAAACTGGCGCAAGAACTCGCGGCGCTCGTGGCTGCCGAGGCCATCCTGGTGCATGAAGCCGCCGGCGGCGGACAACTGGTGGAGGTGAAGGCGGGCGCGTTTGTGAGCGGGTCGGTGATCGCCAGGCTGGACGGGGCTTTTGCGATTCGCGCGGTCAAACGATTGTCCCCGGTATTACCGGTTCTCTCCCGCCAATCCACGGGCGTGCCTTTCACGACCTGCGCGGAAATGCTGCGCCATGACCAGGGGCGAAACACGCCGCTATGGAAGCTGGCGGCGGAATATGAAATGGCGAGGGGCAATTTAACCGAAGCCGAGGTTATGGCGAGGATGACCGAGATCGTCCGCATCCTGCGCCGGTCCATCGCCCAAGGTATCGCGGGCACGCAGTACGACGACCGTTTGCTCGGCCATCAATGTGGCCAGTTCAACCATTTGATGAAAGCGGGCCGGCTGCTGGATGGCGGCGCCTTGAACCGCATCATCCTTTACGTCACGGCGCTGATGGAGGTGAAGAGTTCCATGGGCATCATCGTGGCCGCGCCGACGGCCGGCGCCTGCGCGGCGCTGCCCGGCGCGGTGGTCGCGATGGCGGAAGCGATGGGGCGGGGCGAGGAGGACATGGCGAAGGCGATGCTGGCCAGCGGGCTCATCGGCGTTTTCATCGCCACGCGCTGGACTTTTGCGGCGGAGGTGGGCGGCTGCCAGGCCGAGTGCGGTTCGGCGGCCTGCATGGCGGCCGCGGCGCTGGCTGGCCTGGCCAACGGCACCCTGGCCCAGTCCGTCGCGGCTGCTTCGATGGCGCTGCAGAGCATGCTGGGGCTGATTTGCGATCCCATTGCCAGCCGCGTGGAAGCCCCCTGCCTGGGCAAGAACGTGATGGCGGCGGGCAACGCCCTGGCCTGTGCCAACATGGCGCTGGCCGGCTACGATCCGGTCATTCCGCTGGATGAAGTCATCGAAACCGCCCGGCGCGTGGCCGGCCAGATGCCGCGGGAGTTGCGTTGCACGGCCCTGGGCGGGCTGTCAATCACCCCCGCCTCACAGACCATGGAGCAGCGGCTGGCGGCCCGGAAAGTGGCTGCCTGCGGCAGCCCGTGCGCCGCGGGCGGGCGGGCCTCAAGTGATCGCTCGATCCCAACCGAAACCGCCCACCGGGCAACATGAAACTCGACCGTCACCGAATGCCTCGCAGCGCGCGGGATGGCGCCCTCCTTTGGGTGCCGGACCGGCCATTCCAACGGGTGCGAAGGGCCTGGCATGATGGCGGACAGGGAACCCCTGGAGAGGCGCGACCCTTGGCCTGTCCTCCCGTGGACTTATTTTCCCGTAGATCTCCACTCCCAAATGAAATCCATTATGACTGACGCATCAACCACCCCGGACAAAGCCATTTCGCGCCGTCACTTCCTGCTCTCCACCTGCTTGGCGACGACCGCTATGGGCCTGAAACCGCTGACCGGCAGGGGAGCGCCGGCGCCCGCGCCCGCGGCGGGAAAATTGTGCTTGTGGTCTGACCGGCCGGCGAAAACGTGGATGACGGAAGCCCTGCCCATCGGCAATGGACCCATGGGGGCGATGCTCTTTGGCGGCACCGAAGTCGAGCGGATCCAGTTCAATGAGATCAGTCTCTGGTCTGGAACTCGCATGGCCGTCGAGGGCCTCGGTGACGAGGGTCAGGATTTGGGCGCTTATCAGGCTTTCGGCGACATCCTCCTTCATCTCGGCCATGACTTCGCCCAGGTGACCCATTACCGGCAGGAGCTCGACCTCGACCGCGCCGTTCACCAGGTATCCTACGAATACCAAGGGGTGCGCTATCACCGCACGGCCTTCGCCAGCCATCCTGCCGGGGTCATCGTGATTCAGCTCACCGCCAGCCAGCCCGGCGCCTGCACTGGCCGCGTTCAGCTGGCCGACATGCACCGGGCGCGGATAACCGCCGCGGGCAACCGGCTCAGCGCGGTGGGCAAACTGGAGAACGGTTTTGAATATGAAGCCCAATTGCTCGTCCTGAAAAAGAGCGGCGCCCTCGCGCTGAACACGGACGCGGCCTTGGCGAAAAACCCGTGGAACATTGCCGTGCCTGCCACCAGCCTGGTTTTCGATCGCTGCGACAGCGTGACCCTGATCCTCGGGGCGGGCACGAACTTTCTCCAGGATCACACCCGGCAGTGGCTGGGTGCGCATCCCCACGCGGCCGTCACGCAGCGGGTGGATTCCGCCGCCCGGCAGAGCGTGGCGAAGCTGCAGGCGCGGCATGTGAAAGATTATCAATCCCTTTTCCGCCGGTTTTCCCTGGAGGTGGGAACCACCGCGCCGGACCGGCTGGCCAGGACCACCCTGGCGCGGTTGGAGGACTACGCAAAAAACCAGGCGGCCGATCCGGATCTCGAAGCCTTGTTCTGCCAGTTTGGACGGTATTTGCTGATCAGTTGCTCGCGCCCCGGATCCTTGCCCGCGAATCTTCAAGGGGTATGGAACGACAGCAACGAACCTGAATGGGCGGGTGACTACCACTCGAACATCAACCTCGAGATGAACTACTGGCCGGCCGAGCCGGCCAACCTCGCCGA
Source organism: uncultured Verrucomicrobiota bacterium (assembly GCA_903845125.1). Taxonomy (GTDB): domain Bacteria; phylum Verrucomicrobiota; class Verrucomicrobiia; order Limisphaerales; family UBA1319; genus CAIMWS01. The sequence goes on from CAIMWS010000055.1 coordinate 20,872, forward strand.
ATGCCACCGGCCGTTCATCGGCTACGTCACCAGCATCCGCGAGGTCAGCGCGAAGAATACGCGGCGAAACTACGGCCAGGTCCGGGGTTGGACCGTCCAGACGATGAACAACGCCTGCGGCGTTTCGTATTGGAAATGGAACCCGCCCGGCAGCGCCTGGTATGCCCAGCATCTGTGGGAGCATTTCGCCTTTGGCCGCGACCAGGCCTATCTCCGCCAGACCGCCTATCCCGTGCTCAAGGAAGTCTGCCAGTTCTGGGAGGACCACCTGAAACGGCGGCCGGACGGCACCCTGGTCACCCCGGATGGCTGGTCCCCCGAGCACGGCCCCGCTGAAGAAGGCGTGACTTACGATCAGGAGATCATTTACGACTTGTTCACCAACACGATTGAGGCCGCCGATGTGCTGGGCGATGACCCGGAATTCCGCGCCCGCATCGCCGGCCTGCGGGACAAGCTGCTGAAGCCGAAGATCGGGCGCTGGGGGCAATTGCAGGAGTGGGAAGCCGACAAGGATAATCCCAAGGATGATCATCGCCATGTCTCCCATCTGTTCGCCTTGTATCCCGGCCGCCAGATCTCCCGGGCGGGCACGCCCGCACTGGCGGAAGCCGCCCGGATTTCCTTGCAAGCCCGCGGCGATAAAAGCACCGGCTGGAGCCGCGCCTGGAAGATCAATTTCTGGGCGAGGCTGTGGGACGGCGACCACGCCTACTCCATGCTGCGGAGCCTGTTGAACGTGGTCCGCGAGACGAAAACCATCTATGGCGAGAGCGGTGGCGGCGTCTATCCGAACCTGTTCGATTCCCATCCGCCGTTCCAGATTGATGGCAATTTCGGGGCGACCGCCGGCTACTGCGAGATGCTGTTGCAAAGCCACGCGGGCCGGATCCATCTGCTGCCTGCGCTGCCCAAGGCGTGGCCGGCCGGGAAGGTGGCCGGCCTTTGCGCACGGGGCGGATTCGAGGTGGATATGCGTTGGGACGAAGGCCGTTTGACCCAGGCCGTGATCCATTCCAAGTCCGGCCTGCCCTGCCAGGTTGTTTGTGGTGACCGGAGCTGGGAATTGAAAACCGCCGCCGGCCGGTCCTATCCCCTCGCGCTCGCAGAAAAGGTCAATCCGCGCAGTGTTAGATAAATGGCACGCCGGACGAAAGACGCATCAGTTCAACCGTGAAACAAAAAATGATAAACAGGACTGTTGGATTAACCATCATGGTGTCGGCCGTGCTGCTGGGCCTTCCGGGCCGCGTGGTTGGAGGGGCACCGGGCCGGGTGTCCGGGCCGCCGGACCTCACCCAGGGCGGGAAACCGGACAATAATCACCGCTGGACGCTGGGCGCCACCGGCGCGCGTGGCTGGGTATGGAGCCGGTATGTGGCGGGCGGCAGTGAAAACACCGATGCCCGGCAAATCCTGGTCACCGAGGTGGCCAAGGGTTCCCCCGCCGATGGCGTGCTGCAGAACGGCGACGTGGTCACCGGTCTCAACGGCCAGGCCTTCGGCGGCAACGCGCGCCTCCTGTTTGCGCAGGCGGTCACCGAAGCCGAGACGGAAGCCCGCGGCGGGGTGCTGAAACTGGTCCGCTGGCGCGCCGGAAAGACGGAGCACGTCCAATTGAAGCTGCAAGTGCTCGGAACCTACGCGCCGACGGCGCCCTACGGTTGCGCCAAGTCCAGGCGGATCTTTGAGCAAGGCTGTGAGGCCATTGCCAGGCGGGGCTTCAAGGACCAACAGGGCAACCTGCAAGTCAGTATCGAAAACGACCTGAACGCCCTGGCGCTGCTGGCGCTGCTCGCGGCGGGCCGCGAGGATTACCGCCCGCTCGTGGCCCAATATGCGTTGAAGGTTGCCGGGTGCCAGCCGCGGCACGATGGCCTGCCATCGTGGGAATACGGTTATAACACACTTTTCCTGGCGGAGTATGCGCTGGCCACCAAGGACCCGGCGGTGATGGCCGGCTTGCGGCGCTTGTCGCTGGAGATCGCCCGCGGCGCGAGCCTTGTCGGAACGTGGGGCCATGGATTCATACGGCCCAACGGCATTCTGGGCGGCTACGGTTGCATGAATCAAACCGGGATCCCGCTGACACTGGCCATGGTGCTCGCCCGCGAGGCCGGCGTGCAGGACCCCGACCTGGACAGCACGATCGCCAAGGCCAGCGCTTTCCTCCGGCAGTGGGTCAACCAGGGGGCGATTCCCTACGGGGATCACGAGCCGTGGCCATGGCATGATGACAACGGCAAGTGTTCCGGCGCCGCCGTGATCTTTGACCTGCTCGGCGACCGTGAGGCCGCCGCCTTCTACTCCCGCATGGGCACCGCGGCCTACGCGGAGCGGGAAAGCGGCCACACCGGGAACTTCTTCAACCTCCTCTGGGCGCTGCCGGGCGTGTCCCGCTGCGGACCGGCCGCCACGGCGGCGTATTTCAAGGAGACTGCCTGGTATTACGACCTGGCGCGCGGCTGGGACGGACGCTGTGAATATGTAGGCTTCCCGGGCGAGGACTCCTTCAACGGGTGGGACTGCACCGGCACTTACCTGCTGGGCTACGCCCTGCCGCTCCAGAGCCTCTATCTCACGGGCCGCAAGCCGGGCGCGGCCCCGGTGCTCCCGCCCGATGCGGTGGCCGAGACCATTGCCGCCGGCCGCGACTTCACCTTCCAGAAGACGGAGCGCAAGGACTGGTATGCGCAGCGGAAGACCGAAGCGTTGCTGGCCGGGCTCTCCAGTTGGTCGCCGGCGGTTCGCCTGCGTTCGTCGCAGGCGCTGAGCCAGCGTGAAGGAGATTTCCTGCCCCAAATCCTCGCCCTGCTCAACAGCACGAACCGGAACAGCCGTTACGGCGCCTGTGTGGCGCTGGCCAGACTCGGCCCCAAGGCCGATCCCGCGGCCCCGCAGGTGCGCGCGTTGCTCAACGACCAGGATCCCTGGATGAGGATGCTGGCCGCCCGGACTTTGGCCTTTATGGGGCCGGAAGTTCGCGCGGCAGCGGTTCCCGATTTGCTCGGCGCGGCCTTGATCCAGGATCCCGCGGACCGCCGCCAGCGCCTGGTGGGCGAGGTGGCCAAAGCCTTGTTTGCGCCCATGCCCGGAACCAGCGAGCCAACCCCCATCCTGTCAAAATCCCTGGACGGCGTAGACCGGACCTTGCTCCATGCGGCGCTCAAAGCGGTGCTCGCCAACGAAGACGGTCTCATCCGCGGCTTGGCCCCGGGGATCTACCCGTTGCTTTCAGCGGAGGATGCCCGGGCGCTTCTGCCCGAGATTGCAGCCGCGACTCGCAAGAATGCGCCCAGCGGGGAGATGTTCCGTTATGGCGTCCGCTGGTCGGGATTGGCTCTGCTGGCGCGGTTCAGGATTCGCGAGGGGATGGAGCTCTGTGTGGACCTGTTGAACGAGTTCGAATGGGGCCGCGACCCGGGCCAATGCATCCAGCCCCTGAAGAAGTATGGCGGGGCCGCCAAAGGGATGATACCCCGGCTCCGGGAGACCATCCTCGCGACGCGCAAGGCCATTCAAGCCGAGCCGTGGAACGCGAAGTCTTGGAACAAGGATATCCTGGCCATTGAAAAGCTGATCCAGGAAATTGAAGCCGACCAGAACCCGGTGCCCGTGCAGAGCATTGAGGAATTTATTGGAAAGAAAGGACAACCATGAAAATAATTAATACCAAAACAACCCGTGCAATAGTTGGCGCAGTGGTGGCCATGTCGTGGGCAATGAGTGCGGTGATGGCCCAGCCGGCGGAGGCGGGCCAGCCGCGGCCAGAGTTCAAGGGGCCGGTGAAAGTTTTCATTCTCGCCGGGCAGTCGAACATGGAAGGGCATGGCGGTGTGAAAACGCTCGACCGGCTGGCTGAGCACCCGACTCACGGGTTTTTGTTGAAGAAGATCAAGCAGGACGACGGCTCCTTCGTTGTCCGGGATGATGTGTTTGTCTCCTACCAGAAAGCGGACGAGAGAATCAAACGCCCGCTCTCGGTTGGCATGGGCGCCTGGGGGGCGGATTGGTTCGGGCCGGAGCTGATGTTCGGCATCGGGATGGGCGATCACTTTAAGGAGCCGGTCCTGCTGATCAAGACCTGCTGGGGCGGGCACAGCCTGTATGGGAATTTCCGGCCGCCCAGCGCCGGCCAAGCGGCTTATGAGACCGGTTACAAGCCGGAGGAGATCGGTGCGTCCTATCACAAAATGGTGAAAGAGGTGCGGGAGTGCCTGGCCAATCTGGACACCGATTTCCCCCAGCTCAAGGGGCTCCAGACCGAACTCTGCGGATTCGTCTGGTTCCAGGGCTGGAACGACATGTGTCAGCCCGGCGATAAGATCCGGCAGCAGGTGTATGATGAATATTGCCCGAATTTTGTCCACCTGGTCCAGGATCTGCGCGCGGAGTTCAAAGTGCCGAACCTGCCGGTAGTCCTGGGCGAACTCGGTGTGGGCGGCGAAAAAGTCGACCAGAATATGGCCGCGTTCAGGGCCGGCCAGGCGAGGATCGCCACGTGTCCGGAATTGAAGGGCACGGTTGGATATGTGCGCACGGCCCCCTTCTGGTATCCTGAACTGGATGATTTGCCCCGGAAAATGGAATCTGAAGAATATCGGGTGCGAAAGGCCGTGGCGGCCCGGCTAAAAGAGCAGCTAAAAGACCAGCCGGAAAGCAAGGAACCCAAGAAAATGGAAAAGCTCACCCGGGAAGCCGGTGACAAAGCCCTGATCGATGATGCCGCGTACCAGAAAGCCAAAAAGGAATCCGACCGGCACGTGTGCAACTGGTATTGCCATTATCAGGGAAGCGCCCGGGTATACTGCATGGTGGGTTACAGCCTGGCCGAGGCCATGAAGCCGTTGTTGACGCCCAAGCCGTAACCATTCAGCACATTCGTCTGGTGACCGGGCCCTAAAGACCATATGCACGCTGTCCATGCCAGCCGCTGTGGAGATAACCGCTGGGCGATGGCCGCCCTTCTGAAAATCACCCCATGAACTCGAATTTATCCAGGAGCGCGAACGCCACCCGATGGCGGTTCAGCAACCGCCCGGGGGGCGGAAATTTCCTCGTCGCAGGCTTCCTTGTTTTCCTGGGGAGCCTGGGGCTCGCTTCCCGTGCGCCTGCCGCGGAGCAATGGAGCGTGTTTGAGAGCACATTCACTTCGGCGAAAAGCTACGACAATCCTTTCGTGGACGTGCAGGTCGACGTGGTCTTTCGCCGCGGAGATCAGCAATGGCTGGTTCCTGCTTTCTGGGCCGGGGGCGGCCAGTGGACGGTTCGCTTCGCTCCCCCGGCACCGGGCGATTACACGTTCCAAGCCCGGTGTTCGGACCCGGCGAACCCGATGGGAAACGGGGCTGCTCAAGTCCTGCACGTCACGGCCTACACGGGCGACAACCCGCTGCTCAAACATGGTTTTATCCGGGTCTCGGGGGACCAACGGCATTTTGAGCACGCTGACGGCACGCCGTTCCTATGGCTGGGTGATACCTGGTGGAAGAACCTCTGCCAGCGGATGACCTGGGAAGGTTTTCAGGAACTGACCGCAGACCGCCGGGCCAAGGGTTTTTCCGTGGTGCAGATTGTCTGCGGCCCTTATCCCGACGAAGGATTTCTCGAACCACGCCTCGCCAATGAGGGCGGGCTTCCTTATGCATCCATAAAGTTCGACCGGGTGAATCCGAAGTATTTTGATTACGCAGACCGCCGCCTGAAGCACCTGGTCGATGCGGGCCTTTCCCCGGCGATTGTTGGCGCCTGGGGGCGTGGCGACTGCAACAGCATGGAGGCGATCGGAGCGGCCGGCCTGAAGCGGCACTGGCGGTATCTCGTGGCTCGCTACAGCGCCTATCCGGTTTTCTGGATTCTGGCGGGTGAGATTCCGGAGGAAACCAAATGGGGACAGGGCCCCTGGGCTGAAGTGGCGGGGTATCTTCGCAGTATCGATCCCTATCATCGCCTGTTGACCTGCCACACGGGCCATGGGCGGCGCGGCGCCAAAGGGGATAGCCATGTGATTGACTTCGACATGGTCGGCGGAAGTCACGACGAACGGGTCGCCGTGGAGGCGAAGACGCTGGCGATTGTCGCCACCGCCTATGCGAAAGACCCGCCCATGCCGGTGCTGGTTGGGGAGACCTGCTATGAGGGGCACATGCAGCAGGGCTTCGGGGATGTGCAGCGCCGGATGTTCTGGGGGAGCATGCTCAGCGGCGCCGCGGGCCACACCTACGGCGCGGCGGGCATCTGGCATGCCAGCGTGGAAGGCGATCCTGGTTGTGCATCGGCAGCGTTCGGAGGCAGCAAGGTGTATGATTGGACCACCTGGCAGGAAGGCATGCGCTACCCGGGCGCCACCCAGCTCGGGATCGGCAGGAAGTTGCTGGAGCAATATCCTTGGTCGCGCTTCGCGCCGCATCCGGAATGGACCGGGACGAACTGCATCGCGGCCGGCATTCCGGGCGAAGTCCGTTTCATTTACCAGCCGCGCCGCGGCATTTACAATTGGGAGGGGACGGTGGTGAAGCGCCTGGAACGGGGCGTGACCTATCATGTCTTCTATTTCGATCCGGCCACCGGCCGGCGCTTTGATCAAGGAACCGTGATGTATGCCGGCCCCACCGCTCCCCCTTTCGCGGGCCACACGAAGCCGATGCTGTTCGAAGACCGTTTTGAGGGCCCCGACACCGGGGCCTGGAAGGATTACGGCACGCCGGCGCGCCGCGAGAACGCCCGTTTGGTTGGTGGCAAAGGCATGGTCACCATCGCGGAAAGAATCAGCGAACTGGATTTGATGGCCAGCGTTGACGCCCACAGCGATGCGGAAGCCGGCGTCATCCTGCGCTTCCACGACCCGCAGAACTATCTGGTCGCGCTGTACAGTCCTTTGCTCAAGGCCATCTTTTTGCATGACCGCCAGAACGGGCAGTGGGGCGGGATGCTGGGCCGGGTGGACGTCCCGGAGGTGGGGGCGAAAATTCATCTCCTGGCGGCGGCTTGCGGTGAATTTGCGGCCCTGGTGCTGACCGACGGCCAGCGCACCTACGCCACGCCGGTCGTCAAGGTCGGCAATACGACGGCGGGCAAGACCGGGCTGTGGCTGTTCCAGATCGGGGAGCGGCAGGAGTTCAGCCGGTTCGCGGTTTCCGCAACCCCGTTCGATCCGCCGCAAGGTCTTGTCGAAGCCAGCGTGCCGGGAGTCATCAGGACCGACGAATACCGTACTCCCAACGTGCCTTCGCCCCAGGATTGGGTTTTGGTGCTCGAACGACTCAAACCATGACTACGCATACCCTTCTCCCCCCTTACCCTTTTCTCCTGGCTGCTTCAGACAGCTGCAAAAAGGGCACACCGGTGCCGGATGGCTGACGATGTGATCCAAGCCCGGCGAGAAGCCCGGCGACGCGGTGACAGGAAACCAGGAAAAGCCCTGTTATGAATAGCGTGAAAGCACTCAGAGTAATCGGTCTGGTGGTGGCCTCCTTCGCCTGGCAGGCGCCAGGCGCCAGTCCCGCAGCGGAAGCCAGCGCGCGCCTGCTGGCGCAGGCCGGGCCGCGGATCAAGGCGATCTACGAAACGAACGAGTTTCGCATGCCCTCTTTGGGCGCCACCTGGCTGCCGGACGGCTCGGGGGATCTGAAGGTGGAGACACCGGATGGCGCGGCGGGAGCGGAGATCGCCCGCTATGATACCGCCAGCGGCCAGCGCACGGTCGTGGTGGCCAGCGGGAAACTCCTGGTCCCCGCCACCTCCCCGTGCCCGGGGACCCGCGGGGGCATCCGTGCGCCGTCGGGCAACCGTTTTCTGTTGTCCACGGACCTGACCAGCGGCGGGCGCGGGAGCAATCATTGGCTGTATGAACCGGTGTCGGGATCCTTGCGTCCAGTGGACGCCGGTCGCGGAGCGCGGTTTGAGTCGAATGCCTTTTCACCGGATGGCCAGCAGCTATTGGGTTCGCGCGGCGCGGACTTGATCGTGTTCGACCTGGCCAGTGGCCAGGTGCTGCCGCTGACCAAAAACGGCGATCCCGGCACGATCGGCTTTCATTCACGCCCCCAGCAACCGGCAACTCAGACAAAATGGCGCCCACCGTCATGAAAACGACATCGCGAATGACCCTTGTTGCATCAAAAATCACCTTGAATAATCCACTCTTACCACACAGGATGGCCGCCGTCATGAAAACGACATCGCAAATGACCTTTGTTGCATCAAAATTCAATTTGAATAGTCCCTTCTGGCCACACAGGATGGCCGCCGTTCTTGTCCAGGCGGCACGCTTTCTGAGCGGCCTTCGCCTCCTCCGTGCGGCTGTGGTGGGGGTGGCTTCGATGGCGGTTGTCGATGGATTACAAACCCAGCTTAGTGCAGCGCTGAGCATCGAGTCTTGGACTCGACGCAATTCTGAAATGGAACTTCGCCTCGCCTTCCCAACCGAGTTCGGCAGGCGTTACAGGATTGAAGCATCGACCAACCTGGTTTCCTGGGAGACGAGGCTGGTGACTGAGGCGTCGCTGGGGGCCTCCCTGCCGGTTGTGGTCAAAGCCCCGGCCGCAACGCCGCACTTCTTCAGGGCGTCCCTTTTCGACTGGGAGGAATTGAGGGCTGAACTGCAGGCGGCCCGCCAGCATTGGCTCGCGAACGGTCTTGTCACCTACCACTTCCAATTTTATTGGCGGTGTGTCAATTGTCACCCCAACTTTAAGGATTTGGTCCGGGTGGATGTTCGCGACCGATCCATAGTTGGCGTGACTTCGGTTGCCACCGGAGAGGCCCTGCCACCGGACCAATGGGTCCACTACACGGTCGAGGGTTTGTTCGATTGGATCGAAGGAAAGCTGGCTCTGCATCCAGAGGTCATCCAGGTCGCCTTCGACCCTGTTTTGGGGTATCCAGTCTCTGGCTTCTACGATCAGTCCAGCCTGATGAACGACGAGGAGATGGGCTTTGAACTGAATTCCCTCTCCCCGTGATGGAACCATAAGGCCCTCACGCAATTCCCAAAACCATGCCGCGCGCCCCGCAAATACCCATGAAAACCGCCGCCATCGAAAACCTGGGTCGGCGCGTGGCGAGCCCTCCATGGCTCAAACCGAAATGGCTCCGAGAGTGAAAGTCACCCCTTTCGCGTTCCATGCCTTACAGTGCCTCACCGCTTTCGCGGCGGAGAAAAAACCACTGCCCAAGGCTCACCCCACACGCAAAATCGAAGGGCCGACCGTGCCAAACACGACGTTGGCTAACCCGCGAAGCCGGACTGCCCAGAAATTCTAACAATAAATAAAGCGACAAAACAAAAACTTGAAAACACGAAATCAAATTCCAAGCGTATGGCTTACCGCCACACTCCTGGCGCAGCTTGCCCTCCCAGCCGCAGACGTGCCGATGCCCCGTCCAGACGGCCAGCCCGCGGACATGACCAAAAAGGTCAAAGTCTTCATCCTGCTGGGCCAGTCCAACATGGTCGGCGCCGGCAAGGTGAAAGGCGGTGACGGCTCGCTGGAGTTTGCCGTGAAGGAAAAGAAGAAGTACCCCTACCTCATGCAGGATGACGGCCAGTGGACGGAGCGCCAGGATGTCCGCTTTGTGCGATACATGTCCGGCAGAGGCCCGCTGAACAACGAATGGATGACCGTGAAGGGCAACACGCTGGGCCCGGAATTCGGGATTGGCCATGTGCTGGGCAATGCCATTGATGCGCCCGTGATGATTCTCAAGTGCTGCATCGGTAACCGGGCTTTGGGCTGGGACCTCTTGCCGCCGGGGAGTGAGCGCTCCGAGTTTGTCACCAAGGACAAGGCGGGCGTGGAAATAAAGCTGGTCTATGCCGGTTACCAAGACAAACCCGAGTTCTGGGAAATGGACCCGGCCAAGGGCCTCAAAACCGAACCCCCGCCCTGGCTGGACAAAGCGGGCAAGCCGATCAACTGGTATGCCGGCAAGCAGTGGGACGACGACACCGGCGACGCCAAAAAGGCTCTGGCCGATCTCGAAAGGCACTACCCGGGAGCAAAAGGCTATGAGGTCGCCGGCTTCTTCTTCTGGCAGGGCGAGAGAGACGCCGGTAACGCCGGTCACGCCGCCCATTACGAGAAGAACCTGGTGGCTTTCATCAAGGCGTTGCGAAAGGAATTCAACGCCCCCGACGCGAAGTTCGTCTGCGGCACGTTGGGCGAAGCTGTGAAAGGCGCCAGCGGACCGGGCGGTCAGGTGCTCGAGGCCCATCTCGCCGTGGACGGCAGCACCGGCAAGTATCCCGAGTTCAAGGGCAACGTCGCGACCCTCTACACGCACCCCATGGCACAAGGCGGCAGCGGCAACGGCCACTACGGCGGCAAGGCGGAAGTTTATATGGACGTCGGTGAAGCCATGGGCAACGCCATGGTTGAACTGCTGAAAAACACGGTAAAAACTCCCGGCGAGACGAAAAAGCTGGTTCCGGAAGAGGACGTGGCGTTCTTCGAAAAGAAATATCAGAAGAGGATCACTGGTGTGAAACCGAAGAGTGAGTATCCCGACCCGGACCAGTTTTACTCGGCCATCGCGGTGCAGTTGGGTATTCCCGAGATCGCCTGGAAGGCGGCGGCTGAGAAGTACGGGTGGAAGAAAGACGACGGCAAAAACACCTTCACCATCCTGAAAGGCGGACCTGCGGCAGGAGGCGGGCAGGGGACATGGGACATCATGTTCATGCGCTACACGATCAACCCTCAGACCCGGAAGCCCGACCAGGCCAGCAGGCAGCAGGTGATGGTGCAACTCGACTATGACGGGAACATCAGGTTTCCAGAGATTCCCATAGGAAACCGGTAATTCATGCGCTGCCTCCGCCAAGGCAATCGGAAGTGGATTGCCATGAGAAACAAATCCCTGTTAAACCATTTCACCAGAAATAGAAACCAGACAATGAAAACAGAATTCAATGGCAGTCGGACGTGCATCAAGAGTCAATTCGGGCCGCTCCTTCCATCCGTTGCTTCTCTGCTCACGGTAACGCTCCTGGCTTGGACCGCATTGTTTGGAGCCGCCAAGGCGGACATAAAGCCGGACTCCCAGCCAAAAAAATGGCTGGCCAACCCGGCGAAGCATCAAGTTGTAATCCGCCGCGAAACTACGGATAACCAAAAGTCCAACCTGATCGCTGCCGCCGAGGCGGCTCAACCGTCGAAGGAGACACTGCGCCTGGCCGCGGAAGCCCGCGACCGTAACGACCCGCTCCGCTTGGCCCAGCCGAAAGATGCGAAGGCCCCTGTCGGTGACAAGGTTTGGTGGTATAAGGAGCAACTCGGCATCCGAATTCCCTGCGCGATCACCGCCGACGCCGTCGCCTATTACTCGGATTTGGTGAAGAAATATGGCAACCAAGCCTTCCAGCGCTATGCGGAGCCTTCCAGCCGCTTCGACTATCGCGCCGGCGTCCAGTTCCACAAGGAGTTCAAGCTCGGTGACCAAACCTTCCATGACGTCCACGTGGTCACCCTCAAGCTCACCTTCGACCAGAACTTCGCCGCCACCGCGACCGAGGGGATGCATTTTGAGAAGGAACGGATGGTCATCCTCGATGCCGGCAGCAAGGTGCTCCACATCGCTGGCGACGGTCCAACCGAGGTGCCGATTCTGGCGATATGATGGATCCCAGCCACAACCAGGAAGAACCAACAGCTTTATATGCCAGTCGTTTTCCCCGGCTTCTCTTGGGCCAATCTTAAACCCGGCACACAGCCGGATCGAATTCCCTGCAACGGCGGCCGTTTCCTGTGGACCCAGGCCTGGAATGTGCGTCCGGTGGGCGCACGGATGCTGAAGATCGCCATGTTCGACGAAGTCAACGAAAGCACGGCCGTCTTTAAGGTGGCGGCGAAACGGCAGGACGCCCCCGATCAGGGCTGTTGGTTGCCCCTCGACGCTGCCGGCGAAGACCTGCGCTCCGATTGGTATCTCAAGCTGTCCAGCGAAATCACCAAACGCTTTCGCGGTGAGCCGGGCAGCCTTGTGTTTCCGTTGCCCTTTCCCGCGAGGTGCCTGGGATAGCAACCACCCCGCTAAAGATGCGAGATCCATGAGAAATAAAATGACCCATAGGACCGAAACCCTCGACACCGTGTTGCCAGGCTGCGCCTGCAGTAATTCCAAGCGTGAATGGCGTCTCTGCCGCGCTGTGGCCAGGCGGTGCGCATGGACGCTCCTGGTGGTGGCGGCGCTCGCCTGGCCGGCGCCAGCGGCCAGCCTCGCCGCGGAAGCCGGCGCGCGCCTGCTGGCGCAGGTCGAGCCGCGGATCAAGGCGATCTACGAAACGAACGAGTTTCGCATGCGCTCTTTTGGCGCCACCTGGCTGCCGGACGGCTCGGGCTATCTGAAGTTGGAAACCCCCGATGGCGCGGCGGGAGCGGAGATCGCCCGCTACGATTCCGCCAGCGGCCAGCGCACGGTCGTGGTGACCGGCGGGAAACTTCTGGTCCCCTCCACTTCGCAGCGCCTGAGGATCCGGGGGTTCATCCGTGCGCCGTCGGGCAACCGTTTTTTGCTGCACACGGACCTGACCAGCGGCGGGCGCGGGAGCGATCATTGGTTGTATGAACCGGCGTCGGGATCCTTGCGTCCGGTGGACGCCGGTCGCGGAGCGCGGTTTGAGTCGAATGCCTTTTCACCGGATGGCCAGCAGCTTTTGGGTTCGCGCGGCGCGGACTTGATCGTGTTCGACCTGGCCAGTGGCCAGGCGCTGCCGCTGACCAAAGACGGCGATCCCGACACCATCGAAAACGGCCTCGCCAGTTGGAGTCCCGACGGCAAATGGATCGCCTATGTCCGGACCGATTCCTCGGCCGTCCCCAAGCGGGCGGTCCTGATACCCGGCGACCCGACCTATCGCACGTTCCGGGAAACGAGATATGAACGGATCGGCGGGCCGATTTCCACGCTGAGCATCGGCGTCGTGGGTAAGGAAGGCGGCCCCACGCGCTGGATCGAGCTGGCCGGCAAGCCTGGGACATTTTACCTGAACCAAGTGAGCTGGGCCGGGAATTCCGAGGAACTGCTCGTCGAGAAATTGAGCCGTTCCCGGGACGCGCGGGAGTTTCTGCTGGCCAACCATCGCACGGGCGCGATCGCCAGGGTTTACGGAGAAACCGACCCTGCCTGGGTGGATATGGAACCTTCGGCCAACGAAGGGCTGGAGTGGATTCGCGGCGGCCAGGCCTCGGTCATCATCAGTGAGCGGGATGGCTGGCGGCGTGCCTATGTCGTGGCGCGGGACGGTTCGAAACCATACCCAATCACCCCGGCGGGCAGCGACCTCATCGCGCGCGGCCAGGTGGATGACCAGCACGGTTGGTTTTATTATTACGCCTCGCCGGCCAATGCGACGCAACGCTACCTCTACCGCGGGCGCCTGGACGGAACCGGCACTCCCGAACGGGTGACGCCGCTGGCTCAGCCCGGTACGCACCGCTATGTTTTCTCTCCGGACAGCCGTTGGGCGTTCCACACCTGGTCCACCTTCGACCAGCCGCCGGTGACCGAACTGGTGCAACTGCCGGAACACCGGAGCGTGCGCGTGCTGGAGGACAACGCCGCGCCGGCCGCCCGGGTCAAGCCGCTCCTGACGCGGCCGACCGAGTTCCTCCAGCTCGACATCGGCGGCGGCGTGGTGATGGACGCCTGGATGATCAAACCGCGCGATTTTGACCCCCTGAAGAAGTTCCCCGTCCTGGTGTACGTCTATGGCGAGCCCGCCGGGCAAACCGTTCTGGACGACTGGGGCAGCGGGCAAGCCCTCTTTCACCGGGCGGTGGCCGACCTGGGCTACATCGTGGTGACCATGGACAATCGGGGCACGCCTGCGCCCAAGGGGGCGGCGTGGCGACGCGCGGTATTTGGCAGCCTCGGGCCGCTCTCGACCGAGGAGCAGGCCGCGGGCCTGAAGGCGCTGGCCCGCCTTTGCCCGTTCGTGGATCTCGCGCGGGTGGCCATCTGGGGCTGGAGCGGCGGCGGTTCGAATACGCTGAACGCGCTCTTCCGCCAGCCGGACCTTTATCACGTGGGCATCGCCGTCGTGCCGAAGCCGCAACCGCAGTATTACAATGCCGGGTATCAGGAGATTTACATGCGCACGCCGCAGGACAATCCCGAGGGCTACCGCACCTGTGCGCCGATCACTTACGCCGAAGGGCTGCGCGGCGACCTCCTGATCATCACCGGCTCGGGCGAAACGAACACGCACATCGAGATTACCGAAGGGCTGGTGGACCGGCTCATTGCTCTGGGTAAACGCTTCGACTACTTTGTGTATCCCAATCGCGATCACGGGCTCGCTGAGGGTAAAGGGTCACTCGTTCACGTGCGCCTGTTGATTGCCCGTTATCTCCTGGAACACCTTCCTCCGGGGCCCCGTTGAATGAACCTTCCGTCCCCAACACTTTTTCAGTCCTCCCGTCCGGCCACCGGCGGTTGCAACGGCTGGCACCGCCAAGCCCCATTCCAGCCCGTATGGGAATGTTTGCCCCTGAATGATTCACGCGCCGCCAAGGTCGCTCGTCCAGGTTGTCGTAGGACCTCCGAAACAGCTGCGCCGGCGCCCTCCGGAAAATGAATTATGGATCCACTTCCTAATAACCAGTTGCGCCCCGGCATTTCGCCCATGCCGCCGTTGCCCCCGGCGGCAGCGGCCCGCATCGCCGAATTTCAGGCGGAGATGGAAAAACAAACCGCCACGTTTGTGGGTTATCCGTGCACCCAGGATTATGATTATTCGGAGATCCAGCCGCTGTTGCGCTTTTCCCTGAACAATGTCGGCGATCCGTTTGGCGAATCCATCTACCGGGAGAACACGTTCGCCTTCGAGCGCGAAGTCATTGCGTTTTTTCCGGAAGGAACTACAAGTGATGGCAGCGGTCTATTACCTTTTCACGCCAATCTTTTTGAAGCGGCCGTGCGCTCGTCTGCGCCGATTCGGCCAGTCTTGTTGAGCTATAAGCAATACGGTGGGCGTAGCGAAGTTCCCGCTTTTATTGATGACCTTACCTTGATCCAATGCGCCCTAGCTGTTTTGCAGGCAAGTGCCATCGACGTTCATCTACAAGTGCTTGACGCCATTGATTCGAAAGGTCTCAC
>CAIMWS010000056.1 GCA_903845125.1 uncultured Verrucomicrobiota bacterium
TGATCCGCCAAAGCATCCAATTCAGCCTCGATCACCGCCCGGAGGCGGTGGCCTATGCCCTGCAATACGGACGCGCCCTGGACCAGCCGTTGACCGACCGTTTTGTGGGCATGTACGTCAACCATTGGACGCTCGATTATGGCGTCCGCGGGCGGGAATCCATCCGCCGCTTCCTCGAGCGGGGCCATCGCCTGGGCGTGGTTCCCCAGCCGCCCGAGCTGGAATTTGTGGATTAGCCTGATACCCGCCATTTTTTCATCGGCAAGGGCGAAGAAATGGGCAGCCGATGAAAGCCCGGCTAAAAATCATCGTCGAAGCCTGGCGCTGGCATTCCTGGCGCTGGGTGGGGGCGTCAATTATTTTGGGAGAATCCAGATCCGGCATGGCCCAGCATGCGCAGCGGCCCCGGTGGGTTTCGCATGGAATAGATTCCAAACCGGGTCCTGACAATTAGCCCGCCGTGCTGGCCGGATTTTTTGCGCCAAGCTTTGCCGGCTTGTCATTTATGCCATTGGTTGGGGATTTTTGATCCATTCGCGGCGGGCGTAAAAACCGGCGGCCAAATCATTTCCATTTCCCCCTTCGTGAGCGCGGCTCAGGCGGATTCCTTGAAGGCGCCCACGTCCTGGCTGCATCCCAATCTTTCCGGTGGCCACATTCATACCTGCGGCCTCCCGTTTTGGCCGGGCACCCGGGCTTTGGGTTGGGCCATGGCACCCCCAAAACGTAACCGTTTTGTCACTTCCACGCCGCTGGATTGCCATCTGATTACCCCAAGCTTGAGGCATGAAAGTGCAACAAAAGGCAGAAAAATGAGACCACAACGCAAATCATGGGCAGCTCACCTGGTGGGGGTGGCGGCCATCGCCGCTGGCGCAATTTCCACTCACGGCCAGGCCTCCGATGCCATCATCGACAAGTTGGTGGAGAAAGGGATTTTGACCGTCAAGGAGGCCAATGACCTTCGCGAAGAATCCGACAAGGGTTACAACCAGGCTTACCAGGTCAAAGGTGGCATGCCAGACTGGATCAGCAGCCTGAAAATCAACGGGGATGTCCGTGGGCGGTTTGAGGGATTTTATACCGAGGAAATCGCCGACCGGCTGCGCTATCGTTACCGGCTGCGGCTCGGCATGGTGGCCACGTTCAGGGAGCAGTTTGAAGTCGGGCTGCGCCTTACTTCCGGCGAGGCTCCCAATACTTTCGGGGGAGATCCCATATCCGACAACACCACGTTGACTGGCAATGGTTCCAAAAAGTACGTTTACTTGTCCCAAGTATATGCCAAGTGGACGCCCATCAATAACCAGACCGCCGCCATGTCGTTTTCGCTCGGGAAAATGGAGAACCCTTTTGGCTGGTCGGATATGCTTTTTGACCCGGATTACAGTCCCGAGGGGTTGAGCCAACAATTCGCCTTCAACCTCAACGACAAGCACAGCTTGAAGTTGAATATGGGCGAGTTTGCGCTCGCGGAAATCGGCAATTCCAGCAACGACCCGTTCCTGCTGGGGGTGCAGACCCGGTGGGATGCGGCATGGACCCCCAAGTGGTCCTCATCGACGGGGGTGGGCGCCCTTTGGATCACCGATGCGCGCAATTTGCGGGCGTATGATTACACGATGGCCGGTGTGGCGGACACCTATAAAGCCAACACGCCGGATGTGAATTACGGCAATTCGCGCAATCCCACTTACGGTTACCTGTCCAACGGCATGCAGCCCATCGTGGCGGAGGGCAGCCTTACCTACACCGTGTCGAGCTTCCCCGCGTACAATGGGCCGTTCCCGATCAAGGTTGGCGGCGAATATATGAACAACCTGGAGGCGGACCGCATGAACGAGGGTTACTGGGTGGGGGTGACCTTCGGCAAATCCGGCAAAAAAGGAACCTGGGATGTTTCCTATCGCTACAAGGAACTCCAAGGCGACGCCTGGTTTGAGGAATTGGTGGATTCGGATTTCGGCGCGTACTATCGCCAGCAACCGCTCGGGGCCGGCCCCTCCTACTTCAACGACCGCACGCTATACGCCTCCGGGAAATACCGCTCCGGAGGGTATTATTCGGGCACCAACGTGCGCGGGCATGTGGTCAAAGCCGCTTATTCGCCCTACGATTGCATGACCTTGGGCGTCACCTACTTTCTCACGGAAACCATCGAAGACCCCAAAGTAGCCAACTCCGCCCCGACGCATCGCATTCAAGTTGATGCGCAATGGAAATTCTAATGCATCAAACAATGGAAGCGTGCCACTCAACCAAAATAAAAAACCTATGAACAGAATCATCCGCACCATGGCCGTCCTGGCTTTGCTGGGGGCAGCCAATGCCGCCAGCCTGGCCGCCACCATCACTGTGAAAGGCTCGGACACCCTCGTCATCCTGGCCCAAAAATGGGCCGAGATTTATATGGGGAAACATCCGGGCGCCAAAATCCAAGTCACGGGTGGCGGCTCGGGGGTGGGCTTCGCCGCGCTGCAAAATAAAAGCACCGACCTGGCCAACGCCTCCCGGCCCATCCGGCCCAAGGAAACGGAAGCCTGCATCAAGGCCTTTGGCAAGCGGCCCCGCGAATACAAGGTGGCCATGGATGGCTTGAGCGTTTACGTGAGCGAGAAAAATGCCGCCGTCCAGGAACTGACCTTGGAACAACTCGAGGGCATTTTCACCGGCAAGGTGAAAAACTGGAAGGAAGTTGGCGGGGCGGATGCGGCGATCACGGTGTATGGCCGGGAGAACAGTTCCGGCACCTATGAGTTCTTCAAGGAACATGTTCTGAAAGGCAAGGACTTCGCGGCCACGGTGCAGACCATGCAAGGGACGGCGGCGGTGGTGCAGTCGGTGGCCAAGGATCCCAAGGGCATCGGCTATGGTGGCGCCGCCTATAGTTCCGGCATCAAGGTGGTCGCCGTCAAAAAGGATTCCAGTTCGCCGGCGGTGCTGCCCAACGATGACACGGTGACCCAAATGGTGTACCCCATCTGGCGCTACTTGTTCGTCTATGTGAATCCCGCCCTCGACAAAGGCGAGATCGGGGATTACCTGACCTGGATCCGCAGCGACGACGGCCAGAAGATTGTCAAGGACATCGGGTATTATCCGCTGCCCGCCCGCTTACGGCAATGATTTGGGGCTCGCCCCGGAATAGGAAGGGCGGGCGGGATTCTCTCCGGCTGGCTCCGGCTGGATTTAATCCCCCCGCCGCTCCCGGGCCAGGGCGCCACACCAACCCTGCATGAAACCTCCCCAAACCAGTTCCGCGCGCACCGCCGGGTGGATGGGCATCCGCCGGGGATACCGGGCCCGCCCGCTGGAATTGCTGGCGGAATGGTTTATTTTTGGCGTCTCCTTTTCCGCCATGGTGCTGGTCTTCCTGATTTTTGTGTTTGTGACCCGGGAGGCCCTGCCGGTGGTTTTTGGCCAGGTCAATAATGCCGTCCGCCAGCCGGTGATCCCGGTGGAGCAAATGGACAACCTACCGCACGGGCAGTTGGGCAAATACCTCGGCTTGGATGCCCGCCAGCTCGCGCAAATGGACCGCGAAACATTGAAGGAATTGATGGCCGTCCGGGTGGAGGCCGCACAAAAAGTCCCCGACGACAAGGATAGCGGCATCAACACGTTGGCCTGGCGGCAGATGTTCCTGCCCCACCAGTGGACCGGCTACGAGCGCCCCAGCTACATCTGGCAGCCGGTTTCGGATATTCCCAAGTTCAACATCATCCCGCTCCTGGTCGGCAGTTTGAAGACGACCCTGGTGGCCTTGATGCTGGCGGTGCCTTTGGCCTTGGCGGCCAGCCTGTATGTTTCCCAGCTGGCGTCCAACCGGCTGCGGGAGTGGCTGAAGCCCGCGGTCGAGCTGCTGGCCGGCATCCCGTCCGTGGTGGCCGGGTTTTTCGCGCTCATCGTCATGGCCTCCTTCCTGAAAAGCGTCTTTGGCTATGAGTCGCGGTTGAATGCCTTCGTCGCGGGCGTCGCGCTGGCGCTCGCGGTGGTCCCCGTGGTGTTTTCCATCGCCGAGGATGCCTTGACCGGCGTGCCGCGCAGCTATACCCAGGCCGCGCTGGCGCTGGGCTCGACCCGCTGGCAGGCGGCTTGGAAAGTGGTCCTCCCGGCGGCCTTGCCGGGCGTTTTTGCGGCGGTCATCCTGGGCTTTGGCCGGGCGGTGGGGGAAACGATGATCGTGCTGATGGCCAGCGGCAACGCCTCCATCATGTCCTGGAGCCTTTTCGACTCCACCCGCACGGTCACCGCCACCGTGGCCGCGGAACTGGCGGAAACCGTTTTTGGCGGCAACCATTACCGGGTTCTGTTTTTGATCGGGGCGCTGCTGTTGGTGGCCACTTTCATCACCAACCTGGCGGGCGAGTTGATCATCCACCGCCTGAAAAAGCGTTTGGAAGGCCTGGCTTGATGTCCAATCCCGTCTTTAATCCCATTCCCCCACGGCGCCTGGACCCGGTGTCTTTATGCTTCACCGGCCTCACCGGCCTGGCAACCGTCCTGATCCTGGCCATCCTGGGCGTGATCCTCGCCAATATCGTTTACCATGGGGGGGCGAATTTTTCCTGGGGCTTTTTCACCGGCGGCACTGCGCAGGATATGTTCGATGTGGGCAAATCCGGGGTGCTGCCCATGATCGCCGGCACGGCGGCGAGGGTGATCCTGATGAGCCTGTTTGTGATACCCGCCGGGGTCATCACCGCCGTTTACCTCACGGAATACGCCCGCTCCAGCTCCCTGCACACACGGATCATCCGGGGAGCAGTCAACAACCTCGCCGGGGTGCCATCCATCGTGTTCGGCTTGTTCGGTTTGGGCTTTTTCATCAATTTCCTGGGCCAGCGCCTGGATGCCTGGCTGCTGCCGGGAGCGGCGGAGCCGGTGTGGGGCAAGCCAGCCATCCTCTGGGCCTCGCTGACCCTGGCGGTTATGACGTTGCCGGTGGTCATCGTCGCCACCGAGGAATCCTTGCGCGCCATTCCCCAAGGTCTGCGGGAGGCGAGCCTGGCCCTGGGCGCCACCAAGCTGCAAACGGTCTGGAGGATCGTGCTGCCTCAGGCGCTGCCCGGCATCCTCACCGGCGGCATCCTCGCCATCAGCCGCGCGGCCGGGGAAGTCGCGCCGATCCTGTTCACCGGGGCCGCCTACTACATGGCCCGGCTGCCGCAGTCGTTGACCGACCAGTTCATGGACCTCGGCTACCACGTTTTCATCCTCTCCACCCAATCCCCAAACATCGATAAGACCAGGCCCATCCTGTATGCCACCGTCATGGTTCTGCTGCTGCTGACCTTTGCGTTGAACCTGGTGGCCATCCTGATCCGGGCCCGGATCAGGACCCGCATGCGGGCCGCCCATTAACCATGAGCATCACCGTCAACTCCCACCCAGCCCTGGCGGGCCGCGATCTGTCGGCCGATGCCGCCCGGAATGCCGGCCACCCCATGATCGAAACCCGGGGGCTCAATTTGTATTATGGCCCCAGCCAGGCCCTGAAGCATATTTCACTGAAGGTGCCGGAACGGGTGGTCACCGCTTTCATTGGGCCGTCAGGGTGTGGCAAGTCCACCCTGCTGCGCTGTTTCAACCGGATGAACGATCTCATCGATAACGTCCGCCTGGAGGGGCAGGTCCTGGTGGGCGGGCAGGAAATTTACGATCCGGAGATCGACGTCATCGAGCTGCGCAAGCGCGTGGGCATGGTTTTTCAGCGTTCCAATCCGTTCCCCAAAACCATTTTTGAAAACGTGGCTTATGGGCTGCGCCTGCTGGGCGTCAAATCCAAATCCGATCTCCAGGATCGCGTGGAAAAAAGCCTGCGCCAGGCCGCCTTGTGGGAGGAGGTTCAGGACCGTCTGCATGCCAGCGCGCTGGGGTTGTCCGGCGGGCAGCAGCAGCGGCTGTGCATCGCCCGGGCCATCGCCATCGAACCGGGCATCCTGCTCATGGATGAGCCCGCCTCGGCCCTCGATCCCATCGCCACCGGAAAAATCGAGGAGCTGATCCTGGCGCTGAAGCAGGATTTCACCATCGTCATCGTGACGCATAACATGCAGCAGGCGGCGCGCATCTCTGATTTCACCGCCTTTTTTTACCTTGGTGAACTGGTGGAATATGGCCGCACCATCACCTTGTTTACGAATCCGTCGATAAAACAAACTGAGGAATACGTCACCGGCCGGTTTGGCTGAGCCCCGGGCCGGCGCCGGCTTCCGGCCGCCCTGGCTGAAAACCCCATCCTGTTTATGGCCCTGAAAATATTGATCGTGGAGGACGAACCCGACGCGATCGAATTGCTATCCTACACCTTCCGCCAGGAGGGCTACAGCATCGCTTCGGCGGAGACGGGCCGGCAGGCGGTGGCCAAGGCGCAGGCCTGGCTGCCCGATCTGATCCTGCTGGATCTGCAGCTCCCCGAGATGGACGGCTTTGAGGTGTGCAAAATCCTCCGCCGGGATACCGCCACCGCCGCCATTCCGATCGTCATGGTCACAGCCAGGACTTCCGAAATCGACCGCATCCTGGGCTTGGAATTCGGCGCGGACGATTACGTCATCAAGCCTTTCAGCCCGCGCGAACTGGTGTTGCGGGTCAAGAATCTGCTCAAGCGCCGGGCGGCCCAGCCGAAACTGGAGGATATTTTCGCGTTCGGGCCATTGGTCGTCGATATCCCGCGCCACCAAGTGCTGGTGGACGGCGTGGAGATCCGGCTCACGGCCACCGAATTCAAGCTCCTCCAGATCCTGGCCGGGCGGCGCGGGCGGGTGCAGACGCGGGAGCAGCTCATCAAGGATGTTTGGGGCTACGACAGCCTGGTGGACACCCGGACGGTGGATACGCACATGCGCCGCCTGCGCCAGAAAATCGGGTCCGCCGCCCGCTACCTCGATACGGTCCGCAATGTCGGCTACCGGTTCATTGAAAATCCAGGCTAAGCCGCCAGGCCGCAGGCCAGGACGGCGGCCCCGATGATGCCGGCATCGTCTCCCAGGTGCGAGACCGCGATCTTCACGTTTTGGTTACCGGTGAAAAAGTGGTCGCGGGCGGATTTGATGATCACTGGCGCCATCTCATTCTCCAGCGCTTCCATCAGCCCCCCGCCCAGCACCACCACTTCGGGATTGCAGCAATTCACCAGGTTGGCGAGGGCGATGCCGCACACATCCGCCGCGTCCGTGATGACCTGCCGCGCCAGTTTGTCGCCCTGCTGGATGGCCTTGCGCAAATCACCGCTGCGCATCCCTTTCAGATCCGCGCCCAGTTGGTCGGCCAGCAGCGATTCCTGGCCGCCGGCGATGGCTTTTTGAAGCTTCTTGAAGATGGCGGTGCGGCTGGCCAGGGCTTCGAAGCAGCCGGAGTTACCGCAGGCACATTTGGGGCCGCCCACGTCGATCACCATGTGGCCGATCTCCCCCGCCGCATGGCTGGCGCCACAGTAGAGTTCGCCGTTGACGATGAAGCCGCCGCCGATGCCCGTGCCCAAAAAAATGCCGATCAAATTCCTGGGCGTGCCGCCGAATTCAACCCGGTGGACACCCAAGGTGGCCGCATTGCAGTCATTTTCCACCCGCACCGGCAGTTTCAGCAGGCCCCGCAAGGCCTCCGCCAGCGGGGCTTCGTGCCAGTCCAGGTTGGGCGCAAAAACCACCTCCCCGGTGTCCGCGTCCACCGCCCCCGGCGCGCCGATGCCCACTGCCTGGATCTGGCTCATCTCCAGGTCGCACTCATCCACTGCCTCCTCGACGCACCGGCCGATCCGGCCCACCACTTCCTTGAAGCCGCGTTCCGGTTTGGTAGTGAGCTTCGCCCGCCCCAGGCAAGTCATCTGGGCATCGAAGATCCCCGCGAGGATTTTGGTGCCGCCCAAATCCACTCCCGCCACCAACCGCCGTTTCTGATTAGCTTCCGCCATATGTTGTTGAAAGGTTCCACCCAGTTCCCATCCCCGGATCCGGGTGTAATTGTTTAGAATCAACCTCAGAATCGGTAACCTGCTTCAAATGCGCACCCTGTTTAGTAAAACTGGCGTCAGAGAGTATGGATGGACGGTCAAAAATCAAGTACTTCATGTGAATGTAATAATTGTAACATGATTGCCATATATAGCCGGGTTTTTATGCCGGGCCTGCCAGGCCCCAGCGAAAAACCGATGCCTGGGACGGCTTTTGGAATCCCATCGCCAACCCGTTTTCATAGCCTTTCAGCCGCCCGCTCGCTCAGTGCGCTCAGCACGCCGCGCAGGCCCCGCACCAGGTGAATGGCTGCCACATAGGGTTTATGCCGCATGCGGCAGGAGGTGTAAACCAGCCCCTTGGTAGTGGCATCCACGTAAGGATTGTCGATTTGGCCCGGATCGCCCGTCCGGAATATACGGCAATTTTGCCCGGCCCGGGTGAGGAGCAGTTTGGCCTCGTGGGGCGTCCGGTTTTGCGCTTCGTCGATGATCAGGATCGCGTTGTTCAAGGTGCGTCCGGTTCGCGCAGCACTTGCTCGCACAAGATTACCGGGTTGTCCTCGAAACCAAGGAGGCTGGCTGGATCATATAACAGAACATGGGTGTCGATGGCGTAAGTTTTTATCATAAAGATGGGATTCCGCGCTGAAGCCCCCTTGGACTGGCATGCCCGCCCATGGATTTTCGGAAATGGCGCTGGCAGCGGTTGTTCCGTTGGATTTGGGTTGGGTTGCGGGCCGGTGGGCATTCCCAATGGTTTTTTCAGGCCCCCATCGTCATGGCGGCGCGAATTCGCCGCAGAAGATTCGCCAGCACAAAGGGCTTGCGCACAAAGTCGGTGGCGCCCGAGGCGATGCTGTGGTAGCGGGCGATTTCGCCTCTGAACGCCGTGAGCATGATCACGGGGATTTTTCCGGTTTCGGGATGGCGGCGCAATTCCTCGCACAC
Source organism: uncultured Verrucomicrobiota bacterium (assembly GCA_903845125.1). Taxonomy (GTDB): domain Bacteria; phylum Verrucomicrobiota; class Verrucomicrobiia; order Limisphaerales; family UBA1319; genus CAIMWS01. The sequence goes on from CAIMWS010000056.1 coordinate 8,906, forward strand.
GGTAAAGCCATCCAGCCCCGGCAACATGACATCCAGCAGCACCAGATCGGGTAACTTCGTGCGCGCCTGGAGAACGGCTTCCCAGCCGTCTTTGGCGGTGAAGACCTCGTAATCATCCGCCTTAAGGTTATAATCCAGCAGATCCAGCAGATCCGGTTCGTCGTCCACAACCAGAATTTTTCCGTTCACAATGCAAACTTTTTGTTGATAGATGGCGCCCGCAGCCAGTTCCGGCCCCGGCCGGCACCAGCGAACCAAGCCACAATGGACTTTTCCATTGCCCAGGCCAGGATGGCGCAAACCGATGGTGAATAGATGGCAGCCAGGTGATAATTAGGAAAATCCAAGCCTTCCGGCCAGGCCCATGGCTTGGCCCCATGGTGCTGGCCGGGGCCGATTTGGCGGCAGGAAAAAATGGCGGACCCATCCTCGACGCAGGAAGGTCCGCCCAGTTCGGTTGGCCGAGGGAACAGCCTAAACCCGGCCAGCCGAAAAATGATCAGCCAGGGAAGCCAACTCGCCATTGGGCTCCCCATTAGGCTTGCCCGGGCCTGGGATTTCGGTGCGCGGGCTTCCAATTTCACCCAACCGGACCCGCAATTCCGGGCCGTGCTCCACTCCGCCAATGCAGTCCTCCAGGATGTCCAAGGCCCGGTCCATTTCTGCCAGCGTGATGGTGAGCGGGGGGGTGAGGGTGATGATATTGCCCATGGTCAGCTTGAAGCTCAGGCCGCTGGCCAGGGCGCGATAAAGGATTTTTTCGGCGGTGTCAGCCGCCCGGGCAAAGGTGCGGCGGTCCGTGACTATTTCCATCCCCAGCAGCAGTCCCAGGCCTCGCACATCGCCAATGCACGGGTGATGTTCCATCATGGTCCGCATCCGGCCCAAGGCGTGTTCGCCCAACCGGCGGGCGTTTTCGAGCAATCCCTCGCTCTCCAGGCACTCGATGGTGGCCAGCGCGGCGGCGGCAGCAACGGGATTTTTCTCATGGGTGTAGTGCCCCAGGGCGGTGCTGGCCGCCACATCCAAATCCTTCCTGGCGATCAACGCCGCCAGCGGGAAGATCCCGCCGCCGAGGCCTTTGCCAATCACCAGCAGGTCGGGCACTATATCGTAGTGCTCGCAGGCAAACATTTTGCCCGTCCGCCCCAAGCCGATGGGGATCTCATCCAGGATCAGCAGGGCGCCATGCCGGTCGCAGGCGGCCCGGACTTTTTTCCAATATTCCGGTGGCGGAATGAACGGGGTGCAGCGCACGGTTTCGGCCACGACGGCGGCCACATCGCCCTCTTTTTCCAGGACGTAATCGATGTAATCGGCGCACTTGAGGCTGCATTTTCCTGCGCAGCCCCAGAGGCAATGGCGCGCGTCCGGTGGCGGCACATGCTCGCAGCCCGGCAGCAGCGGGCCGATGCCCCGGCGGAAGATGGCTTCGCCTCCCAGGGAGATGGCGTCCAGGGAGGCGCCATGGAACGAGTCCCACATGGAAATGGTTTTATATCGTCCCGTGACGATCCGCGCGAGCTTCAAAGCCATGCCGATGGCGGTGGTCCCGCCGGGCGAAAAAAGCACCTTCTGCAGATCGCCGGGCGCCAATTGCGCCAGCTTTTTCGCCAGCCCGATCGCGGGGAGGTTGGTGAAGCGGCGCGGGCAAAAGGGAAGTTCGCGCATTTGGTTGATGATGGCCTCCACCACGCGCGGATGGCCGTAGCCGACCTGGTGCACACTGTTGCCGTGGAAATCCAGGTAGCGCCGGCCTTGCAGATCTTCCAGGTAAATCCCCTCGCTTTTGCGAAGGACATCCAGGCACGGGGTGCTCAGTGCCTGGTGCAGGAAAAATTCAGCATCTTCCGCGAGCCAGTGATGGGTCCCGGCGTCGAGGTTGTCCCTGGCCCAGGCGGCCCGGTGTGGCGAAAGGTTGATGTCCCCTTCGGATTTAAGGTGCTGCAGACTGGCCGGCGGATGGGTCTGGGGCGTATTCACAAACAAGCTGGAGGATTAAATTGCGGGGGGTTTTTGATTCCGGTGATCAGAGGGCAGCGGGGCTGAGGACTGGCGCCGGGCAGCCCAGTTCGCCGAGGGTTTCCCGGATCGCCATCAGCAATTGGCGGATATCCGCGGGAAAGAGGCGGCCGATGGTGCCGATGCGGAAGGTATCCACCTGGGTCAACTTGCCGGGGTAAATGATCAGCCCGGCCTCGCTCAGCAAGCGGTAGAATTCCGGGAAGCGGAAAGCGGGCTGCGCCGGGAAATGAAACGCGGTGATGATGAAGCTCTGCCACTCCGGGGACAGGAAAGGGTGGAATCCCATCGCCCGCATGCCGTTGAGCAACAGGCTGTGGTTGGCGCGGTAGCGCTCGCCGCGCGCAGGGATCCCGCCTTCCTGGTTCAACTCCGCCAAGGCCTGGGCGAAGGCGAGCAGGGAATGAGTGGGAGGTGTATAACGGAATTGACCATTCTTCTGGAAGCCTTGCCACTGGCCCAACAGATCCAAACTCAGGCTGCGCGCCCAGCCCTCCGTTTCCAGGAGCCGCTCCCGGCGGGCGATGATGAAACTAAAGCCCGGGACCCCTTCCAGGCACTTATTGGCCGAGGAGACCAGGAAATCAATACCCGCCGATTCCAAGTCGATGGGGATCGCCCCGAAACTGCTGATGGCATCGACGATGAACACGCAGCCATGCCGTTTCACCTCGCGGCCAATCCCGGCCAGCGGGTTCAGGATGCCGGTGGTGGTTTCGCAATGCACCGCCGCCACGTGCCGGATGGAGGGATCGGCCGCCAGCGCCTGGCTCACCGCCGGGATGGAGGGCGGCTCGTGCTCCGGGAAGCGGAGCGCCACGTGCGGGATTTTCAGTGCGCCAGCCATTTGGGCGATGCGTTCCCCATAGGCGCCGTTGATCAGCACCAGCAGCTTGCCCGCGGGCGGGATCACGGAGCCGATCACTGATTCCACGCCGAAGGTGCCGCTGCCCTGCATCAATACGGTTTCCCAACCGCCCCCGGCCGGGAGCTCCGCCAGCGCGAGGATCTGTTCGCGCAAGGTTCTGATCAGCTGGCTGAACTCGAAATGCCAGGAGCCGGCATCGTGCAGCATCGCCTGCTTGACGCTCAGGCTGGTGGTGAGCGGGCCGGGGGTGAAAAGCAGCTTGTCCCTGGCCGGGGCTGGCGGAATAGGAGTGGTCATATCAGGAATAATTCAGGCGTTTTGAAGGCGGGTGGGGATGGGCTGGCGGGCGGACGCCACCAAAGGCGGCAATTCTGCCAGGCTCGCAATAAGGTGCGTGTGGGGGTGCGCCGTGAGTTGCTCGCGCGTATGGGATCCATAGGTGGCACCCACGACCAACCCACAGCCCGCGGCCCCGCCTTCCTGCAGGTCCGAGGGGGTGTCGCCCACTTTGGCCACGCTGGCCGGATCCGCCACATGGGTCAGCTCCATGGCTTGGAAGATCAGGTCCGGGTGCGGCCGTCCCCGCAACACCTCGTTGCTGGCCACCGTGGCGTCAAGGAGCTCCCGGTTGTCCCAGCCCAGTCTTTGCAGGATCACGTCCACGATCTGGCGGCTGAAGCCGGTGTCCAGGGCCACGCGGATACCTGCCTCTTTGAGCTGGCGGAAGACCTGGGTGGCGCCTTCGATCTCCTGCACCGCCGGGTCGGTTCGATAAAAATGGATCATGCGGGCGAGGAATTGGTCGTGAATCTGCCGGACTTCCCCCGCGGCGGCGGTGGCGGTGACGCCGAGCTTTTTTTCGAGAAGCAGTTGGATGGCCAGCGGCTTGGGCATCCCCATGACCTCGTTGACTTCGTCGCGGGTTACGCTTAAGGCCCGCCAGGCCAGGGCCTGGCGCAAGCAATGGTTGACCGCATCATCATCCCGCACCGTGGTGCCGGCCATGTCAAAAACCACCAGTTTTATCTTCATCATATCTTTAAAACTGTGCCGGAGCGGCGGTGCTCTCCTCCGCCAGCCCCGCGCGTTTTGGATAAAGGAACAAACAGAGCATGGCGGCGGCCAGGGTGAGCCCGGCCATCACCTGGAATCCGAGCCGGTAGCCACCCTGCTCCAGGAGCCAGCCGAAGAACTGGCCGGATAGCACCCCGGCCAGGTAGCCCACACCGTCCACCCACCCGGCCACGGTCGCCGCGCGAGCCGGGCCTTGGACCTCGATCGCCAGCACCCCGGCCAATAGACTGTAGGGGCCGTAAACCAGGAAACCGATCAACCCCACGGCCAGCGACAGCCAGCCAAATCCCTGGTTGAATATCCCGGGCAATCCGGCCAGCAGCAGGGCCAGCAAAGCCAGTTGGCCGGAAACGAGCCACTGGCGCTGCCAGCGATCCAGCCGCCCATAAATCCAGCCCAGCAGGATGATGCCCGCGGCCCCGCATAAATCAAACGGGGTGGACAGCAGCGCCGCCACCTGGCTGGATACCTTCGATCCCCCCTTGGTCATGATGAAATCGACCGTCCAGAAATTGAAGGTCTCGCGCATGAAGGTCGCCGTGAAACTCAGCGCGCAGACTACCAGGAACTGCCGGTTGCGCAGGAGGTCGCCCCAAGGTCCGGCGCCGCCGTGCGCCCGCTCCGGGGCGGGGCCGGCAGGGGAAGGCTGGTGGCCGCCTGCTTCCAGGAATTTCCAGCTCAACCAAGCCAGGGGCACGAGCACGAGCAGCACCAGGGACGGCACCCCCAGGACGGCCTGCCAATCATCCCCGCTGCGCCGGGCCACCCAGCCCGCAAAGGCGACCGCCACCGCTCCGCCAAACACGAAGCTCAACGACAGCAGGCCGAGCGCGAACGACAACCTGGAGCGCGGGAACCACTCCGGCACCAATTTCACCATAGACCCCCAACTGGCCGCGCCGCAAAACCGGTTGGCGCTGCAGGCGATGGTGAGGAAGGCCAGGGAGGGCGCAAGCGCCCCGGCCGCGCCGAACAGGGCCACCAAAGCCATGGAAGCCAGCAGGCAAAAACGCCCTCCCAGCCGGTCCACCAGGGGACCCAGGAGGATTTTCCCGCTGGCATAGGCCAGGGTGCTGACGCTGGCCACCAGGCCGACCTGGCTCTTGGTCAAGCCCCAGGCGTTTTGTAGCAGGGGGGCGGCCACCGAGAGGTTTTTGCGGCACAAATAAATCCCCATATAGCTCAGCACCAAGGTTGCCAAAAAGGCATGGGAGCGGGCCGCTGAAGCCGGGCCGGCCGGCCGGGCAGACGGTTCCGGGAGCAGGACGCTGGCGGCGGAAAGGGAGGAAGTGTGCGTGGCAGACATAAGCGGTGGGGAGGCCAGCCAGCAAGGCTGGGGCGGTTTCATTGGGCCGGTGCAACCAGCTGGACCAGGTTTTCCCCAAGGCCCGGATTCGGCCGGGCGGCCGCTGCTTTTTTAATGGCTTTGCGCAGGCTGCGGCCGCTGACGCGGGAATGCAGGTTTTCGTCGCCGGATCTCGCGCCCGGCATTTCCGCCGAGAGACTGGCGCTGCCACCTTGTACAGTGGTAGATGCCGGAAGCCGGCGGATCGTTTTCCCGCCGGCGGCTGGCCTACCCGGGTCAGCCAGGCTCGCCACCAGCACGGTGATGGCCACCAAGGCAGCCCATCCCGCCGAAGTCAGAATTGATTTCCACATCGTCCATAGATTGGCTGAGGAATGTGTCGATCCGATGGCGGCCCGGTTTCAAATGAGTGAAAGATGCGCTCGGGATAATGGTGTTGGCCAGCCTGCGGCCACTGGACGGCTGTTGAGCACCCATGCAAAAATTAA
>CAIMWS010000057.1 GCA_903845125.1 uncultured Verrucomicrobiota bacterium
CTTGTCTCCGGAGTGAACGACCGGTAGGCTTTGCCGGTGGAAGTGCCTGGATAGGGTTTCAGCAGCGTTCCGAAGAAGCCCCGGCATGTAAAGGGTCGGTTGAAATGTTACGAGGAATTCGACCCGCGGGCCCTGGCCGCGCTGGAAGGGCTCGATTTCAAGGCGCGTTATGTGATGGAGGGATTCCTGACCGGCCTGCATGACAGCCCTTTCCACGGCTTTAGCGTGGAGTTCAGCGATTACCGCGATTACCAGCCAGGCGACGATCTGCGCCACCTCGATTGGCGGCGTTATGCGCGCAGCGACAAGCTGTACATCAAGCGCTACATGCAGGAAACCAACACGCGCTTCTATGTGGTTTGCGACACCAGTGCCTCCATGGCCTACCGCGGCTCCGCGGCCTGGGGCTCAAAACTGGACGTGGCACGCATTCTCGCGGCGGCGCTGACCTGGTTTTTGCTGAAGCAAAATGACGCCGCCGGCATGATCACCCTGAACGGGGCGGATGACATTCCCCGTTTTATCCGGCCCTCGCAAAGCGCCTCCCAATTTGGGATCATGCTGCGCCATTTGGAAAACCTTCAGCCGGCGGGCGGCCCCCGGCTCGCGCAGTTGCTGGCGCACACCATCCGGTTGGTCAACGCCCGCAGCATCATCCTGTTCTTCTCGGATTTGCTCGAGCCCGAGTCCGAGATCGAACTGGCTTTCAAGCAGCTCCGTTTCGAGGGCCATGAATGCCTGGTTTTCCAGGTGCTGGACCGCGATGAAATCGAGTTCCCCTTTCAGGAACCGCAGTTGTTCGAGGATCTGGAATCCGGGGCGCGCCGGGAAATCAGGCCCGACGCAGTTCGCGACCGCTACCTGGCCCGGTTCAACGAATTCATGGCGCAGCACCGCCAATTGTTTCAGGGCCTGGCCATGCCGCATTGTGTGGTGCGCACGGATGATAATCCATGGCGGGCGCTGGCCATGTTCCTGGCGGAGCGCAAAAAGCTGAAATGAACCTCTCCTTCCTCAATCCGTGGCTGTGGCTGGGCGCCTTGGCGGTGGGCGCCCCCCTTTGGCTGCACCTGCGGCGCCAGTCGGAAAGCCGGGTGCATCGCTTTTCCGCGCTGAGATTCCTGGAGGACTCCCCCCATCCCCGCCAGGGTCCCTGGCGGCTGCAGGATTTCTGGCTTTTTCTGCTCCGTGTTCTGGCGGTGGTTTTGCTGGCCGGAGCCTTCTCCTGGCCGTTCCTGCGCGAACCGGAACGCATGGTGATCCAGGAAAGCCGGGTTTACATCCTCGACAACACCCTCAGCCACCAGGCCGGAGGCGGTTTCCTGCGCGATCGCGACCGCATCGCGGCGGAAGTGGCCAATACGGGCTTGGACAACCAGTCCGCAGTCATTGAGTTGACCTCCCTGCCCAAGGTGGTGGTGGCGTTCGGCGAAGATCCAGCAACCGCCCGGCAAAAGATCCAGGCGCTGGCTCCCTCTTTTAAACGCGGATCCTATTTAAGCGCGTTCCGTCAAGCCAGCACTCTCCTGGCCAATTCCCTGGGGAACCGGAAAAAAATCGTCTTCTGCGGTGACAGCCAGGAAAACCAATGGAACGAGCACCCCGGTTCCCCCCCGTTCCTGGACCATGTGGAGGTCGTACTGCCCAAACCTGCCGCCACCAACGCGCCCAACTTATTCCTCAGTGAGCCGCGTTTGCAGCGGATTTTCCTGGGGGATAAGTCGCTGGTCCATTTTACCGTCAAGCTGGGCTATGCCGGCCAAGCCAGGACCGCCAAGGTGACCATTCGTTCGGGAACCCAGGTCATCACCCGCCGGGAGGTTCCCTTGGAACCAACCCCCGGCAGCCTGGTGCTGAACTCCCAGTGGGAAGCGGACCCAGCGGCCTGGATCAAGGGGGAAGCCCTCGTGGAAGGCCTTCCCGACGCGTTGGCGGAAGACAACCGGGTGTATTTCTCCCTGCCTCCCATGCGCGAGGGCCGGGTGGCGTTGCTGGCCCAGTCCCAGTTTCTCAAACTGGCGCTCTCTCCGGACATCATGCGCGGCCAATGGGCCACTCGGCCTTTGGATCCCGGAAACCTGGCGGCCGAGTTGGAGGCTGGCCAGGATGAAGAAGTGCTGGTCGTCGAGAGCGGTTACCTGCAATCCAGCGACGCGCGCAAGCTGGTGTGGCGTTATTTGACCAACCAGCGTGGGGTGCTGCTGCTGGTCAACCGGGTTTCACCCGTCATTTCCGCCGCCCTGCGGGATCTGGGATTTGAAGCGGGGGCCGCCACGATCCAGCCGGCCGAGCGGTTCAAACATGCCTGGTTCAATCACCCCATATTTCACCCCTTTTTATCACCGGATTTTGGGAATTTGCTGGAAGTCAAAGTAACCCAATACCATCCCCTGCAGACCGCCGATGCCATTCCCCTTTTATTCTCCGAGTCCGGCCGGCCGTTGTTTTTCCAAAGCTCCCAATATCCGGGCCGTTTGCTGGTCGCGGCGTTCGGTTTTGAGCGGGCCCAAACCACCTGGCCAACCCACCTGACGTTCATCCCGTTCTTGGATCTTTGTCTGCAGCACGCACGGCCCGAAGACCCGTCCCCCGCGGATTACGAACCGGGCGAAATAGCCACGGTGCGTTTGCCTCCCCATTCGCCGGTCCGCGCAGCGGTCTTGCGCGACGGCGAACGAATATTGGCCCGGATACCTGTGGCCCGGGCCCAGGCCCAAATCCCGCTGCCCGGCCGCCCAGGCCTGTATGACCTGGCGTATGACGATCAACCCGCCCTCGAAAAAGTATTCAACGTGAATCCGTCTCCCAAAGAGTCGCTGTTGAGTTACCTCGATTCGCCGGAGACGTTCAAGTCGTGGCAATTGAAGAGCAAAATCGAATCCCCCAAACCACTGGTGGCGCCAGCGGCGGTTCAGATGAGCCGCACCGCCATTTGGCTGCAGCAAATCTGGTGGTGGCTGGCTGTCGCGGGGCTCGGCGCCTTGGTATTAGAGAGTCTTTGGACATCCGCCAGGAGATTCGCTGCATGATTAATTTAGTGGAACGTAATTTTGAGCAGGTGCAAAACCGCCAGCGCTGGCTGGCAGTTATCCAGCACACCAGCACTTTAGGCGCCATCCTGGCGCTCCTCTATTTACTGCTGGGCGCCGCCATGCTCAAAGGTTGGATCGAGGAACCGGCGCCCACCCGTTGGGTGGTATTCCTCGTGGCCTGTCTCGCCACCATTGTCTGGGCTGGCATCACCGTCGTAGTGGTGCATCTTAATTCCGAGCGGCGCTGGCTGGCCAGCACCTTGGAGCAAGGCCATCCAGAGCTTTTGGACCGGGTCAACACCCTGGTGGCCTTGGAGGATGATCGCGGCAAACAGGCCATCGCCCCTTTTTATCGCTGCATCCTCAACCAGGCGCAATCCGTCCTGCTCCGGCGTCCACCCGTCATTTCCCTTTCGGCACGGCGCGCGCTCCTTCACTTGGGGGTTTGCATCCTGGCCATCGAAGCGGCGGTTTGGTTCTACCAGCGTTACGATCCCTGGCAGCGGCTCCAGGAAACTTACGCCGCCCGCCACCCGGCGCCCAACTCCACCACCAACCAACCGGCTGGCAGCCAAACTTTGGAATTGGCCGCCCCGGCTAAAACCAACCAGGTGGACCGCCCGTGGGGTGAGGTTCGCATCACTGAACCCGGCCGCGATTTGGAGGTAACCAAAGTGGAGGTGGTGCCCCTGCAAATCGAAGCCGCCGCCAACCAGGAACTGGCCCAAGTGGCCTGGCTCCTTTCGGTCAATGGCGGCCCGGAGAAAAGGCAGGCACTGCCACCATCCCAGGAGCCGCGTTATGCCGTTTACCACCCCACCCTTTTCCTGGATGAACTGAAACTGTCCGACTGGGACGTGGTTTCTTATTATGCCGAGGCCTCCACCCGGAACTCCAACAGTTTCGTTTCCGAAATTTATTTTCTGCAAGTCCACCCTTTCCGCGAAGACCTCCCGAAATTGGCGGACGGCCAAACCAGATCAACACCGCCCTGGCTCGGCGAACTGGCATCCCTCATCAACCAACAACAACAGGTCATCCGCCAAACCCACCAACTCCTCCAGCCACCGTCCGGCTCTTCTGAAACATTGAACCAGAACCGCAACCAGATCGCCAATACCGAGGCGGACCTGGCGAAAGCAATGGCACATTTAAAAGCCCAAATGGCCATCGCCATGGAAAACGAATCATTCGTTGAAACCTCCGAACACTTGTCCAAGGCCGGAGCAGCGGTGAAAAACGCCTCGGAATTGGTTCGTTATAGCGAAATTTCCGACGGCCTGAAACAGGAAAAAACCGGCTTGGCGGAGCTGGTGGCTGCCCGCCGTAAAAGCCAGGCTTTGGCTGGAAAACCACCCCCGGAATTGGCCGGCCAGGAGGACAATCCCGCCTCCACCGCCAGGAATCGCACCCTCCTGAAAGATATTTCGGAGTTTCGAAACGAGGAAAAAGCGGTGCAGGATTTTCTGCAAAAGCTGACCCAGCAACAAAAGACTCTGGCCCTGCGTTCAGCCCCGCGCATGGTCTCCACCAACAGCCAGAATCTGAGCCGTGAGGAAGGGAAAATCCGGCAGTCACTGGCCGATTTTCAGGGCCAGCATCCCGCAATTTTCAAACCCGCGGAAAAGGAGCTGGAAGCCGCTGACCGAAGCCTGGAGCAAGGCACCCAGGCGCTCGCAAAAAAGGCCCCCACCGCCCAGAGTCAGGCCAATGCCGCAACCGGTGATTTGGAAAAATTGTCCAACGCCATCCAGCAACACAGCGAGAGCCAGCGACTGGCGGACGCCTACCGGCTTGAAAAAATGCTGGAGCAGCAGGCCGTTCGCTTTGGCCAGTGCCGGAATTCCGGCGCGCCCGGCTCCCCCTCGCAGTCAGAAATGCGCCAGGCGGCCGCCAACACCCGCGACACCCTCAACCAGCTTCAGCAACTGGCTGGCCAGCAGCCATTGAGCGAGGCCTTCGGGCCGCCACTGCGCGAAGCACTGGGCGAAAAGCCGCGGGCAGCGCTGGAGGAAAAATTGAGCCAGGTCGAAAAAGCGGTTTCGCCGGGAGCCCGCCAAGAACCGGCGGGCCAGGTCCAGCAAGCGCTGCTGAAGGTTTGTGCGGCTTTCGAGCAAAGCCTGCCCAAAGCGATGCGGATCGCCCGGGATGCCGCCCAATCCCAGCCCAGCCAGGCGGATGGCTTGCAACAGGGTCTCGCCCAACTGGGCAGCCTGCTGCGGCAGTTGGAAAGCCAGCGCCCCGTCTCCCCGGAGGACCGGGAAAAGCAGCGTCGGGAGGCCTATTTCAACCTGCAAAACGCCTTGCGCGCACTGGCTCCCGCCCAGCCCACCGCCGTGGTTCTTTCCCAGGAACTCGACCAGGATCTGAAACCCGGGGAGAAAGCCTTCGATGCCGAAGTGCTGAAACGCCTGATGGCGGCGCTGGAAAAATTCAACAACGAGCTGCACGCGGAACCCGAAAACCGGGCCGTGAAACCCGAGGTCACCGGGCTTGCATCCGGGCGGTTGTCGGCGGCTTACCGGGACCGGGTGGAGAAATACTTCCAGAAATTATCGGAGAAATGAGCACCCTGGTGTTTGATTTTCCCCTGGGCTGGCAGGCCGGTTTGCCATTGGTCGCGCTGGTGCTGGGCCTGGCGGCCTGGCTGCCCATGCGGCGTGGCGTGCCCAAGAGACGGGTGGCCATCCAAACCGGGCTGCGCCTGATCGCGCTGCTGGCGCTGGTGTTCCTGGTCTCCAAACCCATGTGGGTGGCCACCGAACGCAAGCCCCCTGGCCAGCGCCCGGTGCTTTTGCTGGTGGATCGCAGCGAAAGCATGTCCCTCAAAGAAAACGACCGCACCCGTTATCGGCAGGCTTATGATTTGCTCCGCGACCATCTGCTGCCGGCGTTCAAGGCGGACCACACGCCCGTGCGTGCCTGGCTGTTCGCCGAGGAGGCCACCCAGGCTGATGGTCCCCAGCTCGGCGCCGCCGAACCCACCGGCAAGCGAACCAATTTGGGGGGTGCCCTCGCGCGCGTCCTCGCCGCGGATCCCAATCCTCCCCTGGCCGTCGTCGCGTTAACCGACGGCATCGTCAATGAAAACGGCGAAAATGCGCGCGGCCTGGCCGCTTTGGTGGAAAGCCGCACCCCTTTTATTGGGATCGGTTTGGGCAGCGATGCCGGCGCCCGCTTGTTCGCGCTGCGCAGTGTGGATGCTCCGCCAGTGGTGGCCACCAACACCATTTTCCAGGTCGCCGCCCAGCTCGAAATGGTCAACTGCGAAGAGTTGGAGCCACTGGACTTGTCGCTGATGCGTGACGGCCGCATGGTGCAGCGGAAAAAAGTGTCACCCGGCTCCGGCTCGCGTTACTGGCAGGAAAGCTTTGAAGTCACTGAAAGCCTCGAGGGCCTCCACCGCTATTCCATCCAATTCCTGCCGCCCGCTGCACCCGGCCTGCAATGCTTGAATAGCCAGGGCTCGGCTTCGGTCCAGGTCGCCAGCGAAAAGGAACTACGCGTGCTGTATGTTCAAGGAGCGCTCACCTGGGAATACAAGTTCATCGGCCTGGCGCTCAAAGGCGATCCGGCGATCAAAATCACCGGCCTGACCCGCACCTCCAAACAGTCCATTTTCCGTCAGAACATCGAAACGGACGGCGAACTCAAACTCGGTTTTCCCGTCTCCACGGAAGAGATCGCCCCGTTCCGGGTCGTCGTGCTCTCCAATCTGACACCGCTGGATTTCACCCCCGCCCAGCAGGAATTGCTGGCGCATTTCTGCGGCGACCTGGGGGGCGGCGTCCTGATGATCGGCGGGCCCGCCACTTTTAATTCCACCTGGCGCGGCACCCGCTTGGAACAACTTTTACCGGTGACTTTCCCGGCCAATTCCGAAGCGTTGGGTCTCGACCGCCCGTTCCGCGTACAACTGACCGAAGAAGCACTCCAGCATCCCCTGTTCCGGGTCGCCAGCGACCGCTCCACGGCGGCAGCCTGGTCCCAGCTCCCTTTATTTGCCCAATACGGCCGTGTGGGTTCGCTCAAACCGGGCGCGCAAGTGTGGCTGGAGCACCCTGAAGACCGCGGCCCCTCAGGCAAACGGATCCTGATGGCTTCCCAGCGCTACGGCGCGGGCATTTCCGCCGTGATCGCCGTCCAAAACCTCTGGCGCTGGCGCCTGGCCAGGGATTCCGATGTCCAGCAATACGACCGCTTTTGGCGCCAATTGTTCCGGTTCGTTGGGGAACCAGTGCGCCAGGACATAATGATCAGCCTCGCGGACCAGGACCTGCGCCCCAACACGGACATCCAGGTAGCGCTACAACGGCGAGTCAAAGCTTTGGACACCCCAGGCTTGCCAGCCGCGTACCGCTTTCAGGTGGAGGACGAAAGCAAAGCAGTGGTGGCCAGCCAGGCACTGGAATTGCCACCCGGCCGGCTGGTTGCGTCCAGCTTCCACCCGGCCGCCGAGGGTTTGTTTACGCTCAAAGTGCTGGACGCCTATCAGGCCGTGGTGGCCTCCCGCACGGTGGATATTCGCGACCTTCACCCCGAACTGCAGCAGACCGGCCGGAACATGGAAATCCTGGCCCAATGGGCCCACGCCAGTGGGGGTCTGGCAGTGAAAGCGGAGGAGTGTGGCAATCCCGCCGCACTCGTGGCCCAAATCAAAGCCAAAGTGGAACAGGTGCGCCGCACCCATCCCGTGCGGGAACCGATTGGCGTCAATGCGTGGATGATGCTGGCCGTGCTGGGATCACTGGGCACGGAATGGTGTTTGCGGAAAAAATGGAACCTTTCCTGAAATTCCCGAAACGATGAAAATCTGCCTCCTCTCTCGACCCCGGTTTTTAGCCGGCCGGGTTTGCGCCATCCTGGCCACCGCGTTGCTGCTGGCGCCTGGCGCGCAGGACAATGCCGATCCTTCCACCACCTTCTTCATGGGCCGCATCCGCTACAGCCAGAACGACGGCAACGACTGCGGCGGCGTGGGCCAGGAGCTGATGAAGCTCGTTTCCCAGGCTTCCACGATCAAAGTGCAGCAGGAAAAGGTCCTCCGCTTCACCGATCCGGAGTTATACGAAACACCCTTCCTCTTCATGAATGGACACAACGACTTCGTCCTCAACGCCGAAGAATTGGAGGCCTTGCGCCGTTATTTTTCGCGCGGAGGTTTTCTCCTGGCCTCCGGCTGCTGCACTAATCCAGGATTCCCCAAAGCATGCCGCCGGGAATTCGCCCGGTTGTTCGCCAATGAACAGGTGGTTTCCTTCCCCTACGACCATCCCATCTATCGCGCCTTTTCTGTGGTCACCAGTGTGCGCTGCCTCCACGAAAAAAAGGACATCCACCTCGAGGGATTATTTTACCAGGGCAACCTGGTGATGGTGCTTTGCGAGGAAGGCCTGTGCTGCGCCTTCAGCATGGAAAACCGCTGCAATGTGGGTAAAGGGGTCAGTCCCGAGGACGGCAAAAAACTCGCGCTGAACATAGCCGTGTATGCCTTGACCCATTAGCCTCCATCAACTCGGCTAGAAATGGCTGCTGTGCCGGCCCGGCAGTTCAGGCTTTCCCGGGCTTGGCCGGTGGTTGGGAGCACTTGCGATTGGCACCCACCCGGGATGGAATGGGGGCGTAATCGTACGGCACTAAATTTCAAGTTTCATGCCATCCGCCACCGCAAAGCAATCCACCTCTCTGCCCGCAAGGCTGAGCCGGTCCCGGCAGAAATTGACCTGTTGGTCCAGGTCGTCGTCGGAACGGTCCGGATCATGGTGGAAAAGGCCCAGGCGCTTCACCCTGGCGTCGACCGCCAGTTCGATGGCGTCGAGGTAAGTGGAATGGCCCCAGCCTTGAGTGTGGACATATTCGGCCTCGGTGTATTGGGCATCGTGGAAGAGGATGTCCGCCCCGCGGCAAAACTCGACGTATTGCTCGCGCGCCAAACCGCCTTCATGCTGGAAGCGCAATTCGTTGTCGGTCAGGAATACGAACGTCTTGCCCCGGTCCACAAATTTGAAGCCGTATCCGCCGTTAGGATGGTTGAGCGGCAGGGAACTGCATTCATTGAAGTCCAGGAATCCCTCCAGCTTGCCTTCGCAACGGTCGCTGGGACAGGCGCATCCATAAGTGAACCGGGCTTTCATGATGCTGAAGTCCACCGGGAAATAGGGGGCGCTCATCTGATGGCCCAGGTATTTGCGGATGGAATCGCGCGCCGCCGGCCCCCCGCACAAGCTGATGTTATACTCAGGCTTATAGGCCGGGGCGAAAAATGGAAAACCGATCAGATGGTCCCAGTGGGAATGCGTGAGGACAAAAATGATATCCTTCACACCGGGCTCTTTCATCAACTGCTTGCCCAGGTAGCGCAATCCGGACCCGGCATCCACCACCACCAGGCGGCCGGTGGTGGTCCGCAGTTCCAGGCAGGTGGTATTCCCGCCATAACGAATGGTTTTCGAACCGGGCGAACAAATGGATCCCCGGCTACCCCAAACTGTTATTTTCATAATTTCACGAGCTTACCCGGGCACTCCGCAGCCAGCAGAATACCATTACAGCTATACTAAATTGCGTCGGAGGATCAAGAAAAAAGGCACGCCGTCGCGACGTGCCTTGAAAAGCCAGGGAGCCAGTTCCAGCGGCCGGATGGTCCGGCCGGGATGGATTATTTCAAGCTGCCGTAAACGGCGTTCTTGCCCAGGATCTGCTCAATCCGCAGCAGTTGGTTGTATTTGGCCACGCGGTCCGTGCGGCTCAAGGAACCGGTCTTGATCTGCCCGGCATTGGTCGCCAC
>CAIMWS010000058.1 GCA_903845125.1 uncultured Verrucomicrobiota bacterium
CTGGGGCCGGAATCCAGGAGGGCCAGCCAGGATCACCATGTCAGGCTTGGTCTCCAGCGCCTTTTGGTAGGCATCCAAACCCCAGAAAACGCGTTCCGCGGGGAGATCGGATTTTTCCTCGCCCTGTTTTCTGATGTCCGCCGCCGCCACTTTGGCGCGACCTTCGAAAGCGTCCGCCACAGCGATAATTTTCACGTTTCCGCCGGCCTTGATGCAGTCAATGGCGGCGCCAGTGCCGCGGCCACCGCAACCGATAACCGCCACTTTGATCACATCGGATCCGGCGGCGTGCACCATCAAAGGAGTGGCGGCGCTGGCCAAAGCGGCGCCCGCGGTCAGCACACTGGAAGTTTTGAGAAAATCACGGCGTGATTGTTTTTCATTCATATTCTTCATACACCTCTGTTATTGGGTTGTTGTTATCATTAACGGGCAACGGCAAACACTATGTAGCTGGCTCGGCGAAATGCAACAAAAAAGGCCACCCAACTTTGCAATGAAGCAACGTAAACCCATCCGAGCCAAAAGGTGGCGGATGAATGGATGCTTGCCAGACAGGTGGGAAGGGAGGAGATTCTCTCGGCGAAAATGGATGGAGGGCCTGGTTTTGGAGGAGATCGTTAACCACCCAAAGCAACTGGCTGGCCGCCAAAGCTGGCAATTCAATCCCGCAGAGTTCAGGAAATCATGAGTTTGTTTAAAAATTTGACGAAGCGCCTTGGACAGGCCAGCAATGCCTTGGGATCCCAGGCAGCTTTGGTATTCATCAACCAGAAAATAGCGTCTTTCGGAACTATGACTCAACTCAATATTGACCGTGAAAAGCGCCGCATTAACGTCGAGTTGGAACTTAAGGGCGAAACGCAATCTTTAAAGGCAGAATTCTTCGATTACCGGCTGGAGGAAATCGGAGGTAAGGTTTTTATCGAATTTTCCCGAATCCAAACTTCCCGGGAATGGCTCAACACCTTGTTGCCTCAAATCCTTCCCAAACCGCGGTTTGAAGTGCCGCCTATGATCAAGGTCTTATTGTAAAGATACAGAATTCGCCCCATTTGACGCCCAGCCGTGCCTATGCAATTGGCTCAGTCGTGCTGGCTGGATCGGTGGGTGCAACACCTTTGTTATTCGCCACCTGCAGATCGGTTCAAGAGCGGGTCTCTACTCGCCGCTTTTAATGTATAAAACACTAATTCGCAATCATTTGCAGCCAAACCTTCGGCGGTAACACACTCCGGATTCCCGATCAATAACCGAGATATTTTGCGGCTTGGGCCACATCTTTGTCGCCGCGTCCAGACAGGTTCACAATGATCAACGTATCAGCCGGCAGCAAGGGAGCTTTTTCCATCACTGCCGCCAACGCGTGGGATGATTCCAAAGCCGGAATAATACCTTCACAACGGGCCAGGAGTTGAAAAGCCTGGAGGGCAGGGGTATCCATGGCATAGGAATATTCCACCCGTTTTTGGTCGCGCAGCCAGGCATGTTCAGGACCCACCGCCGCGTAATCGAGCCCGGCGGAAACGCTATGAGTCAACAAAACCTGGCCTTCGCCATCCTGCAAAACAAACGATCTGGTGCCCTGTAGAACGCCGGGGGAGCCACCTTGGAAACGAGCCGCATGCTGGTTGGGTAAAATCCCGAGGCCGCCGGCTTCCACTCCCAACATGCGAACCGAGGCATCCTCCAGAAAAGGATAAAACAGGCCCATGGCATTGGAGCCGCCGCCCACGCAAGCCACCAATAGATCGGGCAGCCGTTTCTCTTTTTCCAGGATTTGAGCCCGTGCTTCATCCCCGATAATCCGCTGGAAATTCCTGACCATCAGCGGATAGGGGTGCGCACCATACACGGTGCCCAAGACATAATGGGTATGGCGCACATTGGTAACCCAGTCCCGCATGGCTTCGTTGATGGCTTCTTTCAAGGTGCGCTGTCCAGCTTTCACTGGAACCACCTCGGCCCCCAGCATTTTCATCCGATAAACATTCAATTCCTGACGCTGGCAATCCAATTCCCCCATGTAAATGATGCATTTCAGGCCGAACATGGCGCTGACAGTGGCGGTGGCAACCCCATGCTGGCCTGCCCCAGTTTCAGCAATGATCCGGGTTTTTCCCATCCTTTTGGCGAGCAATACCTGGCCTAAGGCGTTATTAATCTTGTGTGCCCCAGTATGCAGCAAATCCTCGCGTTTGAGATAGATTTTGGCGCCTCCCAAGTGCCGGGTCAGTCTTTCCGCGTAATACAAAGGGGTTGGGCGTCCGCAAAATTCCCGCAAATAGTAGCTCAGTTCCTTCTGGAATTCAGCATTTCCCTGGGCTGCAAAGTACTGTGCTTCCAACTCCTGCAGTGGATGCATCAAAGTCTCGGGCACATAACGGCCTCCGTAAGGGCCAAAATGTCCCAAATCATCGGGAAGCTTCGTTTTTTCTACCATAAAATATCAAGCTCGGCGCTTTTTGAACGTAAACCACGCAATCATCTTTGCCTCAAAAACCAAAATGTCCAAGGAAAACACACCACTGTGTTTAATGATCGCCCACAGGTTAAAATTTGCACACAAATGCGTCACTTTTGCACACAATATTGCGTACATGATGCCCAAGCTCCGCCTCCGGAAACAAAGCCAATTGGGAAAACCCAAAACAGTGCATCGTTTTTTTGCGCAATTGCAGCCCTTTAGGTGAAAGCGAACCAATTTCAAAGCCTGAAAAACAGCATTATAGCCCAATGTGGCATATAAAGTGCTACATACTGGGATCATGAGACGAATATTGGGTTCGTTGCTCTTTTAAGGTTTAACCAACCGCTTTCGCGCTCATTGTGAAAGCAAAGAACCGCTTGCAAATCCTCATACGTTGAGCCGCAAGGTTTAGCGTTCTTCATAGGCTGTAGGTTGACTGGCGGCTTGCGCAAGCAAGCCGCCAGTATTTCTTTGAAGGTGCATGATCTGCGTTAACTTTGTAATCTAAAGCCCAGGGATGCTGAACAAACTGATCGTCACCGCCAATGCGCAAGGGAGTTGGCACCAAGTAAACACCCTCCATCCTGCCTGCCCACGATCAGAATTCAGGATTCAACGCTGCTCTCCAATGCTTGAGATTGATCAATAAACGATCTTTCATCAAGGGTATGCCGCGATGATGATTGGTTCCTCCGGGGATTTTGCCGGGATGGGGAAATTGGTGACACCATCACACCCGGCATTGACACTTCGTACGCTATTAAATTACGCTTCTATCTACTAACAAACATGAAACGACGTGCTTTTCTCAAAATGGCCGGGGCCGCATCACTGGCACCCTTGGCGACACCCTCTCTGGCAGCCGCTGAAAACCCTCCCTACCGCGATTACTACGAATTGCGGCAATATCACTTTGAGAAAGAGGACCAAAAAAAAGCCTTCGATGGTTTTATGAGGGAGGCTGCTATTCCCGCTTTTAACCGGTTGGGAATTGAAC